>VGCA01000043.1 GCA_016870245.1 Actinomycetota bacterium | reverse complement strand
GCCAGCCTCGGGTCGGTGTCGGCCACGACGCCCATGATGGCGCGTTGGCCTAGCGTGCGAGGGCATGAGCACCCTCGACCTCGGGTTCGACGTGTTCGACTGCCATCACCACGTGGGCGACGTGCGTGCGTTCATGACGCACACCGGGAGCGAGGCGGCGCCGACGGCCGGGGCGGCGCTCGATGCCGAACGGGCCGCGCGGGTGGCGATCATGGACGCCGGGGGGGTGCGCCAGGCCGCGGTGATCCCCGGCCACGCCTACGCGCGCACAAACGGGGTCGCCGACACGGTCGCGTGCAACGACCGCATCGCCGCCTACCGCGACGCGCAGCCCGACCGGTTCCCGGTGGCCGTCGGGGTCGTGGAGCCGATCTTCGAAGACGCCTGCCTGCCCGAGCTGGAGCGCTGTGCGGGCGAGCTCGGCCTCGTGGGCATCAGCTTCCACACCCGGTTCCAGGGCGTGTCGATGGACAGCCCGTGGGTCCGCACCTTCGTGGAGCGCACGGCCGCCCTCGGCATGGTGCCGGTGCTCCACGCGATGACGGAGTCGTCCGACGAGGCGCTGTGGAAGATCGCCGAGATCGCCCGGGCCCTGTCCGAGGTGGAGATGCTCGTGCTCGACGCGTTCTCCTCGTTCGAGGGCACGCGGGAGGCGTTCACCATCGCCGAGCGGTGTCCCAACCTGCTGTGGGACACGAGCCTCTCCTACAACTTCGACTTCCTCGAGCAGCTCGCGCGGCAGCTCGGTGCCGAGCGGGTGGTCTTCGGCACCGACCTCTACTCCCCGCCCCTCGGCCGGCGGATCTCCCACCTGATCCCGCAGATCGTCGAGTCGTCGCTGAGCGACGCCGAGAAGGCCCTCGTCCTCGGCGGCAACGCCCGCCGGCTCTTCGGCCTCGGCTGACGACGGGCGTCAGGCCGGCTCGCCGCCGCCGTCCCGGGCATCGGCGATGAACGATGCCCACGCGGGGTACTCCCCGGGGTCCCACAGGCCGTGCACGAGCGCGTCCGCCTGCTCGCGGGTCCACTGGCCCCGCGCGAGGGCGTAGAGCCCGTAGAACACGCTCACCCGGTAGTTCGCGGCGCAGTGCACGTGGACGGTGCGGCCCTGCAGCGCGTCCATCACCCCGTAGAACCGCTCGAGGTCGTCATGCGTCGGCGCCGCGAAGTCCACCGGGATCGCCACGTACTCGATGCCCTGGTCGCGCACGATCCTGGGCTCGTCGGCGACGGCCCAGTCGTCGCCCGCAGGCAGCAGGTCGACCACCGCCTCGTAGCCCTCACCGCCCAGCGACGCGAGCTGCTCGGGACTGAGCAGGCCGGACGTCGTGAGGCGCGCGTCGATCCTCCGGAAGTTGAACGCACCCTCCGCGCCGGTCATGGCCACGTCCGCGACTCCCGGGACGCCGAAGGGGCCACGTCAGCTCCCTAGAAGAAGACGGCGTCGCGGGCGAAGTGGATGAAGGTGCCGGGCACGAGCCCGATGACCAGGGTCAGGGCCGCGGCGGCGAACAGGACGAGGCCGGTCCACCCGTCGACCCGGCGCGGCGTCGTGGAGTACGCCGACTCCAGTGCCGCTTCGTCGTCGGGGGCGGTCACGAGCGTGTACGCGATCCGCAGGTAGAACGCGAACGCGATCACCGCCGAGACCACGCCGATGACGAGGAGGATGTAGTCGCGGGTCTCTCCGGCCTGGGCCACGGATCCGAAGATCTCCAGCTTCCCGATGAACCCGCTGGTCAGCGGGACCCCGGCCTGGGCCAGGACGAAGAAGATCAGCAAGCCGCCGAGGATCGGCCGCTTCAGCGCCATCCCGCGGTAGTCGTCGTACGAGTGCTTCGCGTCGTCGGGGCTCGGCGCGGCGATCATGACCACTGCGAAGGCCCCGATCGCCATGAACGCGTACACCAGCAGGTAGAGCAGGGCGGCCTCACGACCACGCGACGTGGTCGCGTAGACGCCCATCAGGATGTAGCCGGCGTGGGCGATCGACGAGTAGGCGAGCGTGCGCTTGATGTCGTTCTGGGCCATCGCGGCGATCGCGCCCACCAGCATCGACAGCGCGGCGAGCACCCAGATGATCGGCCGCCAGTCGTCGCGGTACTGCGGGAACGCCGTGGTGACGATGCGCAGGATCGCGGCGAACGCCGCGGCCTTGGTGGCCGCGGCCATGAACGCCGTGACGGGGGTGGGCGCGCCCTGGTACACGTCGGGCGTCCACATGTGGAACGGCACCGCCGCGACCTTGAACCCGAGGCCCACGAGCAGGAGGGCCAGGCCCATGAGCAACGTGCCCTGCTCGAACAGGGTGTTCTGCGAGAGGAACGTCGCGATCCCGGTGAGCGACGTGGTCCCGGTCGCGCCGTAGGTGAGCGCGATGCCGTAGAGGAACACCGCGGAGGAGAACGCGCCGAGCACGAAGTACTTGAGCCCGGCCTCCTGCGAGCGCAGGCGGCGCCGGTCGAACGCCGCGAGCACGTACAGCGGAATCGACAGCACCTCGAGCGCCATGAAGACCACGATGAGGTCGTTGGCCGTCGTCATCATCAGCATGCCGGAAGCCGACAGCAGGATGAGGGCGAAGTACTCGGGCGCCTCGAGGCCCTCACGGCGGAGGTACGAGTACGAGAGCAGGACGCCGGCCAGCGTGGCGGCCACGACGACGATGCCGAGGAACACGGCGAACGGGTCGACGCGCACCAGCCCGGCGAAGCTCGTGAGCGGGCCGTCGTCGCGGACGAGGTTCCACTGGCGGACCAGCAGGCCCGCGGCGACGAGCAGCCCGACGATCGACAGGCCGAACGCGGCCGGGGTGACCGCGGCGTGGCGCCGCAGCAGGGCGCGCAGCAGCACGATCCCGACGCCGGTGGCGACCAGCGCCATGATCGGCGCGATCGCCCACAGGTCGACCGACGGCGTCTCGATGGGCACGGCCGCGGCGATCACTTCTCACCCTCCCCGTGCGCTGCCTCTCCGGCCGCGCGCTTGGCCTCGGCCTTCTCGGCCCGCTCGACCTCCCGCAAGGTCTTGCGCCGGTCCAGCGAGTCCTCGGGACTGCGGTAGTCGGTCTTGCGCTCGAAGTTGAGCACGGCCCGCTCCGACGCCGGCTCGATGCGGTCGAGCACCGGCTTCGGGTAGATGCCGATGAACAGCGACGCGAGCAGCAGCGGCACGACCACCACGAGCTCGCGCACGGAGAGGTCCTTCATCGCGGCCACCGCGCCCGACGCCTTGCCCGCGAACGCCCGCTTGAACGGCCACAGCATGTAGACCGCAGCGAAGATCACGCCGAATGTCGCCACGATCGCGTACGGCCGGTCGTAGAGGAACGCACCGGCGAGCGACAGGAACTCGCCGATGAACCCCGAGAACCCCGGCAGACCGATGCCGGCGAACATCGCCACGATGAACAGGCCGGTGAGCACCGGCACCGAGTTCCACATCCCGCCCATCTCGCCGATCTCACGGGTGTGGAGGCGCTCGTAGATCATCCCGACGAGCAGGAACAGCGCCCCGGTGGTGAGCGGGTGGCTGACCATGGTGAACACGGCGCCGTCGATGCCGATCACGGTGAGCGAGAAGATGCCCAGGATCACGAAGCCCATGTGGGCGACCGACGAGTAGGCGATGACGCGCTTCAGGTCGGTCTGCATGGCGGCGACGATCGCGCCGTAGAGGATTCCGATCACCGCGAGGACGAGCAGGAGCGGCGCCAGGTCGACGCTCGCCTGCGGGAACAGCTCGAACGAGAACCGCACGAACCCGTAGGCGCCCATCTTGATGATGACGCCGGCCAGGACCACCGATCCCGCGGTCGGCGCCTCGGTGTGCACGTCGGGCAGCCAGGTGTGGAACGGGAACAGCGGTGCCTTGATCGCGAAGGCGGCCATGAACCCGAGGAACAGCAGCACCTCGGCGGTGCCCGTCAGCCCATTCCACTCCGCCAGCGCGCGGTAGTCGAACGTGAGCACCCCGGTGTCGGCCTGGTGGAGGAAGCCGAGGACCAGCGTGGAAGCCAGCAGCAAGGCCGAGCCCACACCCGTGTAGATGAAGAACTTCATCGCCGCGTACCGACGGTTCTCCGACCCCCAGCCGAGGATCAGGAAGAACATCGGGACGAGCAGGAGCTCCCAGAAGATGAAGAAGGCGATCAGGTCGAGCGTGAGGAAGATCCCCATGATCGCCATCTCGAGCAGGAGGAACCACGCCACGTAGGCCTTGACCCGGTGGGTGATGTACTTCTCGGAGGCGAGCAGACCGAGCGGGAACAGCAGGCCCGTGACGACGACCATGAACAGGCTGATGCCGTCGACACCCAGGGTGAACCGGACGCCGAGACCCGGGATCCACGGCTTGTCGTAGACGAACTGGAACCTGGCATCGCCGGCCTGGAAGTGCCAGAGCAGGTACAGGCACAGCCCCGCGGTGGCGGCAGTGAAGACGTAGCCGAGGGCCTTGGCGATCTCGGGGCGGTCGGCCGGGAGCAGCGCGACGACGACCGCGCCGAGCGCGGGCGTGGCGATGATGGCGAGGAGCAGCGGGAAGTCCATCACGCCCGCTCCTGGCCCTGCCGGCCGGGCCGCTCGGGCCACGCTCGCGCCGCGGGACCGGTGGTCGTGGACAAGTGCTCGCTCATGGCTTACCGCCCCGCCCACAGGAGCACGAACAGCAGGATCGCGACGGCGCCCAGGAGGATGCCCAGTGCGTAGCGGCGGACGAAGCCGTCCTGCACCCGACTGAGCGTGCGGGAGCACCACCGGAAGATCCAGGCCGTGCCGTTGACCGCGCCGTCGATGATCTTGGTGTCGAACACCCGGTCGAGCCACGAGGCGCTCTTCTGACCGGGCCCGCCGACGAAGGCGCTCACGCCGGCGTCCCAGTAGTAGGCGTTGCCCATGAGCGTGCTGGCGGGCCGCAGCCGGTCGACCACCGGGTCACGGTCCGGGGCGCGGAGACCACCCTTGTAGATGAGGATGGCGATGGCGACGCCCACGATGGCGAAGGTGATCGAGATGCCTTCGACGGCGAGCTCGGCGGTCGTCGAGATCTCCGTCTCCTTCACGCCGTGGAACACCGGCTCGAGGAACTGGTGCAGGAAGTCGAGGTTGCCGATCGGCAGGTTGAGCAACCCGGCGAACGCCGCGAGGATCGCCAGCGTCACGATCGGGAACAGCATCAGCGGTGGACTCTCGTGGGGCAGGTGGCCGTGCAGCCGGCTCGGCCGGGGCGGCTCGCCGAACACGACCGTGGGGGTGTCGGCGAACGGGTCGTCGGGGTCGTAGCCGTGGCCCTCGCCGGCGACGTCGTGCGCGTCGTCGCCCTCGTCGGAGCCACCCGACACCACCGGCACCGCGTCGAACGCCTCCCCACCCTCGAAGCGGGCGTTGCCGTAGAAGGTCAGGAAGATGAGGCGGGTCATGTAGACGGCGGTCACGAGGGCGGCGATCGTGCCGACGATCCAGACGCCGTAGTCCCCGTGGGCGTAGGCCTCGACCAGGATCTCGTCCTTGGCCCAGAAGCCCGAGAAGGGTGGGATGCCCGCGATGGAGAGCCAGGCGATCACCATCGCGAACGCCGTGACCGGCAGGAGCTTGCGGTACCGCCCCATGATCCGCATGTCCTGGTTGTCGCCGTTGCCGTGGATCACCGAGCCGGCACCGAGGAACAGGCAGCCCTTGTAGAACGCGTGGCACAGGACCATGAAGACCGCGGCGACGTATCCGCCGATGCCGACCGCGAGGAACATGTAGCCCAGCTGGCTGATGGTCGAGTAGGCGAGGGCCCGCTTGATGTCGGGCTGCATCACCGCGACGGTGCCCGCCAGGAGCGCGGTCACGGCACCGACCCACATCACCACCGTCGACGCGTCGGAGCTGACCTCGAGGAACGGGTACGCCCGGCACATCAGGTACACGCCGGCGGTCACCATCGTCGCCGCGTGGATGAGCGCCGACACGGGGGTCGGGCCCTCCATGGCGTCGGTCAGCCAGAGGTGCAGTGGGATCTGCGCGCTCTTGCCCATCGCTCCCACCATGAGGAGGAGGGCGATCGCGGTGGCCGTCCCGGCACCGATGATCTCGGCGGCCGGCGCCATCGCGGTGTACTCGAGCGAGCCGTAGGTGGCGATGATCAGGAACATCGCGAGCAAGAAGCCGACGTCACCCACCCGGTTGGTGACGAAGGCCTTCTTGCCGGCCACCGCGGCGTCGTTGCGCTGGTACCAGAACGAGATGAGCAGGTACGAGCACAGACCCACCCCCTCCCACCCGAGGAACGTGAGGAGGAGGTTGTCGGCGACGACCAGGATGAGCATCGACGCCGCGAACAGGTTGAGGTAGCCGAAGAACCGCGAGTACAGCGGGTCGCCGTGCATGTACCCGATCGAGTACAGGTGGATGAGCAAGCCCACGCCGGTGACGAGCAGCAGCCAGGTGACCGACAGCGGATCGGCCTGGGTGCCCACGGGCACCGAGAACGATCCCGCCGGGACCCACTCCCAGATCTGGTTGACCTGGAGACGGGCCTCGCTCGGCAGGTCGAGCAGCGCGAAGAGCGCCACGACCGAACCCAGGAAGGCCAGGAACATCAGGCCGGTCGCGATCCAGCCCGCGATCGGCTCGCCGATCCGGCGACCGAAGATCAGGAGCAGCGCCGCGCCGAACAACGGCAGCAGCGGGATGATCCCGACGTAGTCGAGGATGTCGCGCGAGTTCACGAGCTCACTCCGGTCGGCATGGGATCAGCCCCTCAGGGCCTGGAGGTCGTCGGCGGTCGCGTGGCGGCGGCGCCGGAAGATGGCAACGATGATCGCCAGACCGACCGCGACCTCCGCGGCAGCCACGACGAGCACGAAGAAGACGATCACCTGGCCGGTGATGTCGTCGAGCGCCTTCGCGAACGCGACGAACGAGAGGTTCACCGCGTTGAGCATCAGCTCGACGCACATGAACATCACGAGCACGTTGCGGCGGGTGAGCACCCCCACCGAGCCGATCGTGAAGAGCATCGCCGCGAGCACGAGGTAGTACGACGGCGTGATCTCGAGGGCGGCGAGCGTCATGCGTCCACCCCCTCGGTCGCGGCCTCGTCGACGTCGTCGACGGGCTCGCCCTTCTGGCCGCTGCGACGGGCGAGCACCACCGCACCGACCACCGCGATCACGAGCAGCACCGCGGTGATCTCGAACGCCCACATGTAGTCGGTGAAGAGCACGCGGGCGACCCGCTCGACGTTGCCGCCGAACCCGCCACCCTCGATCGGCACGCCGCTCGCCGTCTCCTGACCGGTGACCCACTCGTGGCCGGCGAGCCAGAGGAGCTGGGCGAGCAGGATCACGCCGAGGGCGATGGCCGCCGGTCGCTGGTACGGGATGCGGTCGCGCATCGACTCCTGACGGTCGACGCCGAGGAGCATGATCACGAACAGGAACAGCACGACGATCGCGCTCGCGTAGACGATCACCTGGACCGCGGCCACCAGCTCGGCATCCTGGATGAGGAACAGCACGGCGACGCTCACGAGCGTCATGACGAGGAACAGCGCGGAGTGCACCGGGTTGCGCGCGAGGACCACCCCGAGCCCGCCCGCCAACGTGGCCGCCGCCGCAACGAAGAACAGGAACGGGATCAATGTCCGCCCCCATGGCCGGGGTCGGCGTGGTGCCCGTGCCCGTGGCCGTCGGCCGGGTCGACCTCGGGCTCGAGCGGCTCGGGCGCGGTCTGCCCCTGCTCGGGCTCACGCACCCCGAAGCCCAGCTCGCCCGACCACCCGATGCGGCCCTCGAACTCCGCCTGACCCGACGGGGCCGTCGCCCGCATCCACGCGCTGGTCTCGTCGTCCTCGCCGCCGAGCCACAGCTCCCACGGCTGGCGCCGGGCCCGGCCCTGGTCGTCGACGAGCAGCTCGGACTTCGTGTAGATCGCGTCTTGGCGGTTGGTGAACGAGAACTCGAACAGCTTCGTCTCGGTGATCGCCTCGGTCGGGCACGCCTCCACGCACAGGTCGCAGTGGATGCACCGCAGGTAGTTGATCTCGTAGACGAACCCGTAGCGCTCACCCGGCGACACCGGTGCGTCGACCGGGTTGTCGGCGCCGCGCACGTAGATGCAGCGGGCCGGGCACACGCCGGCGCACAGCTCGCAGCCGATGCACTTCTCCATGCCGTCCTCGTAGCGGTTGAGGACGTGCCGACCGTGGAACCGGGTGGGCTTGGGTCGCTTGGTCTTGGGGTAGTCGCCGGTGACGACCTTTCCGACCTGCCTGATCGTGATGCCGAAGCCGCTGAACCTACCCATTACGCCGTCCCGCCCATCTCAGCGAATCTCCTCCACCGACTCCCCACGGCGGGGGATGCAGGCCCACAGGACGGCGAGGATGATCCCGGCGCCGAAGATCGCCGAGGGCACGACCACCCAGCGGTTCCAGCCCTGGTCGGCCCCGACGACCACGACGGCCGAGATCATCGCCCACAAGAAGGCGAGCTCGATGAGGTACTTCCACCCGAGCGACATGAGCTGGTCGTAGCGGAGGCGAGGCAACGTCGCCCGCACCCACACGGTCGCGTAGAGGAGGACGAGCACCTTCAGGGTGAACCAGAAGACGGGCATCACCCAGACGTTGACCCAGCTGTCGGCACTCAGGAATCCGAGCGCCGGACCCGACGGCCCGCCGAGGAAGAGCGTGACGGCGATGGCGCTCATGGTGATCACGTTCATGAACTCGGCGAGGAAGAAGATCGCGAACCGGATGCCGGTGTACTCCGTGTGGAACCCGCCGACCAGCTCCTGCTCCGCCTCGACGAGGTCGAACGGCGGGTGGTTGGTCTCCGCGATGGCCGAGATGCAGAAGATGACGAACGCGCCGATGGCGGGCAGCCAGTACCACTGCGAGAAGGCCGAACCGACCCCGTCCCACGCCTGCTGGTCGACGATGGTCCGGGTGGACAGCGAGCCGGTGTGGACCAGCACGCCGACGATGGCGAGGCCCAGCGCGGCCTCGTAGCTGAGGAGCTGGGCCGAGGCCCGGACCGAGCCGAGGAGCGGGTACTTCGATCCCGACGCCCACCCGGCGAGCATGACGCCGTAGAGGCCGATGCCCGACATCATCAGCAGCCAGAGCACGCCGATCCCGGGGTCGGCGAGCTGCAGGTACGTCTCGTGACCCGCCACGGTGACGACCCCGCCGATCGGCACGATCGCGAACGCCAGGAACGCCGGGATGATCGCGAGGTACGGCGCGAGCTTGAACACCGGCGGGTCGGCGCTCGTGGGCGACGACTGCTCCTTGAAGAACAGCTTGATGCCGTCGGCCAGGGTCTGGAACGCGCCGAACGGGCCCGCCTTCTGCGGACCGATGCGGTTCTGCATGTCGGCGATGACCTTGCGCATGAACCACACGTAGAACATCACCGCGACCAGCAGGATCGCGAACACGATGATCGTCTTCACGATGACGATCAGGACGACCGTCGTGTCGATCCCGTCGCTGAACAGCGGATCGGCACCCAGGATCGGGCTCATCGGACCCGCTCCTTCCCCGGGCGGCGGACGTCGTCGAAGTTCCGGGGCGCGCTCATCGCAGCGTCTCCACGCGCAGGTCGGTGACCGCTTCGGCCGGGTCGACCAGGTCGCCGATGCCGGCGCCCGCACGGTTGGCGGCCAGATAGGCGATGCCCTGAGGTGTGGCGCCGTCGGCCTGCACGGCCAGCTCCACGCTGCCCTTGACCGAGGTCACCCGCACCCGCTCGCCGTCGGCCACGCCGATGCGGTCGCGGTCGGTTCGGTTCACGAGCAGCACGGCCTCGAGCGCGGCGAGCCCCGCGAGCGACGGGGACTCGAGCACCGACCGGTCGGTGCCGTAGAGCGTGCGGGAGGCGACGAGGCGGAGCGCGTAGCCGTCGACCGGCACGACCGGTGCCGGGGCGGCGGGTCCGGCCCAGGCGTGCAGCGCCACGGCCGGGGTGGGCGGACCCGCGGTCGGCGCCGGATCGCCGTCGGCGCTCGCGTCGTCGTCGGCCGCCGCGGTCTCGCCCGCACCGGTGTCGGCCCCGGCCGGGACCGGCTCGGCATCGGCACCCGACGGGATGGGCTCCCACGACACGCCGGCACCGAGCGGGGCCGGACCCCACTCGATCTCGTGGGCGTGGTCGGCCAGCGGGAGCACGACGCCGTCGCGGGCCCGCCGCAGCAGCGACGAGTCGACGCCGGCGAAGGCGGGCGCCACCCGGGCGATCTCGTCTTGCACCTCGGCGGTCTGCTCGAGGTCGAAGTCGCTGCCGAGGCGCGCGGCCAGCTCGCCCGCGACCCGCCACGACTCCATGGCCGTGCCGCCGGGCGTGACCTTGCGGGAGAGCCGCTGGATCCGGCCCTCGAGGTTGGTGCTCGTGCCCTCCTGCTCGCCCCACACCGTGACCGGGAGCACCACGGTCGCGTGGTCCCCCGCGTCGGCGGTGAAGGCGCCGACCACGATGACCTGCTCCGCGGCGGCGAGCGCTCGCTGGACGAGCGGCCGGTCGGGGAAGTCGGCGAGCGGATCGCTCCCCAGCAGCACCAGGGTGCGGATGCGGCCCTCGGCCGTGGCGGTGAGGATGCCGCGGGCGTCGAGACCGGGAGCGGCGGGGACCTTCCCCCACGTGGCCGCGACGTGGGGGCCGCCGTCGGCGAGGGTGACCCGTCCCGGCAGGAAGCCCGGGGCGAGCCCCAGGTCGAGCGCGCCGTGCACGTTGCCCCGGTGCAGCGCCGGCAGGAACTTGACCGTCGGGACCGCGGCGAGCTGCGCGGCCGCGTGCACCGCGCCGGTCGCGGGCTCGGCCAGCGACGGGCGCCCCAGGATCACCACGACCGGACCTTCGCGACCCTCGATCAGCGCGCCCAGCGCGTCGGCCTCGGTGTGCGTGGGGTGGCCGCTGATCGCACCCGCGACGGCGGTGCCCATGCTGCCGACCTCACCCGGGAGGTGGCGCAGGACCAGCGAGGCCGCGTGGGTCAGGCCGTTGTCGCGCGCCGCGACGTCGACGAGCGGCACCCCGTTCTCCAGTGCGGCCTGCCGCACCCGGAGGTAGAGCACCGGGAGCGTCTCCTTGAGGTCGGGGGCGACGACGACGATCGCCGCCGCGGCGTCGAGGTCGTCGATCGTGGCGCGGCGCAGTCCGAGGACGACCTCGGCGGGCAGGCCGTCGTCGAGCTGGGCGTCGACGTTGTCGGTCGCGAGCACGCCCTTGGCGAATCGAGCCCACGCGTACGCGTCCTCGTTGGTGCCGCGCGCACCCCCGAGCACACCGACGGCTTCGGGGCCACCGGCGTCGATCGCGGCGCGCAGCGCGTCGGCGGCGGCGTCGAGGGCCTGGGGCCACGTGGCCTCACCCAGCGCGCCGGACCGCTCCACGAGCGGCGTGGTGACGCGGGCGTCGCTGTGCACCCACTCGTAGGCGTAGCGCCCCCGGTCGCACAGCCAGCCCTGGTTGACCGGGTCGAGGTCGACGCCGAGCAGGCGGACGAGTCGGTTCGACGTGGACTCCAGCGCACCCCGGCAGCCGACCGCGCACTGCTGGCACGAGGTCTCGACGCTGTCGAGGTCCCACGGCCGGGCCCGGAAGCGGTACGGGCTCGCGGTGAGCGCGCCAACCGGGCAGATCTGCACGGTGTTGCCGGCGAAGTAGGACGAGAACGGCTCGTCGGGGTAGGTCATCACCTCGGTGCCCGACCCGCGCCCCCCGAAGTGGATCTGGGCGTCGCCCGCGACCTCGGAGGCGAAGCGGGTGCAGCGGCCGCACTGGATGCAGCGCTCGCGATCGAGGAGCACCGTCTCGCTGATCGCGATGGGCTTCTCGAAGTGGCGCTTCTCCTCGACGAAGCGCGACTCGCCGGGACCGAACGCGAGCGTCTGGTCCTGCAGCGGGCACTCGCCGCCACGGTCGCACACCGGGCAGTCGAGCGGATGGTTGATGAGCAGCAGCTCGAGCACGCCGTCCTGGGCGGTCTTCACGCCGGGCGACTGCGTGTGCACGACCATGCCGTCGGTGACGGGCGTGGCGCACGAGATCTGGAGGCCGCGCATGCCCTCGATCTCGACGAGGCACATGCGGCACATGCCCACGGGCTTCATGCGCTCGTGCCAGCAGAACCGCGGGATGTAGGTGCCGTGCTCCTGCGCGACCTTGATGAGCAGCTCGCCGCGCGGGACCTGCACCTCCTTGCCGTCGATCGTCACCGTCACGACGTCGGGTCCGGGCGCGACCGGGATCACGTACTCCTGGTCGGACGGCCACTGGCTCATCCGGACGGCGTCGGTGCTCACGATCCCGCCCCTGCGCTCACGCTGACGATCTCCAGGCTCCGGCGGCGCGCGGTGTCGCGCTCGAGCCGCTCGATGATCTCCTCGCGGAACCACCGGTCGAGGCTCACCACGTGGCTCATCGTCGACGGGCCGAGCGCGCAGATGGTGGTCTGCGCGAACGGTGCGTTGAGTCCCGGGACGATGTTGTTGCCGAAGGAGAGCAGCAGGTCGAGATCCTCGGGCCGGCCCCGGCCGTTGACCATCCGGTAGAGGACCTTCTCGATCCATGACGAGCCCTCGCGACACGGCGTGCACTTGCCACAGGACTCGTGCGCGTAGAACTTCGCGAGCCGCCACGACACGAGCAGCGGGTCGACGGTCTCGTCGAACACCGTGATCGCACCCGAGCCCAGCATCGTGCGCAGCTCGGCGCCGGCGTAGTCCATGTCGAGGGGCGAGTCGAGGTGCTCGGGCAGCAGCCACGGCGCCGACGCGCCACCGGGGATGAAGAACTTCATCCGCCGGTCGTCCCGCATGCCCCCGGCGAGACCCTCGATCAGGTCGCGGAAGGTCATGCCGAGCTCGATCTCGTAGTTGCCCGGCCGCTGCACGTGCCCCGACACCGAGAAGATGCGGGTGCCGGTGGACCGGTTCACGCCCATGCCCGCGTACCAGTCGCCTCCGTGGGCGATGATGTGCGGGATCGTCGAGATCGTCTCGACGTTGTTCACGACGGTCGGCGCGGCGTAGAGCCCCTGCGCCGCGGGGAACGGCGGCTTGATGCGCGGCATCGCCCGCTCGCCCTCGAGGCTCGACAGCAAGCCCGTCTCGTCGCCCGCGATGTAGCAACCGGCGCCGCGGTGCAGCACCAGCTCGAGGTCGAAGCCCGACCCGCCGATGTTCTTGCCGAGGAAGCCGTGCGTGTACGCGTCGTCGATCGCCTGCTGCAGACGCTCGGTGCCGAGGCCGAACTCGCCGCGCAGGTAGATGAACGCGTGGTTGGCCTGGATCGCGTAGGCGGTGATGATCACCCCCTCCACGAGCTGGTGGGGGTCGCGCTCCACCAGCATGTGGTCCTTGAACGTCGCGGGCTCGCCTTCGTCGCCGTTGACGCACAGGTAGCGCGGGAAGACGCCCTTCGGCAGGAACGACCACTTCTGACCGGTGCCGAAACCCGCGCCGCCCTTGCCGCGCAGGCCCGACTTCTGGACCTCCTCGACGATCGCCTCGGCCCCCATCGAGAAGGCCTTCTCGATGCGCGTGTAGGCCGCGTTGAAGGCGCGGGCGGTCTCGAACTGCCACGAGTCGTCGGGCCGCTCCCGGAGGAACTTGGTGACGACAGGCGTCTCGTGGGCCATCAGTGGTCACTCCCCTGGCGCGTGCCGGAGATGGTGCGGGCCTTGAGCTCGCCGGCGCGGTACCGCTCGATCAACGCCACTGCGGTCTCGCCGGTGAGCGGCCCGTGGAACTCGTAGTTGACCTGGAGCACCGGCGCGAGGTCGCACGCGGCGAGGCATTCGACCTCCTCGACGTACACGTCGTCGGAGTGCGCGTACTCGCGGCGGAGGTGCTCGAAGAGGTCCGGCCCGCCGTTGACCAGGCAGGCGATGTTGGTGCACACCGAGACCACGAGCCGGCCGACCGGTGCGGTCTTGAACATCGTGTAGAAGGAGCAGGTCCCGAGCACGATCGCCGGCGTGAGGCCGAGGAACTCGGCGACGTCTTCGATGCCCTGCGGCGACACCCACCCGTCGCGGTCCTGCACCATGTGCAGCAGGGGCAGCGTGGCGGACCGGGACTGCGGGTACTGCGCGGTGATGTGCTCGGCGCGCCGGCGCTCGGTTGCGGAGAAGCTCATGACGACGGAAGCTCCCGATCCATCAGCGATCGACCTCCCCCATCACGGGGTCGACGCTCGAGATGATCGCCACGGCGTCGGCCACCATGCTCCCCGGCACCATCGCCTCCACCGACTGCAGGTTGTAGAACGACGGTCCGCGGACGTGCAGGCGCACGGGCTTCCCGGTGCCGTCGGACACGAGATAGCAGCCGACCTCGCCCCGCGGCGACTCGATCGCCACGTAGGTCTCCCCGGCCGGGACCTTGAACCCTTCGGTGAAGAGCTTGAAGTGGTGGATCAACGCCTCCATCGACTCGTCGATGCGGCCCCGCGGGGGCGGGGTGATCTTGCGGTCCTGCACCCGGTAGTCGCCGCCCGGCATCCGGGCGACGCACTGGCGGACGATCTTCACCGACTCGAGGATCTCGAACAGGCGGATGAGGAAGCGGTCGTAGACGTCGCCGTTTCCGGTGTAGATGACCTCGAAGTCGACGTCGTCGTACGCGAGGTACGGCTGCGCCTTGCGGAGGTCCCACGGGAACCCGGTGGAGCGCAGGATCGGACCGGTGGCTCCCAGCGCGAGGGCCTGCTCGGTGGTGATGACGCCGACGCCCTGGGTCCGCTCCTGCCAGATCGGGTTCTCACAGAGGAGCGTCTCGTACTCGGCGACACCGGCCTCGACGTTGTCGCACACGTCGAGGGTCGCCTGCTGCCAGCCGTCGGGGAGATCGGCCGCGAGGCCACCGACGCGGATGAAGTTGTGGTTCATCCGCAGCCCGGTGATCATCTCGAGCAGGCGGAGCACCTGCTCGCGCTCGCGCCAGCCGTAGATCATCATCGACAGCGCGCCGATGTCCATGCCGTTGGTGGCCTGGAAGAGCAGGTGCGACGCCATGCGCTGGAGCTCGACCAGCATCATGCGCATCCACACGGCCCGCTCGGGGACCTCGGTGTCGAGCAGGTTCTCCACCGCCAGGGCGTAGACGAGCTCGTTGCCGAGGCAGTTCAGGTAGTCCATGCGGGTCACGTTGGTGGCGCCCTGCACGTACGTGAGCTGCTCGCCCGTCTTCTCCATGCCGGTGTGCAGGTAGCCGATGACCGGCTTGGCCTGGAGCACGGTCTCGCCGTCGAGCTCCATCATGATCCGCAGCACGCCGTGGGTCGACGGGTGCTGGGGACCCATGTTGATGATCATCGTCTCGTCGTCGTCGGGCCAGACGCCCCCCGTCATGACGACCTCGTGCTGACGCGGTCGCAGCTCCTGCGCACCCTCGTCGGTCTGCCGCCCGAGCCGGGCCTCCTCGGCGGTCGGCTCGTTGATCACGTCGCTCATGGACTCGCTCATCGGGGTGCGGGGTCCCCCTTGAAGGTGACGGGGATGCGCGCGATCGGATCGTCCTTGCGCAGCGGGTGACCGTCCCAGTCGTCGGGCATGAGGATGCGGGCGAGGTCGGGGTGCCCGTCGAAGGTGATCCCGAACATGTCGTACGCCTCGCGCTCGGGGAAGTTCGCGCCCGGGAACAACGGGGTGACGCTCGGGACGGTGGGGTCGTCCTCCGGGACCTGGCAGATCAGGCGGATGCGGGCGTTGCGCGGGTGCGAGAGGAGGTTGACGACCACCTCGAACCGCTCCCGGACGACGCCCGGGATCTCCACCCGCTCGACGTCGGCCGCGTGGTCGACCGCGGTGACGTCGGTGCACTGGGTGAACCGCTCGGCGTCGCGCAGCCGCTTCGTGACCTCGGCGAGCACGCCGCGATCCACGTAGACGACCGACTGGCCGTGGGACTCGACCGCGACCGAGCCGGGGAACCCTTCGACGACCGCCGCCGCGACGGGATCGGCGATGGCGATCTCCTCGACGGTCTCGGCCGCGTCGGCGTCGCCCTGGGGGCTCTCGTCGGACATGACCTAGGCCTGGGTCCCGATCAGACGGACCGGCGACGGGATGCCGTCGACCTGGTCGATCTGCACGCCGGCGCCCGCTCCCGCGCCCTGCGCGCGGCGACGCTTCATGATCTCGCCG
The DNA here is from genome assembly GCA_016870245.1 of Actinomycetota bacterium. Classification (GTDB taxonomy): domain Bacteria; phylum Actinomycetota; class Acidimicrobiia; order IMCC26256; family PALSA-555; genus CAIUKV01. Next base: position 2,601 of record VGCA01000043.1, on the reverse strand, counting down.
GTCCGCACCATCTCGTGGAGCGTGAGGATGCCGTGGAGCAGCGTCTCGGGACCGGGCGGGCAGCCGGGCACGTAGACGTCGACCGGGACCACCTGGTCGACGCCCTGCACGATCGCGTAGTTGTTGAACATCCCGCCCGAGCTGGCACAGACGCCCATCGAGATGACCCACTTGGGCTCGACCATCTGGTCGTACACCTGCCGCAGCACCGGCGCCATCTTCTGGCTCACCCGGCCGGCGACGATCATCAGGTCGGCCTGGCGGGGGCTGGCCCGGAAGACCTCCATGCCGAAGCGGGCCTGGTCGTAGTGCGCCGCACCGGTGGCCATCATCTCGATGGCGCAGCACGCGAGCCCGAAGGTGGCCGGCCACATGGAGTTGCGGCGCGCCCACTTGACCAGGTCCTCCAGGCGGCCGGTCAGGAAGTTGTGGGGAACTGCCTCGAGTCCCATCAGGCAGCTTCCTCCACCGGCTCGGCCGGCCGGGTCGGGTCGAGGCCGTCACGCCCCGGCATGCCCGCGGCCCGCAGCACGCGGTAGCCCACGCGCTCGGCGACCTGGCGCACGGGGCCCCACTCGACCGCGCCGGTCGAGAGCAGGTAGCCGAACGGGACGAGGGCGACGATCAGGAAGACGCCCATCGTCACGAGGCCGTACGCCGCGAGGTCCTTGAGCACGACCGTGAACGGGTACAGGAAGATGATCTCGACGTCGAGGACGATGAACGCCATCGCGACGACGTAGAACTTCACCGGGAACCGCTCGGCCGGCTCGACCTCGGGGACGATGCCGCACTCGTAGGGCGCTTCCTTGGCCGCAGTCGGGCGCCGTGGTCCCAGCAGCTGGGACGCGACGAAGCTCAGCGCCGCGAACAGGATCACGAGCGCGAGCAGGGAGAACAGCGGCAGATACTGCTCCAGGGCCACGGGTCGCAGGCTATCCGAGAGTCCGACCGTTGCCGCAATGCGTGGCGGGGTCGATCTCGCCTCGCGAGCGTCGCCCGGTCGAGCCCGGTCGCGGACGGTCGCGGACGGTCGCGGACGGGAGGGCCCGCGGCGATCGCGCCCGCGGCGGCGTCGGCTCCGAGCGTCGCCGGGAGCACCCTGGGCCCCCGTCGGGAGCACCGGGGAGCGCGACCTCGTCGCAAGCTCCCCACCATGTTCGTGACCGTGGTCGCCCGCGCCCGACTCCTCGACCCCGACTCCACCGCGAGGGCGAAGCGTCGGGCGAGAAGGTCCGGACCGCGGGCACGGGTCTTGGGGCGGGCTGGGAGGCCGGTGGAGCGCCGCGCCCGTCGGCGCCGCGTTCCACGTTCCCCGCGCCCGCGGCACCGGAACCTTCGCTGGAGCGTGGGCGGCGTCGGGGAGGACCGGAGTCCCCCACGGGCCGCGTACTCCGTGTGCGATGCATCGGCGGCCACTTCGAACGCCTTGAGTGAGATTCTGCGGAGGATCGACCAACAAACGGCCGACAATTGTCACTCTGAGTGGGAATATTCCGGTTCGGGCGCCGGAAGCGGGGCACCGTCGGCGACGAGGAACCCGGCGTAGATGACCGCGATGCCCACGGCGAGGCTGAGGGCGAAGGCCTCGTCGTGGCCGACGAAGCCCTGGAGGAGCCCGCCGCTCGACAGGACGAGCGTGCCGGTCGCGACGAGGGCGTTGGCCCCGGCGAGGCGGCCCCGGCCCGCCACGTCGGCACCGAGCAGGCGCACGAGCGACCACAGCGCCCCGACGACGATCACGGTGGCCCCGAGCCCGCTGGCGACGGCGGCCAGCACGCGGGGCAGGGCCTGGGTGAAGGTGTCCTTGCCCACGGGGATCTCGGTGCCGGTCACCGGCTCCATCTGGGCGAGGAGGATCGCCCCGAGCGAGAGCCCGGAGAAGAACACGAGCCAGCCTCTCGCCCGGCGGCCGACGGGGCCGCCGAACAGGAGGAACACGGTGCCGAGCGCCAGCCACGGCACCGAGGCGATCGCCCCGCACAGGTAGAAGACCTTGTAGGTGCCGTCGTCCCAGCCCGTGGACGCGCCGAGGGCGAGCGCGACGGACGCCGCGGCGAAGAGCACGAGGGCGACGGTCCAGGCCCACTGGTGGGGCCCGCGGCCGGCCGCCGCCCGCTGGAACGTGGCCATGGCGAACAGGCAGGCCAGCACCGTGGCCACGGCGGCGAGCGCGAACACCATGCAGCCAGGGAGCGTAGCGAGCGTCCCCCCCGCACCGGCCAGGCAGCACGAGCGAGCGCAGCGACCCGGCCGGGGGGATAGTGGCGTCGTCTCAGTAGGATCGGGGCGTGACCGCCGCCGCTGCACCCGTCTCCGGCCGTCCGGGCCTGGGTGGCTACCCCGTCAACCTGCTCCTGGAGGGCCGGCGCTGCGTGGTGGTCGGGGCGGGGCGGATCGCGGCCCGCAAGGTCGAGGCGCTGCTCGAGGCGGGCGCCGACGTGCACGTCGTGGCGCCCGAGGCCGACGACCGCATCCGGGAGTGGGCCGACGCCGGGGCCCTCACGTGGCACTCGCGTCGGTTCGCCCCCGACGACCTCGACGACGCCTGGCTGGCCACCACCGCCACCGCCGACGACACAGTCAACGGCGCCGTGTTCG
>VGCA01000042.1 GCA_016870245.1 Actinomycetota bacterium | reverse complement strand
CCGCCCCGCACCACTCCCGTCGAGGTGCGGCGCTCGCCCGATGCCGACGCGGCCCCCGCCGCGGAGGCCCGCCGGCTCCCCGCCCCGCGGGAGCACGGCGAGCCCACCCCCCTCACCGACGCCGAGGGCAACGAGATCGCGCCCGACGCACCGGCCGAGGTCGTGTTCGGCAGCACCCACACCGCGACGTTCCCCCGGGCGCTCGAGCAGCTCGGCGCGTCACTGCTCGTGACCACCTACCAGACCGGGCACCTCATCGCCTTCCGGGTGGCCGACGGCGGGCTCAACACCCACTTCCGCAAGTTCGCCAGCCCCATGGGCCTCGCGCTCAACCGCGGCCAGCTCGCTCTCGGGACCAAGGCGCAGGTCCACATCTTCGAGAACCAGCCCGCGATGATCCCCCGGCTCGACCCGCCCGACCGGCACGACGCGTGCTTCATGCCCCGCCACACCCACACCACGGGTGACATCCGCGTCCACGACCTCGGCTACGTCGGTGACGAGCTCTGGCTGGTCAACACCCGGTTCTCGTGCCTCGCCACCCTCGACGACCGCCACAGCTTCGTGCCGGTCTGGCGACCGACGTTCATCTCGGCCTACGCCCCCGAGGACCGCTGCCACCTCAACGGGCTCTGCGTGGTCGACGACGAGGCGAAGTACGTCACCGCCCTGGGCGAGACCGACGAGCCCAACGGGTGGCGCGAGCACAAGCTCGACGGCGGCATCCTCATCGACGTGCCGAGCGGCGAGATCGTGAGCCGGGGGATGTGCTTCCCCCACTCCCCCCGTTGGCACGACGGCCGGCTCTGGTTGCTCGAGTCCGGCCGCGGGGTGCTCGTGACGATCGACCCCGCGACCGGCGACCGCACCGACGTGGGTGCGGTGCCCGGCTTCGCCCGGGGGCTGTCGTTCATCGGGCCCTACGCGTTCATCGGCCTGTCGCAGGTCCGGGAGCACGTCTTCGACGGCCTGCCGCTCACCGGCGACGGCGTCGACCGCAACTGCGGTGTGTGGGTCATGGACACCCGCAACGGAGAGGTCGTGGCCTGGGCCCGGTTCAGCGGCGGCGTGCACGAGATCTACGAGGTGGTCGCCCTCCCCGGCCTGCGCTACCCCGAGATCGTCGAGCCGGGTGCAGATTTGGCCGACAGCGCGTTCGTCCTGCCCGACTCCGCGCTCACCGACGTCCCGGCCGCCCTCCGCTCCTGACCCCGCCACCTTCTTGCGTCCCCTGCGCATCTCCTCGATGCGCCCGGGACGCCAGAACGGGAGCGGAAGGGGGTGGAGTGTGCAACGATCCCGCCGTGCCCGAACGCGTGCTCGTCATCGGGGGGACCGGGCCCACCGGGATCCCGCTCGTCCGCGACCTCGTGGCGCGCGGCGACACCGTCACGATCCTCCACCGGGGCACCCACGAGCGCGACGAGACACCGGCCGAGGTCGAGCACCTCCACGCCGACCCCTACGACGTCGACAGCCTGCGCAACGCCCTCGCCGGCCGCACGTGGGACGTCACGCTGGCGATGTACGGCCGACTACGGCGGATCGCCGAGCTGACCGTCGGCCACACCGACCGGTTCGTGTCGGTGGGGGGCGTGCCCGCTTACCTCGGCTGGATGAACCCGTGGGCCCACGACCCGGCCGGCCTGCCCGTGCCGGTCGGCGAGGACGCCCCCACGGTCGACGACCCCGCGCTCGACGAGAAGGGATTCCGGATCGCCCGGACCGAGGAGGTGGTGTTCACCCACCACCCCGCCGCGGCCCACTTCCGCTACCCGTACGTGTACGGCCCCTACCAGCTCGCGCCGCGCGAGTGGTGCGTCGTGCGCCGGATCCTCGACGGGCGTGACCGGATCGTGGTGGCCGACGACGGCCTCACGCTCCACCACCACGGCTACACCGAGAACCTCGCCCACGCGCTGCTCCTCGCGGTCGACCGCCCCGAAGCCGCCGCCGGCACGGTGTTCAACGTCGGCGACGAGGAGGTGCTGTCGGTCCGGCAGGTCATCGAGATCGTGGCCGACGCGCTGGGCCACCGGTTCGAGATCGTGTCGATGCCCCACGACCTCGCGCTCCCGGCCCGCCCGATGCTCGCGCAGCCGCTCCCGACCCATCGGGTGATGGACCTCACCCGGCTGCGCACCAACCTCGGCTACCGCGACAAGTTCCCGGCCCGCACCGCGCTCGCCGACACGGCGCGCTGGCTCGCCGCCCACCCGATCGCGCCCGGCGCGCCCGAGGAGATCGTCCTCACCGACCCGTTCGACTACGACGCCGAGGACCGGCTCGTCGACGCGTGGGTCGCGGCGCGCGAGTCGGTCGAGCTCGCGGTGGCCCAGTTCGTCCCCGAGCCCGGCTACGGCCTGGCGTACAGCGGCCCCGGCGGCCGGCCCCGCAGCAAGGAGACCTACGAAGCGTGAGCACCTGGAGCACCCCCCAGCGCCCGGAGCCGATCCGATGACCGCACCCCGCGCCCCCCACGGACCCCTCCGGGAGATCAAGGTCCTCGACTTCTCGATCGCGCTCACGGGTCCCTACGCAGCCGCGCTCATGGCCGACCAGGGCGCCGAGGTGATCAAGGTCGAGCGCCCCGGCTTCGGCGACGTCGCCCGCTACGTGGGCGTCATGGTGGGCGGGTGCGCCGCGCTGTACCACGCGTGCAACCGCGGCAAGCGTTCGGTGACCATCGACATCCACACCGACGAGGGTCGGGCGCTCCTGCTCGAGCTCGGTCGAACGGCCGACGTGGTGATCGAGAACTACCGGCCCGGCGTGATGGACCGGGTGGGCCTCGGCTACGACGACTTCACGGCGGTGAACCCCGACGTGATCTACGCGTCGCTCACCGGCTTCGGGCCCGTCGGCCCCTACGCGCACAAGGGTGCGTACGACACCGTGATCCAGGCGTACGGCGGCTTCGCCGCGAACCAGAAGGGCCTCGACGAGGACGAGCCGAAGTTCCTGAAGCAGACCGCGGCCGACAAGACCACCGCGCTCTACGCCTCGCAGGCGATCACCGCGGCGCTGTTCGCCCGGGAGCGCGGCGACGGCGGACAGCACGTGCAGCTGGCCATGCTCGACGCCGTCGCGTCGTTCCTCTGGGCCGACGCCGCCGGCAACGAGGTCCTCATGGACTCCGACGGGTCGCTGCCGTCGAGCTTCGTGGCCACGTTCCGGCCGCTGAAGTTCGCCGACGGCTGGGGCATCGTGACCCCGACCGCCGACAAGGACTTCCCGGCCATGTGCCGAGCGTTCGGGGTCGACGACACCGACCCCCGACTCCAGACGATCCAGCAGCGCAACGCCAACCGCGAGTTCGTCGCCGAGGTGATGGACACGATCTACGCCGTCGCCGAGGGCACCACCGTGGCCGACGCGATGGCCGCGCTCGAGCGGGAGACCGCGCCGTGCGGCGTGGTGCTGTCCCCCGCGGAGCTCACCGAGGACCCGCACGCGCTGGCGGTGGGCATGTTCGAGACCCACGAGCATCCGCAGTCGGGCCGGGTCCGCCATCCCCGCCATCCCGCCCAGTTCGAGAAGACCCCGGCGACGCTGGCCGGCCGGGCCCCGATGCTCGGCGAGCACACCGACGAGGTCCTCGGCGAGCTCGGTCTCGACGCCGACCGGATCGCCGAACTGCGCGCGTCCGGCGTGCTCGGCTGAGGCGGCCCTCCGGTCAGACGCGGGCGAGGCGCACGTTGCGGGCTTCCTCGCCCCGGCGGCCGGGCTCGATGTCGAACTCCACGAGCGCGCCCTCGCTGAGGCGGTGGCCGGCGACGTCGAGCCCGCTGTGGTGCACGAAGAGGTCGGTGCCGGTGCCGCGGTCGATGAAGCCGAAGCCGCGCTTGGTGTCGAAGAACTTGAGCGTGCCGACCGGGCGGGTCTCGCCCCGCACCGGACCGGACGGGACGAAGGGGTCGCCGACGTCACGGACGTCACGGACGTCACGGACGTCACGGACGTCGCCGAACCTCGCCCGGCGGCGCGCCGCCCGGTTCATCGGTGCGTCGGCCTCGCGGTCCGACCGGTCGGACCGGGTCGAACCCGTCGCCACCGGCGCGGCGAGCGCGTGGAGGTCGGGGGCGGTGACGCCCTCCGGCAGGTCGAGCGTGCGCTGCATGCGGCGCAGGCCCTTGACCTGGTCGGCCATCACCAGCGTGACGACGGTCCCGGTGGCCCCGGCGCGGGCGGTGCGCCCGGAGCGGTGGGTGTAGTCCTTCTCGTCGGCGGGGATGTCGAAGTGGATCACGCACTCCACCCCGTCGACGTGGATCCCACGGGCGGCGACGTCGGTCGCGAGCAGCGCCGGCACCTTGCCCCGGGCGAACGCGTCGAGGGCGCGCTCGCGCTGGCCCTGGGAGCGGTTGCCGTGGATGGTCTCGGTCCGCACGCCCATCCGGCCGAGCTTCTTGGCGAGGCCGTCCGTGCCGTGCTTGGTACGGCAGAACACGATGGTGGGGCCCGAGGCGCGGATGATGTCGGCCGTCAGCGCCACACGCGCGTCGCGGTCGGTCTTCCAGAAGTGGTGCTCCACCCGGGCGCCGTCGTCGGGGTCCTCGGGGATCTCGTGGCGCACCGGGTCGCGCTGGTAGTCGTGCACGAGCGTGTCGATCGCGCCGTCGAGCGTGGCCGAGAACAGCAGCGTCTGGCGGGTGTCGGGCGTGAGGTCGAGGATTCGGCGCACGTCGGGGAGGAAGCCCATGTCGGCCATGCGGTCGGCTTCGTCGACGACGACGATCTCGACCCCACCGAGGTCGACCTCGCCCCGGCCGATGAGGTCGAGCAGGCGACCCGGGCAGGCCACGAGCATCTCGGTGCCGCGCCGCAGCGCGGTGAGCTGCGGGCCGAAGGCGGCGCCGCCGTAGACCGAGAAGGCGCGCAGCTTGCGGCCCTTCCCGAGCCAGGTGAGCTCGCCGCACACCTGCTTGGCCAGCTCACGGGTGGGCACGAGGACGAGGGCGGTCGGGCGCCTCGACGACGCCTTGGAGATGCGGGCGACCATCGGGATGCCGAAGGCCAGGGTCTTGCCCGAGCCCGTGCGGGCCTTGCCCGACACGTCGCGGCCGGCGAGGCCGTCGGCGATGGTGAGGGCCTGGATGGGGAACGGGGCGTCGATGCCCCGCGCGTTGAGAGTGCGCACGACGTCGTGCGGCACGCCGAGATCGGCGAAGGAGGTCACAGGTGTCTCCGGGGTCGGGAGTTGCGTACGGGGGGAGAAGCAGAACAGCGCTCACGGACTGGCGAGCACTCGTTCGGCACGCAACCCGCTGAGAGACCACTCAGGACTTCGGGAGACCCGGAGGGAGTCCGGGTCGCTGGTCGGCAAAGTCTCCGACCAGGAAACCGACATGCTACCCGCCCTGACTCGTCCGGCGCCGGTCGGCCGCGTCACGAGCCGTTGAGCGACGCCACGCGGGGCGGAACGACGGTCAGGACACGACGCGGCGGGTGAAGCCCTTGATCCCCTGCCAGGTGAACAGGACCGAGAACGCGACGAGCACCGGGTAGACCACCCAGAGGCTCATGTGCGGGCTGTCGGTGAGCGCGGCGCGGAAGCCCTCGCACATGTACACGAGCGGGTTCGCCAGCACCAGGATCTGGAGCCAGCGGATCGGCTCGAGCGCCTGCCACGGGTAGTAGATCGCGCCGAGGAACGTGATCGGGATGACGATGATCCCGAACAGCAGGGGCACGGTACGCGGGTCGAAGCGGGTGCCGAAGAACAGGCCGAGCGCGCCGCACATGTAGCAGCACAGCGGCGTGAGCGTCAGCAGCACCGGCCAGCTGACGTCGAGGTGCACCGGCGTGGCGGGGACCACCGCGGCGATGGGGAAGACGAGCAGCGCCGACAGGAGGCTGGCGAGCGACCCCCAGACCGCCTTCTGGATCGCCACCATCGCGATCGGCAGCGGCGCGAGCACCCGGTCCTCGATCTCGCGGGTGAAGCCGAACTCGTTGACCATCGGCAGCGCGACCGTCTGGATCCCCTGGAACATGATCGCGAGAGCCACCACGCCGGCCACGAGGATCGTCGAGAACTCCGACTCCCCGCTGGCGCCGCCCACGCCCTGGCCGATCTTCGGGAAGACGTAGGTGAACACGAAGACCAGCAGGAACGGCTGGAGCAGCGTGCGGGGGATGAACTCCTTGAGCGTCTTGCGCAGCACGACGAGGTCGCGTAGCAGCAACGCACCGAACGCGACGCGCGCCGCCGCGGCGGGAGACCGCCGCGGGACGAGCTCCGCGCCGGGCTCGACGGGAACCGTGGTCATGCGCCCACCACCATCTCCTGCTCCCTCATTCGCGGAGGTCCTTTCCGGTCAGGTTGATGAACACCGTCTCGAGCGACGGCTCGGCGACGGACACGTCGGTGATGTCGATGCCGGCGCGCTCGGCCGCCGCGAACACCTGCGGCACGATCCGGTCGGCACCCCGCACCTGGACGACGACGTGCGGGTCGACCCGCAGCGCCTGCTGCGCGCCCGGCACCTCACGGCCCAGCACCTGCGTGAGCCGGTCGAGGTCGTCGGGCCGGGTCTGGACCGTGACGATGGTGTCGGCACCGGTCGACGCCTTCAGCTCCTCGGGCGTTCCCAGCGCGAGGAGACGACCGTGGTCGATGATCGCCAGGCGATCGCACAGTGCGTCGGCCTCCTCCATGTAGTGCGTGGTGAGGAGGATCGTCTGGCCCTCGCGGTGCAGCTCGCCGAGCACCTCCCAGAGCGCGAGCCGGCTCTGGGGGTCGAGGCCCGCGGTCGGCTCGTCGAGGAAGACGGTCGCCGGCCGGTGCATGATCGCCCGCGCCACCATGAGCCGCTGGGCCATGCCGCCCGACAGGGCCATCACCGGCTGCGCGGCCCGGTCGGACAGCCGGAACTGCTCGAGCCGCCGCTGCGCCTGGGCCTTCGCCGTCCGCGCGCTCATCCCGAAGAACCGGCCGTGGAAGTAGAGGTTCTCGTAGACCGACAACGAGCGGTCGAGCGTGTTGGTCTGGGGCACGACCCCGATCACCTGCTTCGCCGCGACCGGGTGCGCCACGACGTCGATGCCGCCGACGCACGCCGTGCCGCTGGTGGGCACGACGCGAGTCGTGAGCATCCCGGCGGTCGTGGTCTTGCCGGCCCCGTTGGGCCCGAGCAGGCCGAAGATCTCGCCCCGCCCCACCGACAGGTCGAGGCCGTCGACCGCCCGGATGTCGCCGGGATAGACCTTCGTCAGACCCTCCGTGCGGATCACTTCGTCGGTCACCGGCGGCTCCCACTCGCGGACGGCCGGGCCCACGCTACGCGCGGACCCGGCCGCACGCAGCGGCTCGCTCGGCGATCAGCGGGTGGTCACCCGGTGGTCACCAGCTCCGCGTCGTCGGCGTTCCCGTCGGTCACGATCGGATCGGCCCCGTCGGCGCCTCCGACGTCGACCCCGGCCCGGGCCGGCAGGAAGACCCAGGCCACGATCGCCCCGGCCAGGGCCACCCCGGCGACGACCAGACAGGCCACCGCCAGCCCCGAGAGGAAGGCGTCGGACACCTCGCCGAGGTAGGCCGGGGCGAGGGACCCGAGGCGGCCCGCCACCACCTGCGCCGCGCCGACCGAGTCCTCGGTGACCTTCTGGGCTTCCGCGGGGAGCCCGGAGAAGACCCGACCCCCCGACAGCGCGTTGGCGTACACCGAGCTGAACACGCTGCCGACGATGGCGACGCCCAGCGTGCCGCCGAGCTCTCGGGTGGTGTCGTTGACCGCGGAGCCCACCCCCGCCTTGTCGAGGGACACCGAGCCCATGATCGACTCGGTCGCCGGGGCCGTCGTGAAGCCGAGGCCCACGCCCAGCAGGATCATCTGACCGACGATCTCGAGGTAGGGCGTGCCGGCCGATGCCGTGGACACCCACACGAAGCCGGCGGCCATCAGCGCCAGCCCGGCGCTGACCACCTTCGTCGTGCCCACCCGCTGGACGATGCGGGGCGCGACCACCGCTGCCAGCGCGATGGAGATCGCGACCGGCAGCGTGCGGACCCCCGCCTCGAGCGGCGAGTACCCCCGGATCAGCTGGAAGTACTGCGTGATCAGGAAGATGAAGCCGAACAGGGCGAAGAACGCCGAGGTGATCGCCGCGCTCGCGGCGGTGAACCGCCGGTTGCGGAAGATGCGCACCGGGAGCATCGGGTGCGGGGTCCGCAGCTCCCAGAGGACGAAGCCGACGAGCAGGCCGGCCGCGGCGCCGAAGCCGACCAGCGTCGTGGAGGAGAGCCAGCCCCACTTCGGCGCCTCGATGATGGTGAACACCAGGGTGCCGATCGCCGCGATCGACAGGACGAGGCCCCGCCAGTCGAGGCTCGGGGCGTCGGCCTCCTTCGACTCCGGGACGAGCAGCGCCGTGACGACGAACACGACGATCACGACAGGGACGTTGACGAAGAAGACCGATCCCCACCAGTAGTGCTCGAGCAGCCAGCCGCCGAGGATCGGGCCCGCCGCGACGGCGACGCCGCTCACCGCGCTCCAGACGCCGATGGCCTTGGCCCGCTCCCCCGGGTCGGTGAAGACGTTGGTGAGGATGGCGAGCGTGGCCGGGAAGATCAGCGCGGCGCCGACGCCCATGAGGGCCCGACCCAGGATCAGCGTCTCGGCGCTGCCGGCCATCCCTGCGAACGCCGAGGTCACACCGAACACCACGAGGCCCACCAGCAGGGCCCGCTTCCGGCCGTAGCGGTCGCCGAGGCCACCGGCCGCGAGGAGCAGACCGGTGAACACGAGCAGGTAGGCGTCGACGATCCACTGCAGCTGGCTGGTGGACGCGTCGAGCGTGGTCGAGAGGGTCGGCAGGGCCACGTTGACGATCGTGCCGTCGAGCACCGTGACGAACACGGCGAGGCAGACGACGGCGAGGATCGACCAGCGGTGGCGGTGGATCTGGTCCCGGGTCCTGGGGGTCATGCGGGCTCCTCGGTGGTGACGGGGCGGGGTGCTTACCAGTGTCAAGTTGTCAGTGTAAAGTCAGTTCTTGACATCGTCAAGTCGAAATCGGAGACTGACCCGGTGACCTCGGACACCGCGACCACGAATGCGGCAGCCGCGGCGGCCCCGGCCGAGCGGTACCACCACGGCGACCTGCCCAACGCCCTGCGCGGCGCCGCAGCCGAGGTGATCACCGAGAAGGGACTCGGGCACTTCTCGCTCCGGGAGGTCGCCCGTCGCGCCGGGGTGTCGCACGCGGCGCCCGCCCACCACTTCGGCGACACCACCGGCCTGCTCACCTCGCTCGCGGTCCAGGGGTTCGACCACCTGGCGCAGGTGCTGGCCGACGCCACCGCGGGCATCGACGACCCCGAGGACCGGCTCGTCGCCATCGGCCGGGGCTACGTGGAGACCGGGATGCGCTACCCCGCGCACTGCCAGGTCATGTTCCGGGCCGACGTCGTGGACTGCGACGACCCGGGCTACCAGGAGGCCGGGGAGCGCGCCTACGCCGTCCTCGTCGACACGGTCCGGGCCGTCGGCGCCGCCGAGAACCTCGACCTCGACGTCGACATGGCGGCCGACCTGTGCTGGAGCGCGATGCAGGGCCTGCTCGAGCTCTACCCCAACATGGTCCGCCGTCGCGAGGCGTCCGGCCTCCCGCCGCGCGACCTCGAGGAGTCGATCACGGGGTTCACCCGCATCCTCCTCGACGGGATCCGGGCGCGCCGCGACTGATCCGGGGCATGCTGGGCCCGTGAAGTTCTCCATGATCTTCGAGGCCCAGGTCGAGTACGGCACGCCCGACGTCGAGCACGCCACGATCCACAACTGCATCGAGCAGGCGATCTACGCGGAGGAGATGGGCTTCGACGGCATCTGGGCCGTCGAGCACCACGCCCTCGTGGAGTACTCCCACATGAGCGCGCCCGAGATCTTCCTCACCGCGGTCGCCGCCCAGACCTCGCGCCTCCGCATCGGGCACGCGGCCGTGTGCATGCCGTTCGGCTACAACCACCCCGTGCGGGTGGCCGAGCGCGCGGCGATGCTCGACATCGTCTCGGACGGACGTGTGAACCTCGGCGCCGCGCGCGGAGGCACCGTGCAGGAGATGTCGCTGTGCGGCGTGCGCCCGGAGGACACCAAGCCCCAGGTCGAGGAGGCGCTGCGCTTCATCGGCCACTGCTGGCGGGGCGACACGATCGTGTGGGACTCCGAGCTGCTCAGGATCCACCCGCCGCCCGGCCGGCCGCCCCACACGGTCGTGCCCCGCCCGGTGCAGATGCCGCACCCGCCGCTGTTCCTCGCCTGCACCAACCCCGAGACGGTGCGGACCGCGGCCCGCTACGGCGTGGGCCCGATGGTGCTCGGCTTCGGCGGGCCCGAGGCGATCGGGCGCATGCGGGCCGCGTTCGACGACGAGCGCGCCCAGCGTGACCCCGGCGCGGTCGTGTCGCCCGGCCACATCAACGACGAGTTCGTGGCCCTCTGCCCCACCTTCCTCATGGACGACCGGGAGGAGGCGCGACGCGTCGGCGGACGCGCGCTGCGCTTCTTCGCCGAGGCGATCAGCCACTGGTCGGCCCCCGACGGCGTCGCCCCCGCCCGCCACACCGACCGGGTCGACAACCTGACCTACATGCACGACCTGCACCAGCAGGCGAAGGACGCCGTCGCCCGGGGCGAGGCCCCGCCCACCGCGGCGTCGTCGATGTACAACCTCGACCACGCGTTGGGCGACGCCGAGACCGCCATCGCCTACGTGGAGCGGCTGCGGGCGGCCGGCGTCGACAACTGCATGTGCCTCATCCAGATGGGCACGCTCACCCAGGAGCAGCAGCTCACCACGATCCGGATCTTCGGGGAGCAGGTGATCCCGCACTTCCGGTGATGCGCGACTTCCGGTGATCCCCCACTTCCGGTGACCCCGCGCCTCCGCTGCCCCGCGGCGGTGACCGGTGACCCGTGACCGGGACCGGGGCCGAGCGCGCCGCGTGCGCCGGCCGAGTCCTATCCTTCCGGCCCATGGCCTACGAAGACATGCCCAAGCCGGAGCCCAAGGAAGTCGACGAGAAGAACTGGATGGTGCTCCAGCAGATGATGGAGCGGGCCGTCCTGAAGGGCGAGCCGTACCAGGACGAGCGCTGCGACAACTGCCTGTACTACCTCGACACCACGTCGTCGATCTCGTACTGCTGGCACCAGCAGATCCGGATCCTGGTGGGCGGCGCGTGGTGGTGCCAGTGGTGGGAGCCGATCGAGGACTGACCCCTCGCCGACGAACGGCGAGTCGACCGGCGAACCGACCGGCGAACCGACGGGCGCTCCGGCCCCCGGGGTGGGCTCACCATCGCGGCTTCAGCGGTCGACCGTGAGGAGCATCGCCCCGCCCGGGGTGAGGCCGCCGTTGGTCACGACCGCGACCTCGGCCCCCTCGACCTGACGCGCCCCGCCGTGGCCGCGCAGCTGGGTGACGGCTTCGTGGAAGAAGCCGAACCCGTGGGTGCGGCCGTGCGAGAGCTGGCCGCCGTGGGTGTTGATCGGCAGCGCACCCCCGAGGCGGATGCGGTCGCCGCCGGCCACGAAGTCGCCACCCTCCCCGATCTCGCAGAAGCCCAGGCCCTCGAGCCACGACAGGCAGTTGAACGAGAAGCCGTCGTAGAGCAGCGCGACGTCGACGTCGGCCGTCGTGAGCGACGACCGGCTCCACAGGTGCGCGCACGGCCCGAGCACCTGCGGCTCGTGGGTGATCGTGCCCTGGTCCCACTCCACCGGCTCGAGGATCTGCGTGCCGATCGACTCCACGCGCACCGGCATCTGGCGCAGGTCTCTCGCCGTGTCGGCAGCCGACACGATCACCGCGATCGACCCGTCGCAGGGGATGTCGCAGTCGTACAGTCCGAACGGCGTGGTGATCATCCGCGCCGCGTAGTAGTCGTCCATCGACATCGGGTCGCGGTAGATCGCGTCGGGGTTGAGCGACGCGTGGTACCGCTGGGTCGTCGCGATGGCCCCGAGCGCGTCGCGGGTGGTGCCGTAGCGCGCGAAGTGGTGCGACGCCCGGACGCCGAGGGTCATGGCCGCCGACCCCGCGCCGTACGGCAGGCTGAAGTCCATCGGCGCGGCGACCTTGTGGGCTCCGCCGGCGCCCATGCCGTGCGGCGCGTCGATCCCCTGGCGCATCCGCTCGGTGGCAGTGGCCTCCCACACCGTGCGGAAGCACAGGACGTGGCGGCACAGCCCGGTGGCGACCGCCATCATCGCGGCGACGAGCACGCCCGACTGGCCGGGCAGGTCGCCCCCGCCGTTGAACCACGTGGGCCGCAGGCGCAGCGCCGACTCGAGCGCGACGATCCCGCCCTCCGAGTGGCCGCCCGGCGCCGACCCGGCCGGATAGGTGGACAGCCCGTCGATGTCGTCGAAGGTGAGCCCGGCATCCTCCACGGCCCGGCGGGCCGCCTCGACGGTCAGCTCGAGCGGGTCGACCATGAGCCGCCGCCCCAGCCGCGACATGCCGATGCCGGTGATCGCGACCTTGTCCTCGAACTTCTCGGTGCTCACCATGGGGCGGGCGCTGCGCAGCGTGGCGACCGGGTCGACCGGCAGCGGCGGCAGGTCGGCCGCGGGGGCGTCACCCGTGGGCCGGAACAGCGGGAACCAGGTGCCGCGGTCCTCCTCGAACTCGACCGCCACGGGCAGGCCCACCACCACGTCGTCGGGGTCGCAGCCCACGATGTTGGTGGTGATCATCACCCGCGCGTCCTCGGCCAGCGCGACCGAGGCCAGCACGTAGGGCGGCGGGAACGACGGCAGCCACTGCTGGTGGTTCACGGTGAAGCCCACCACGGTCCCCGCGCCGCTCACCCCGACCACCGACCGGTTGGTCGACCGGCAGTAGTGGCACACCGGCTTGGGCGGGTGCACGAGCTGGTCGCAGTCGTCGCAGTGCTGGATCCGCAGCCGCCCGTCGGCCCCCGACGACCAGTAGAACTCGGCCTCGGGCATCTGGTACGGCTGGGGGCGGTTCGCGGGCATGGCTCGGGCTCCTGGGCGACGATCGATCCCGCCGTGTCTAGCCGCCGGAGGCGGGCTGACCGTCATTCCACGATCGGGAACCACTCTCGTCCGTCGACGAGCTGGGGGATGAAGCAGTTCGTCGGCTGGGGGCAGCCGTTGTAGGTGCCGTTGGCGTCTTTCGGGGTGCTCGCCGTCGCGACGGTGAGCCGCTGGAGGTGGACGTCGTTGGCGAAGTAGGGCTTGCCGTCGGCGAACCCGCCCTTCCCGTCCGACATGTAGGCGCCGGGGGCCGAGGTGGTCTTCATCAGGTTCCGATGCACCTTGGCCCAGGTGAGGTTCCGACCCGCCTTCTTGATCGCCGGGATCAGCAGGCTCATCATCGTGCAGGGGTTGGGCGTCATGTCCTCGCCGAGGGTGACGCCGTTGATCACCAGGTCGCCGGCCGGGACCCCGGGGGTCGTCCGATCGCCGAAGTTGTCCTCCCACTGCTCACGGCACTCCGCCTCGAACTCGCTGTCTTCCTTGACCCCGTCGGCGGTGGGCAGGGCACGCGTGTCCCAGGTGGTCACGCACGGCGCGCCGGCAGCTTCGACCGGCGTGCGGGACGCGCCGAACTGCGTGCACGCGGCCGCCGCGGTATCGACCAGGAAGATGTCGAAGTCGGCGCCGGTGCGCTTGACCTCCTGGAAGAAGCCCGCGGTGCTCGTGAATCCCGGCAGCACGAACACGGTGTCGGCGCCCGAGGCCTTGAGCGTCTCGACCGAGGCGGCGGCCTCACGGTTCGTCGCCGCGTTGTCGCCCTGGAGCGTGTTGAGCTCGATCTTCTGCACCACGTCGAGCTTCTGCTTCTTCAGCTCCCGCTCCAACGTGTCACCGGCCGCCTTGAGTGCGACGCTGTTGGCGGAGAGGATCCCGATCTTCGCGGAGTCGGGCACGAGGTCCTGCTTCCCTGCCACCTGGGCCGTGGTCTTGGCGAGCGCTTCGGCCGGTGGCGCGAGCGTGACCAGGTTCTTCCCGGATGCCTCCTGGAGCGCGGCGTAGGCCGGGTCCCCGCTGAAGAACGGCGTGTTGTTGTCGACCGTGATGCAGCCGATCGAGTCCTGGCGATAGCCCGAGTTCACGGCGACGAGGAAGGGCTTGGTGTCCTGGGTGGCCCGCGCGCAGATCGAGTCGAAGCTCGTCACGTCGAGCGGATTCCAGCCGACACCGGTGATCTTGATCCGCCGTCCATTGATCTTCCCGGCCTGCTCCGCGAAATAGGTCCACTGCTGGAGCAGCCGCTCGGTGGAGAGCTTGGCCGGCAGGTTGAACCCCTGGGCCCGTAGCTGGGTGAGATCGGCCACGAGCACCACGATCTCGATCTCGTCGTCGGTGACCCCCTGGGCCGCCGTGCGCGCCGCGCCCCCGGCAGGAGACACGAGCATGCCGGCGAGCAGCCCCGCACAGGCCACGACGCCGACGCCTCGAGCGCCGATCCGACGCATGGGTCCACGGTGCATCCCCGCCCCCCCGATCCTGCGGAGGTCGATCCCGCCGCGCCCGGACGCTAGGACGATCATCACCCCGAGCACAACCGCTTCGGCGGGCCGTCCGCCCCTCGCCCCCCACGGGTGTCGCTCGGCGGGCGGACGGGCGATGATGTGGGCATGACCGACAAGACCTTCGCCTCCCTGGTCACCCCGCTCCTGACCGTCCACCTCGAGCCGGGTGAGACGCTGCGCGGCGTTGTGGCGTCGACCTATCAGAAGACGTTCAGCGGCTGGATGGTCGCGATCGGGGTGACCGAGCGCCGACTGATCCTGCTCGGGCTCGACCGGAAGTGGCAGCCCAAGGGGCCGCCGCAGATCGTGTCGGACCCCGAGGCGCTCGCCACCGCCGAGCTCGACGGCGCCGGCGACGGCTGGTGGACCACCGCGGCCGCGATCGCCGACTGGCACAGCCTGATCCTGCGCGTGCGCACCGACGACGGCGAGAAGACCAAGCTCACCATGACGCGGGGCGGCATGAAGCTGATGGGCGGCGCCGAACAGGAGCAGGGCGTGGCCGCGCTCGCCGCGCGGTTGGCCGAGGCCCGGTCGTGAGCGCGCCCACCACCGTCGAGGAGTACCTCACGGGCCTCGACGACGACCGCCGGGCGACGATTGCCGCGGTGCGCGACGTCGTGGTCGCGCATCTCCCGGCCGGCTACGTCGAGGGAATCGGCTGGGGGATGATCTCCTACGACGTGCCGCTCGAGCGCTACCCCGACACCTACAACGGCAAGCCGCTGATGTACGCCGCGCTCGCGGCGCAGAAGCGCTACTGCTCGCTCTACCTCACCACCGTGTACGCCGACCCGGCCCGCCGCGACTGGTTCACCGAGCGCTACCGGGCGACCGGCAAGCGTGTCGACATGGGGAAGTCGTGCGTGCGCTTCCGCACGCTCGACGACCTGCCCCTCGACCTCGTGGCCGAGGCGATCGCCGGCACCGGCATCGACGAGTTCGTTGCCGCGTACGAGGCCGGGCGGCGGCGGTAGCGAGCGCTACTCGACGGTTCCCGCGAGCTGCACGACGTAGTCGCCGGAGCCCTCGTCGGGCACCATCTCGATCAGGCCCCGGGTCTGGGCGGCCTTGCAGAACTGCAGGAAGCCCCCGTAGCCGAGCTTCTTCTCGCTGAAGTCGGGCTCGCGCTTGCGCAGTTGGCTCTTCAGCCCGGAGAGGAACACCTGCGACCCCTTGGCCTGGAGCCGCTGCACCGTGGAGCGCAGGAGCTCGAACGCGGCGTCCTCGTCTTGCGCCCGCTCGGGGAAGCGCACTTCCGGGTCGCCGGCCGCCGACGAGTCGGCGAGCTCGACCACGCCGCGGTCGGCGAGGTGGCGCACGAGCTCCCCGAAGCCGCGGAAGCCGTAGTTGCTCTCGCTGAAGGTCGGGTCCTTGCGCAGGATCGTGCGCTTCAGCATCGATGCGAGCACCGGCCCGCTGCCGGACCGCTCGAGCCCGGCGAGGGTCTGGGTGACCAGCACCGCGAAGTCTCGCGGCTCGACCGCGGCAGCCACGGGCTCCCGATCGACCTCGGCCTCGACCGGCTCGGCGGCCGGCGTGGCCTTGGCCCGGCCCGAGCCGCCGCGGGAGGCGCGCTTGGGCTTCGTGACCTCCACGCCTTCGAGGCGCTCGTAGAACAGGAACTCGTCACAGGCGGGCGGCAGGAGTGCCGAGGTCGACGCCTCGATGCCGATGCCGATCACCCGCTTGTTGAGCTCGCGCAGCTTGTGCACCAGCGGGGTGAAGTCGCTGTCGCCGGTGCCGATCACGAAGGTCGTGATGTAGCCGCGCTCGAACGACAGCTCGACCGCGTCGACCGCCATCTTGATGTCGGCGGCGTTCTTGCGCATGTGGCCCATGCGCTGGGGCATCTCGATCAGCTCGACGTGGTGGCGCGTGAGCATGCGGCGGTCGTCGTCGAACCGGGACCAGTCGGCGTAGGCCCGGCGGACCACCACCCGGCCCCGCTCGGCGAGCGCGTCGGCGATCGGGCGGAAGTCGAACGTGCCACCGCCCAGGGCCTCGCGTGCGCCGATGGCGAGGTTCTCGTAGTCGAGGAACAGGGCGATGCGCTCTTCTTCGTTCATCGGGCCACGGTACGCCCCCACGGGCGACGCGCCCCGCTGGCCCCTCCGCCGGGGGACGGCCCGGCCTGCGACCCGAGGGTCCGCGGCCCCGGGCGGCCCACCCCCGGACCCGATAGCGTCACCGGGATGAAGATCGTCGTCGCCGCACTCAAAGGCGGGGTGGGCAAGACCACCACCTGCATCTACCTGGCCGCGCTCGGCGCCGCCGCCGGCAAGGACGTCGTCGTGGTCGACGCCGACGCCCAGGCCAGCGCGGCCGACTGGATCGAGACCTCGGAGGACCCCGCGCTCGAAGGGGTCGAGCTGGTCGAGGCCCCGACCGAGCGGCTCCTGGCCAAGGCCATGAACCGCGCCGGCGACGACCAGGTGATGGTCATCGACTCCCCGCCGGGCAACGAGCGCATCATCGGTCACGCGCTCCAGCACGCCGACGTGGTGGTCATCCCCACCCGGGTGGGTGGCGTGGAGTGGCCCCGGGTCGACGTGGTCCGGAGGATGGTCCCCCGGCGCACCCCGTACGGGCTGGTGATCTGCTCGGCCCGCACGTTCACCCGCGACTACACCGAGACCGTCCAGTACTGGATCGACAGCGGTGTGGAGGTCTGGGGCACGATCCCGGAGCGGGTGTCGATCGCCTCGGGCCCCGACCGGCCGCTGTCGGCCGACGGGTTGGAGACCTATCGCCCGCTGTGGCGCAAGGTCACCCGCAAGGCCGTCTGAGCCCGGGCCGCCCGAGCCCCGAGCCCCCTCCCGCCCCGGCTGCGCCTCGGCGACGCCCCCGCGACCGCGAGCCCACGATGCCTTCCGCCAGCCACCACGTCGCCTGCCTCACCGACGATCCCGACGCGGTGCACCGGTTCCTCACCGAGGTGGTCGGGCTCCCGGTGCACCTCGAGTTCACCGTGTCGGGCGACGACCTCTCCCGCACCGCCGGCTGGCCTCCCAACGACGGTGCCGCCGTGACCATGTACGGCCGCCCGCCCGCGGGGATCGTCGAGGTGATCGCCATCCCCGAGGCGCTGCGCGGCCAGGTGGAGCCCCGGCTCTGGCTCGTGTCGTTCGCCACCGCCGACGTGCGCTCGTTCGTCGAGAAGGCGCGCGACCTCGGCCTGGCCCCAAGCGACCCGGCCCCCACCCGCGGCGACGTCGACATCACCACGGCGATCGTCGACGTCGGCGGCGTGACCTGGGAGTTCGTCTCCTTCGACTGACGAGCGCCCGCGGTCGGCCCGCGACCCTCAGCGGGGATGCGTCCGCCGGCGATCCGAGCGAGCCCGCGACCGACGCATCGCACGGTTCGGCACCGGACGGGCGTCGAGACGGGTGTGAGGGTCGGCGAGGTCGGGCTGATGACCCCGATGGCACGCGCAGAACCAGGTGTCGGGCGCGAAGACCTGCAGCACCTCGAGTCGTGGCGCCCTGATGTGACCGGCCACCTGTGCCGAATACCAGTCAGCGAACGTGCCGAGGTCGTGCTGCACGGCGTCGACAGGGCCGAAGCGGAGGACCGCGGGCGGATCGCCGAGCACGTCACCGATCGAGTACCGCTCTCCCGCCAGGATCTCCCGGCCGAGCGCCTGGAGCAGGTGACCACCGGAGGCGGCGTCCGGACCTGCGACCACCAGCTCCGGGTGACCGGCCGCGTCGAGCAAGTCGATCGTGTAGGCCCACTCCACACCTTCGTCCTCGGGTCGCGCGGCGGTCACGGCGACGACCGTGAAGCCGTACTCGGCGATGTGGGCGCCGTACAGCGCCATCACGTCGTCGTGGCCGAAGCCGTCGCACATGAGACACATGGTCATCTCCTCGCTGGTTCGAGTTCTGGGAACGAGGGGAAGTCGTGGCAAGTCGGGCCGCGCGCGGCGTCCTCGGCCTGAATCGGAGGGACGGAGCGCGGGGTGCCGAGCTCGCGCGTCCGGGTGCCGACCGACGGTGGCGTCGAGGTGTCCACGTTCGGGCGGGTCAGGCGGCGTCGGGTCCGGCTCGGGCTTGGTCGGCTCTGGCTCGTTGGGCGGCGAGCTGGGCGAGGGCGGGGAGGTCGGTGACGGCGATGAGGGCGAGGCCGTCGGGTCGGTTGGGATTCCCCAGCAGGATGAACGGGCCGTGAGGGACGAGGAGACCGTGGTGGGCGCCACCGCCTTTGCAGACCGCCGCGAGGTTGTCGATGGTGTCGGTGCCACCCCACGACCGGGGGATCAAGTGGTGCACGTCGAGGGGGCCGCGGATGGTGCAGCCGTCGATGCGGCACTTCCCGTCGCGCAGCAGCA
>VGCA01000041.1 GCA_016870245.1 Actinomycetota bacterium | reverse complement strand
GCTGACGTTCACTCGTATTAACCTCCGCCCCTGCGCCGCACCGGGGGTCTGCACCATGACGAGTGACGAATCCTCCAGGCTCGTGCTCTTCTCGGCCGACTGCCACGCCGGCCCCGAGCTCGATGCGCTCGGCCCGTACGTGGATCCCCGGCACGCGGGCGACTTCGCGGACTACCTGGCGCTGACCCGGGCCTACGACGCAGAGATCGCGGAGATGTTCGCGGGGAGGCGCGAGGCGGCCTACGAAGAGATCCACCGCGTGTTCATCGAGCGGGACACGGTGCCCGGTCTCGCGGATCCCGCCGAGCACCTCCGGGATCTCGAGGCCGACGGGGTCGTCGGCGACGTGATCTTCCCCCAGGGCGTGGTCCCCTTCGCCGACTACCCGTCGCAACCCGGGATGCTGCCGCCGATCGGCTATGTCGCGACGCCAGAGCTCCACGCCGCCGGTTGTCGGGCCTACAACCGGTGGCTCGCGGAGTTCTGCAGCCACAACCCGGGGCGCCACGCCGGCGTCGGCGTGATGCCGATCCGCGACGTCGACGCTGCGACCCGTGAGATCGAGTGGTGTCACGGCGCCGGGCTTCGTGGGATGTCGCTCCCACCCGTCTCCGAGGCCCACCCGTACTTCAACGATCCGCGTTACGAGCCGATCTGGGCGACGTGCGCGCGCCTCGACCTCCCGCTGAGCGCACACGGTGCCAGCACGCGGTTCTACGGCCACGGCCCCGACTCGCTGCCGATCGCCCTCGCCGAGGTCGACTTCTTCGGGCGTCGGGCACTGTGGTTCCTGATCTTCTCCGGCGTATTCGAGCGTCATCCCGGTCTGCGCATGGTCTTCACCGAGCAGCGCGCCGGCTGGGTGAGCCCGACGCTGGCGTACCTCGACGACATCTACCGGTCGTCGGTCGCGGGTATCGCGAGGGCGCTTCCCCGGTCGCCGAGCGACTACTTCGCGACCAACTGCTTCATCGGGGCGAGCTTCCTGTCGGCGACCGAGGCCGAGGCCCGCCACCGGATCGGGGTCACCAAGCTCATGTGGGGCTCCGACTACCCCCACCCCGAAGGGGCCTGGCCGTGGTCGCGGGAGAGCCTCCGAAGGACGTGTGCGGACATGACCGATGCGGAGATGCGGCTCGTCCTCGGCGCCAACGCGATGACCTGCTATGGCATGGACGCCGCCGTGCTCGCGCGCGCTGCTGCCGCCGTCGGCCCGACGCTCGCAGAGCTGCGCGAAGCCCCCGGGGAGGTCCCCCCAGGTGCGCACCTGTCGTGGGCCTTCCGCTCGACCGACATGTGGACCTGACCGCTCGACTCGTCGGGTCAGGTCCCCACTGTCCCGAGCGAACCCTCCCCGAGGCGCTCGACGAGGACGCGACGATCGATCTTGTTCGTCGTCGTGTACGGGAGCGGATCGGCCGTCGGCAGTATCTCCCACCGCTTCGGGACCTTGTAGGCCGCGAGCTGCGCGCGGCAGCGCGCCGTGAGCTCGGGGGCAGAGACCATCGCGCCGCGGGCGGTGACCACCACACCGGTGACGATCGCCCCCCGCTCGGGGTGTGGCACCCCGACGACGTACACCTCTCGGACCTCGGGCATGCCGAGCAGGACTCGCTCGACCTCCACCGGGCTGACGTTCGCACCCGACGTCTTGATCATGTCGTCGGTGCGCCCCGCGAAGTACAGGTGGCCGTCGTCGTCGAAGCGGCCGGCGTCACCCGTGTGGTACCAGCCGTCGTCGTCGAAGACCTCCGCCCGGCTGCGACCGACCATGCCGCGCATGAGCGCGTCGCCGCGGACGCAGATCTCGCCCACGGTCCCGGCCGGGAGCGTCTCGCCGGACTCCCCGATGATCTTGTGCTCGAACCCGGGTCCGGAGAGCCCGAGTGAGCCGCGCTTCTCCTCGGGAAGCTCCTCGTGCGGCGGCCACCACGTGTGGGAGCTGCACGTCTCGGTCATGCCGAGCTGCGCGACCCGCAACGTGGGGTCGGGCGTGCGCCGCTCCGGCGGCAGCAGCACCTGCTGGTAGCCCTCACGCAACGACGAGAGATCGGTCTCCGGGAAGTCCGGATGGCTCGCGAGCGCCGGGCCGACGTGCGCCCAGCCCGTCGCGTACGTCACGTGCTCGCGCGAGAGGAAGGCCAGCACGTCACCCGCGTCGAACCGGTGCTCCGTGAGGATCGTCACCCCGAGCTGCAACGGGCCGAAGAAGCCGAAGACGAGCCCGCCGACCCAGAAGAACGCCATCGGCACGTAGACGCGGTCGGCGCTGGTCCAGCCGTGCTCGGTGGCGATGAAGTGCGCGTGACGGATCAGCGCGCCGTGCGTGTGGATCACACCCTTCGGCTCGGCCATGCTGCCCGAGGTGTAGATCACCGCGACGTCGTCGCTCTCGTCGACCGTCGCCTCGGCCGCCGCGAGCATCTCGTCGTCCAGTACCGCGTCGAACGACGAGGTCCAGTCCCGGGTCGCATCCCCGAGCACGGCGACATGACGGAGGAACGGGAGCTCGGGGACCCGGAGTGGAGTCGAATCCGAGGCGCTGCTCGTTCCCAACCCGGGGACCGCGGCCTCGATCCGGTCGAGGCAGTCCTTCCCGAGGATCGTCGGAACGGTGAGCAACGTGTGGACGTCGCCGTGGCGGAGCAACCAGCCCAGCTCACGAGGCTGGAACAGCGTGTTGATGGGAACGATCACCGCGCCGATCCGGGTGGCCGCAAGGACGCCCACCGCGAAGTCGGGACCGTTCGGCGCCAGGAGCCCCACGCGGGTGCCCTTGACCACCCCGGCAGCGAGGAGACGACGGGCCAGGCCGGCCGATCGACGATCGGCCTCCCCGTAGGTGATGCGCTGGGTGTCGCCGTCGCCGAGCGTGGCGACGAGGAGCTCGCGTTCGGCGTGGTCGGCGACGACCGCACGCCACATCTCCGGCACGGTCGGCGCGTAGGGAAGCGTCGGGTACGAGAATGCCGCGCGCACTCGCTCCCTCCAGGCCGCTCTCCACGCCGACCGGCGCGAGGCAATCCAACGTATCGCGTTCCAGTGTACGATTCCGCCCGGCCGGCCGGCGCGACGACAGATCGTTCCGATGCCGACGGCAAGGGGGGACGATGCGGTTCATCCTGGGGTTGCCGACCGACGACGTCCACCGCCGGGAGGAGTTCGGCACGGTCGAGGCGGTGGCCGACATGGCGCGCGCGGCCGAGCGGCTCGGGTACGAAGGCGTGTACGTCACCGATCACCCGATCCCGCCGCAGCGGTTCATCGAGACCGGCGGTCACCATGCGCTCGAGCCGACCGTGGTCCTGGCGGTCGCGGCCGCCGCGACCACCCGCCTGCGGCTGATGACGAACCTCTACATCGTCGCCTACCGCAACCCGTTCCTCGCGGCGAAAGCGATCGCGTCGCTCGACTCGTTGTCGGGGGGACGGGTCATCCTCGGGACCGGGGCCGGGTACCTCGAACCCGAGTTCCGGGCGCTCGGCGCCGACTTCGACGCCCGCAACGACCGACTCGACGACGCCCTGGACCTGATGAAGCGGGTCTGGAGCGGGGAGGTCGTCGATGTCGTCGGCCCGGGGTACGAGGCCCACGGGCACGTCGCGCTGCCCACGCCGGCCGCCGCGCCCCATCCACCGATCTGGATCGGTGGCAACACCGGTCGCGCCCTGCGTCGGGTGGCCGAGCAGGGGAACGGCTGGATCCCCATGCCCGCGCCCCGCAAGTTCGCCAAGTTCGTGCGCTCGGCCCCGCTCGAGACGCTCGACGACCTCCGGACCAAGATCGCCACGCTGCACGAGCTCGCCGCCGCGGCCGGCCGGGAGGGGCCGTTCGACATCATGTTCGCACCGATGGGCCTGGCCCCCTACGGGCACCCGGCGTTCGATGCCGCGGCCTACGCCGACGGTCTCGCCGAGCTCGCCGGGCTGGGGGTCACCTACTCGGGCATCGCGTTCTCGCACCCCGGGTCCGGCGCGCTCGAGAGTCGCGCCCAGTTCCTCGAGCTCGCCGAGGGCTTCGCCCGCGACGTGATCGACGCCCAGTGAGCACGATCGCCGAGGCCCGCTTCGACGACGCCTCCTTCTACCTCGGCGATCCCCACGCGGTGTACCGGGACCTGCGCGAGACCGACCCTCTCCATTGGTACGACGCCGGCGGCTTCTGGGTCGCCACCAAGTACGACGACATCCGCTTCATCTCGGGCCACCCCGAGCTGTTCTCGTCGCAGCAGGTGGCCATCCTCTCGGACCTCCGGGCGATCCGGGCCGGGCGAGGGGAGGTCGATGCCGCCGGTCGCGGCGTGATGTTCATGGACCCGCCCGAGCACGCGCAGCACCGGAAGGTCGTGAGCCACCGCTTCTCGCCCGGGGCGATGCCCGCCCTGGAGCCTGCGGTGCGCGGAGTCGTGGTCGACGTGCTCGACGGCCTCCCGGCCGGCGCATTCGAATGGATCGCGCAGGTGGCCGAGACGGTCCCGGTGTTCGCGTTCAGCCGCATCCTCGGGGTGCCGCGCGACGACTGGCACCAGATCGTGGAGTGGTCCACCGCCATCGCCGCCGCCGGCGCGGGCGAGCTGAGCGACTCCGATCTGCGGCGCATCACCGAGGAGGTGGGTCCCTACCTGTGGTCGCAGCTCGACGCGCGACGTTCGGAGCCGACCGACGACCTGCTGTCGCTGATCGCCATCGCCGAGGTCGACGGGCGCCCCCTCGACGACCTCCAGGCCGTGACCTACGCGATGACCCTGCTCGCCGCCGGGAGCGAGACCACCCAGAGCCTGATCGCGGGCATGGCGTGGTGCCTCTCCGAGTTCCGCGACCAGTCCGACTCGGTCTTCGGCGACGCCGGACTCGCGGCGGCCGTCGTCGAGGAGACGCTGCGGTGGTGGACTCCGGTGATGAGCATGGCCCGCCAGGCGGTCGCCGACGTCACCGTGCGCGACACGACGATCCGGAAGGGCGAGGGCGTGCTGTTGCTCTACCCGTCCGCGAACCGGGACGCCGATCAGTGGGGAGGCGACGCCGATCGGTTCGACCTCGGCCGATCCGACGGGTCACGCCACGTCGCCTTCGGCTTCGGCGAGCACTTCTGTCTCGGAGCGCACCTCGCGCGCCTCGAGGCGCGGGTGCTCCTCGAGGAGCTCGTCGCCCGGTTCGCCGGGATCGAGGTGGTGGGTGCGCCCGTCCTGCGGCGCTCCCCGCTCATCCACACCTTCGACGAGCTGCCTGTGCGGCTCACCCCCCGCTGAGCGGCGCGAACGATCGGAGCGATCATGGATCTCGGCGTCGCCGGCAAGACCTTCGTCATCGTGGGTGGCACGACCGGCATGGGCTTCGCCGCCGCCACCGAGCTCGCACGCGACGGCGCGCACGTCGCGCTGGTCGCGCGCGACGGCGACCGCGCGCGCGAGCGAGCGGCGGCCCTCGCACGCGAGCACGGGGTACAAGCGATCGGGATCTCCGCCGACGGGACCCGGCGCGACGGCTCGCTCGACGCGGCCATCGTGGCCGCCGAGTCGGAGCTCGGTCCGCTGCGGGGCCTCGCGGTGACCGCAGGTCCGATGAACCAGCAGGGTCCCTTCGTCGAGCACGGCGACGAATCGTGGGACTGGTACTACGAGGTGATCCTCATGATGACCGTGCGCGCGTGCCGCGCGGCGATTCCTCGACTCGTCGCCAACGGCGGTGGCACGATCGTCACGACGGCTGCCTACTCGGTGCGCGCGCCCAAAGTCCTCATCCCGCCGTACACGTCGATGAAGGCGGCGGTGGCGACTCTGTCGAAGATCCTCGCCAAGACCCACGGGGGAGACGGCATCCGGGTCAACACCGTGTGCCCCGGACTCTTCGACACCGAGGTCAACGACTTCATCCGCGCTCGGCGCGCCGAGGAGTACGGCGTCCCGCTGGAGGACGCGATCTACACGCACCTGTCGAGCAACCCCGCCTGGAACATGCGCGTCGCCCTCGACCGAGGTGGTCTGCCGCACGAGGCGGGCGAGCTCATCGCCTTCCTCCTGAGCGACCGCGCTGCGTACATGACCGGTGCGGTGGTCAACATCGACGGCGGCACCGACTTCTGAGTCGACCGTCACTGTACTTTTGAGCAAAATCTGGTCTATTGTTACCCCTGATCGGAACGGGGCCTCGCAGCGGACCGGCGCCACGGGGGGACGACATGCACGTGAGACGAACGTTCGCGCTGCTCGCGGCTGCGATCACGGCCGTCGCGACGCTGTTCGCGACGGTTCCGGCCGCCGGGCAATCCACACCGGTTCCCGGGGTCACGAAGGACGAGATCCGTGTGGGCGGCATCGCCGGTGTGACGAACCCGGTCGGGCGCCCCTACGGCGATGCGTTCAAGGGAATCCAGGCGTACTTCGACGCCGTCAACAAGGCCGGCGGGGTCCACGGCAGGAAGCTGAAGTTCGTCGCCGGCCTCGACGACCAGTCCCGCGCCTCGCAGAACCTCCTCGCGGCACGGTCGCTGGTCGAGGAGAAGAAGGTGTTCGCCGTCGCGCCCATCGTGACGAATACGTTCGCGAGCGCCAAGTACCTCGCGGACAAGGGGGTCCCCACCTTCGGCTGGAACATCCAGACCGACTGGACCGCCGGACCCAACCTGTTCGGCGAGAAGGGCTCGTACCTCGCGGTCGACGACCCGATCCCGATGGCCGCCTTCTCCGCGCAGAAGGCGGGGGCGAAGCGGGTCGGGCTGCTCGCCTACGGGACGTCACCCCAGTCCGCGAAGTGCCTCGACGGGCAGCGCCAGGCACTCGAGAAGTGGGGCCCCCCGATCGGATTCGCGGACAGCAGCCTGGCCTTCGGCTTCTCCGCCAACGACGTGGCTGCAGCGGTACAAGCCGTGAAGGACAACGACGTCGACTTCATCGCCACCTGCATGGACGTCAACGGCGTGGTGAACCTCGCCAAGCAGATCCGCCAGGCTGGGATCACCGACGTCGGCTTCCTCGCACCGGAGGGATACGACCCCGAGGTGCTGAAGACGCTCGGGAAGGACCTCGAGGGCTTCACGTTCGCAGTCCAGTTCCTCCCCTTCGAGGTGGCGAAGGAGTCCGAGGAGATGCAGCGGTTCCTGACCGCGATGAAGAAGGCGCGGATCGCGCCGTCGGAGCAGGCACTGGCCGGCTGGCAGAACGGAGCCCTCCTCGTGGAAGGCATCAAGCGGGCGGGCAAGGACTTCACCCAGCAGTCCGTCGTCGACGCGATCAACGGGATCACATCATGGACGGCGAATGGGCTTCGACCGGCGGTGAACTGGACGACCGCGCACGGACCGACGCCGCCGGGAGGTCGGACGTGCAGCGCGTACGTCCAGGTGAAGAACGGCAAGTTCGTGCCCGTGTACAACGAACCAGGAAAGCCCTACGCGTGCTTCACCGCCAACCCGTTCCCGGCGAGCCTGAGCAGCGTGCAGTACAGCGCGGAATGACACGTGGTCAACATCGACGGCGGCACCGACTTCTGAGTCGGCGCCGCTGAACCATCGATCACGATCTGGTCTATCGTCACCTCCGGACGAGGACCGCGCCTCGCAGCGGATGGATCCGCGGGGCGACGTTGCCTCGTGCGGAACGTCACAGCCTGCGTTGTCGAAGGGGGGCGACATGGCACGCTCGAGATCCGGTCGAGTCGCGCTCGCCGTGCTCGCGACCCTCTCCGTGGCCGTGGGCGCGGTCGGGACCGCGAGCAGCTCGAGTGCCGGCACCAGATCGACACCGGTCGACGTCAGCCAGCTCCGGTTGACGCCGATGCCGGTCGGTGCCGGGGTCCCGCACCTCACTGCGACGACCGCCGACCCGGCTTCGCCTCGCGCGTTGGCCGACGGCTACACGGAGGTCGAGTTCCTGGTACGCGGCGTCGCGAGCACGTACTCCGGGCCGGTGACCGGTCCGGCCGCGGAGTCGAGCGCGGGCAACCCGTACGTCACACGGATCGTGGCGCGATTCCCCACGTCGAAGCGCGACTTCAGCGGCCGCGTGTTCCTCGAGCCGTTCAACACGACGTCGGGTCCCGATCGCGATGCGATCTGGGGCGTCGTCGCGCCGTTGTTCCAGTCGCAGGGCGACGGGTGGGTCGGCGTGAGCGTCCGCTCTCAATCGCCCGCGTCCCTGCAGGCGTTCGACCCGATTCGGTATGCCGACGTCTCGATCCCGGTCAACGACTACGTCTGGGACATGCTCCGCCAGCTCGGTGCAGTCCTCAAGGCCGGTGGCGACCAGAGCCCACTGGGCGATCTGCGGGCCGAACACCTGTATCTCGGCGGCTACTCGCAGAGCGGCGTCGACACGTCGACGTTCGCCATGGCGTTCCACGACACTGCGAGCGAACGCGACGGCACCGCAGTCTTCGACGGCTACCTGCCGGCCGCGCACGCGGCGATGCGAACCCCGCTGCAGACGGGAGCCGTCCTCATCAGTGACTTCGACGTGGGCAGGATGGAGCCGCCCGAGGTGCCGATGATCGACCTCGAGACCCAGCACGACGTGATGGGGTGGGCGCGCGAGGTCCTGCCCGGGATCTTCTACACGAGCCCCGGCGGTGCCAGCGTCCGGGTCCCCGACCGCGACGCCGCGACGAAGAAGTACCAGCTCTGGGAGATCACCGGGGCTTCCCACTCGTCCGGAGGTACCGCCGACTGCGGAGGCACGCCGTCGACGTTTCCCGGTCCGCCCTTCGTGCGCGCCGCCGCCGCAGCCCTGTTCCGATGGGCCGAGACCGGCAAGGCTCCCAAGAAGGCGCCGCGCATCGAGATGGCAACGATCGACGTGGTCTCGAAGCCCAGCGCCGACGAGTACGGCAACGCCCTGGGCGGCGTGCGTTCACCGTTCGTCGACGTCCCGCTGGTGACCTACCAAGTGCAAGCGGGCGGCATCGGGCTGTCCTGCACGTTCCGCGGCAACGAGACACCACTTGCCCCGGACGTGCTCGCCGACCGCTACGGCGACGCCAACTCGTACATGAAGGAGTTCACCAGACGCCTCGACGCGACGATCAAGGCGGGCCGTCTTCTCGAGCTCGACCGCGACGCCATCCTCGCCGCGACCCGAGCGAAGGCCGCGCAGCTGCTCCCGACCGGCACCGGCTCGTGACGGCTCCCAGCCGCTGCAACGTCGAGCACTGCGTGGACTGAGACCGAGGGAGACCGCTTGCACACCCGATCCGAGCTCGACGAGCGTCGTCTCGCCATCGTCCTGGAGCACATCGCGGCCGAGAACGAGCGTGATGTCGACCGGGCCATGCGCACCTTCCACCATGCGCGCTACGAGATCGTCCCGACCGGCGACGTGATCGATGGCGACGAAGCGGTGCGAGCGATGCTCACGGCTCAGTGGGCGACGCTGCCACCGGTGACGTACGAGGCGGCGTCGCTGAGCTTTGGCGAGGACGGGATCATGGTCGAGACCCGGACAGTGGGCATGCACCCCGATGGCCGGCCCATCGACATGCTCTCGGTGAACTTCTTCGGATTCGATGAGGACCGGCTGGTCGTGGAGCGATGCTTCTTCGACCAGGTCACGGCGGGCGAGCAGCTCGGGCCGGCCGGCTGAAGCCCTCCCGCCGTTCGCCAGCGGCCTCTCTCGAAGAGACACACGTCGTCGCAGGCTTCGGGCGATCGGAGGCAACCAACCTCGGAAGCCGGGATGACACCGTGCACCGGTGATCGTCGTACGGCCGGCGAACGAAGCGGTGTGACGTCCCGCGGCGGTCCTCGAGCCGGCGATCCGGGCCCCCGGGTGGTGGTCAGTTCAACTGAGCGGGATCGAGCTGGCGACGTGGTGCTGGTGGACCTGCGCCCCGACGATGTCGCCCTGCTGGTCATCGCTCGGCCCCGAGCCCCGGAACCGCTCGACCGACTCGACGTCCTCCCAACTCTCGAAGACGTTGACCCTGTCGTCTTCCAGCGGATCCGCAGAAAGGTGGAAGTCCACGCAGCCCGGAGCGCTGCGAGCAGCCTCGATGACGGGGCGACTCGCGGCGAGGTACCGCTGGCGTTGCCCCTCCTTCACCCGCAGCCATCCAGAGACGATGATCATCCGGACACCGTAACCCCGTGGAGGTCCCACATCGTCCGTCAGTCGTCGTCGACCGGCGGGACTCTCCCGGCGACATGGGAGAGCGACGTCGCGGGCAGGCACGAGGCAACGAGACGTCCTCGCCCGAGGAGAGGAGTGCTACCGAGACAGGTGGATTCCCGCGATCCAGGCCGAATATCCGATTCTGACGTGTGCGTTGTGAGCGAGAAAGACTGCGCCGAGACAAGCAAGCGAGATGGTCTCGTGCGACTCGTCGAGTGGAGTACTCGCGTGCGACATCGGCGCTGCTCAGGCCGGGCGCGAAGGCCTCGCGGAGGCTCTCGTTTCCTCACAATTTCTCTCGCCCTCCTCGGTACGCTGAAGCGTTCGCCGAGGTCAGGCGACACATCCGCCCTCGTAGCTCAGGGGATAGAGCGTCGGTTTCCTAAACCGTGCGTCGCAGGTTCGAATCCTGCCGAGGGCGCTCAGTATTCAACGGATCGGCAGTACCGCCGGACGTAAGAGTGAAACACCTCGGCCGATCCGGTGCGCGCAACCTCAGCAGGGCGGTCAGAGCGAACGTCGGATTGCGGCACTATGACCTCGCCTTTCCCGTAGCGCGTCACGCCCGGTTGGTCGGCTTGCGGCTCGATCGCCGCGCTCGATTCCGAGCACGCCCGAACGCAGAAGATCAGTCGCGCAGCCAGCCTCGCCGACGTGACGATCACCGCGACGACGAGCCCCAGCGAACGAAGCGGCGTGCGCTCGAGCACGAGGATGAGCACGATCGTGGCGACGCCCACCGCGACGCTCTGCCAGTGCAGCTCGCTCGGTGAGAGCACGGTGTCGATCGCACGCGTCACCCGGTTGGCGCCATCAGAGGTGTAGCCGGTGAGGTTCGAGAGCTGCCCGAGGACGATGTTCACGCCCACCGCATTGATGAAGCCGACCATCACCGCGCTCGACACGAACCGCAGCACCACGCCGAGCCTGAGGAGCCCGCCCGCGAGCATCACCACGCCCGTCAGGATCGACAGTGTGAAGAGCGCGCGGGCCGGGTCGGTCGAGTCGTGCACCGCGTCGACGTCGGAGATCACCATGGCCATCGCGCCCGTGCCCTGGACGACCATGAACACCGACGACGTCACCAGGGCGCCGGCGATCGAGCCGACCAGGTAGGCGTACAGGCCGGCCAGCGGGTTCACCCCCGCCAGCAGGCCCGTTGCGAGCCCGTCGGGCACGCTCTGCACGCCGAGCACCAGCCCGGCGACCGCGTCGTCGCGGGTGCTCCGGCGACGCACCCAGCCGAACCCGCGCATGTCAGCAGCGCCCGTGCGTCACGCGCTCACCCAACGGGGTCGCGGAGCCGGGGCCGGGAGCCGCTTGGCGACGACGAGGATGTCGAGGATGTCCACGGCGCGGTGCTCCTCCCTCGCCGGATCGAGCGGCCGAGGCCCTCGAGAATAGAGGGGAATCGCGCCGGGTCGATCCTTCGGCCAGAATGCGGACATGGACCAGCTCGACGGCAAGGTTGCAGTGATCACCGGCGGTGCCGGGGGCATCGGCCTCGCGATGGCCCACCGGTTCCGGGACGCGGGGATGCGCATCGCGCTCGCCGACGTGGAGGCGGGCGCGCTCGACGCTGCGGTCGCCGACCTCGGCGGCGGTGACGACGTGCTCGCGGTCGAGTGCGACGTCACCGACCTCGCCGCCGTGCACGGCTTCCGCGACGCCGTGCTCGCCCGGTTCGGCGCGGCGCACGTGGTGTGCGCCAACGCCGGCGTCGCGCCCACCGGTCCGATCGTCGGGACGTCGGTCGAGACGTGGCGCTGGGTGATGGACGTCAACGTGATGGGGGTGGTCCACACCCTCGACGCGTTCGGGCCCACGCTGGTAGCGCAGGGCGACGGCCACTTCGTGCTCACGGCGTCGGCCGCCGGGCTCAGCACCACCCCCGGGCTCGGTGCCTACAGCGCGACCAAGCACGCCGTGGTGGGGACGGCGGCCACGTTGCGGGCCGAGCTCGAGGGCACCGGGGTCGGCGTGTCGGTGCTGTGCCCGGGGCTCGTGCGCACGCAGATCTTCGAGAGCGAGCGCAACCGGCCCGACGACGCCGAGTCGCACACCGACCCGGCCACCGCACAGATGCTCAAGGGGATCATCGACGGTGGCGCCGATCCGGCCGGCATCGCCGATGCCGTGCACGCCGCCGTCGTGGAGGACCGCCTGTTCATCCTGCCGACGACCGACGTGACCGGGATGATCCGAGCCCGGCTCGACGCGGTCGCCGCCGAGCTGCCGGCGTAACCCGGTCGCCGAGGGTCCGAGCGCCCACGACCCGAGCGAAGCCGCGGCCGGGCGCCGGCACGAGCTCCGCGTGTGAGGCCCCGGCCAGGTCGCCACCGCGCATCCGTGCGCTTCGGCCAGGGCCGAAGGTCCCAGGGGTCGGCGCAGCAAGTCCGGCATCGACCAGGAATACTGCCCTGACCCCGCGGTGGGGGTGCCGCCACAGTGGGAACATGACGATGCACCCCGGGCCTCAGCCCAACCCGTCCGACCGCCCACCCTGGGACCGAGCCGAGTTCCGGTTCTGGGTCGGCGCCGTGTCGTTCGTGGTCATCCTCGCGTTGGCCCTGGCCATCGTGGCCGTCGCGGTCGCCCAGCCCGACGACGGCGGTGGCGGGGGGCGCCGTGGCGCACCGGCCGGGTCGGCGGTCGAGGCCTTCCCCGGCGAGGAGATCGACGTCTCCGGCGACCCGGGCAGCCGGTTCGAGGCCCGCGACCCCGACGCGCCTCCCGTCCCCGGGACGCCGGCGGGGACCGTGCACCAGGTCACCCTCGAGATGACCGAGGAGGACCTCGAGATCGCGCCCGGGCTCATCCAGCGCATGTGGACCTTCGGCGGCACCGTCCCCGGGCCCGTCCTGCGCGGCAAGCTCGGCGACGTCTTCGAGGTCACCATCGTGAACAAGGGCGAGATCCAGCACTCGATCGACTTCCACGCGAGCAAGGTCGCGTGGAACGTCGAGATGCGCTCGATCAACCCGGGGGAGAGCCTCGTCTACCGGTTCGAGGCCACCCAGCCGGGCATCTACATGTACCACTGCGGCACGCCGCCGGTGCTGCACCACATCGGCAACGGCATGTACGGCGCGATCATCATCGATCCGCCCGACCTCGCGCCGGTCGACCACGAGTTCGTGATGGTGCAGTCGGAGCTCTACAGCGCACCGCTCGGTGAGGTCGCATCGCTCGAGAAGATGCTCGCCGAGCAGTGGGACGCGGTCGTGTTCAACGGCTACCCGAACCAATACGTGCACCGTCCGATCCGGGTGGAGCCCGCGCAGCGCATCCGCATCTGGGTCATCGACGACGGCCCGTCCGAGAACTCGGCTTTCCACGTGATCGGGACCATCTTCGACACCGTGTACAAGGAGGGCGGCTACCGGATCCGCAACGGCACCGGGACCGGCGGGAGCCAGGCCCTCGACCTCCAGCCCTCACAAGGAGGGTTCGTCGAGTTCAGCTTCGCGGTGCCGGGGCTGTACCCCTTCGTGACCCACAAGTTCGCCAGCGCGGCGAAGGGCGCGGTCGGGATGTTCCAGGCCGGTGACGTCGAGCTGCCCGGAGGATCCACCGGGCACTGACCCGGTCCGCTCCCGCGAGGATCACCGTCAGACGAGTGTCGCCTCGGGCAGCCCGAGGGTCGCCGCCGCCGCGGCCATCGCCGTGCCCGGCGCGACGTCGTCGAACCCGGGCTTGCCCGGCGCGCCGGGCTTGACCCGCACGACCGCGTCGTCGCCGCAGTAGCGCACCGACAGCGCGCGCCGGGGGGTCGTCCCGAGGTTGCCGCCCGCGGCGTGGAGCGTGCGCGCGTGGTGGATGGTCATGTCGCCGGGCTCGAGGTCCCAGCCGAACACGCCCGGCGCGTCGTGGTCGAGGTCCGGCACGAGGTCGCCCTCGGTGCCCGGGATGGGATCGTCGGTCACGAAGAACGTCGGGCGGTAGCGGCGCTCGTCGAGGTGGGAGCCGCGCAGGAACCGCAGCGATCCGGACGCGCGCGGGGCGGGGTCGAGCGCAAGCCACACGGTCGCCATCTGGCGCCCCTCGGCGTGGAAGTAGCCGTCGTCGGTGTGCCATCGCGTCGCCACCGGCGACCCCGGGTCCTTCACCAGCACGCTGTCCTCGTAGAGCCAG
The DNA here is from genome assembly GCA_016870245.1 of Actinomycetota bacterium. Classification (GTDB taxonomy): domain Bacteria; phylum Actinomycetota; class Acidimicrobiia; order IMCC26256; family PALSA-555; genus CAIUKV01. The sequence goes on along the minus strand of VGCA01000041.1, from coordinate 4,642 downwards.
AGGTGCCCGCTCCGCAGGACCGCGGCCGTCGCGGCCGGGATGGGTCCTGTGGTCGCGAACGCGGCGAACTCCGGGTGCGTGCGCCAGTGGTCGACGCCGCCGCGGAACCGCCCCGTCGAGGTGTCGCCCGCCATCGCGCTGAGGTCGGCCATCTCGGGGCTCGCACTCAGCCCGTCGATCGCGGCGCGTATGCGGTCGAGCGTCGCGCCGTCGACCACGCCGCGCACCACGCACGCCCCGTCGGCCCAGAACTGCTCCGCCGCTGCGTCGATCCCGTCCACCGGTCCTCCTCGCGCCACGTCGTCCCCGATCGGCTCGACGGCGCGCACCGTACCGTGCGACTGTCTCCTCGTGGCGACCCGCACGACCCACCGGACGTACTGCCGCATCTGCATCGCCGCGTGCGGGCTCGAGGTCGACGTGGAGGACGGCCGCGCGGTGGCCGTGCGCGGCGACGCCGAGCACCCATTGTCGGCCGGCTACACGTGCAGCAAGGGCCGGGCGCTCCCCGAGATCCACCACTCCCCCAACCGCCTCGACGGCCCCCTGCTGCGGGTCGGCGACGCGCAGCAGGCCGCGGGCTGGGACGAGGCGCTCGCCGACCTCGACCACCGGCTCACCGACCTCGTCGCCACCCACGGCCCAGGGTGCGTCGGCTTCTTCCTCGGCGGCGGGATCTACATGGACACCGCCGGGTACTGGGGCTTCCGGCGCCTCGCTCGGCGCCTGCCGTCGGGCCACGTGTACAGCGACACCACGATCGACTCGGCCGCGAAGTACCGGGCGATGGAGCTCGTCGCCGGGACCTACTCGCTGCAGTCGCACGTGGATCCCGAGGCCCGGCTGCTGCTGATGTTCGGCACCAACCCCGTGGTGTCGCACGGGCAGACGCCGATGTTCGAGGACCCGGTGCAGCGCATGCGCCGGGCGACGGCCGAAGGCCGCGAGGCGTGGGTGGTGGACCCGCGGGTCACCGAGACTGCGCGCCTCGCCACCGGCCACCTCGCGATCCGACCCGGGACCGACCACGTGCTGCTGGCTTGGCTCGTGCGCGCGCTGCTCGTCGACGCGGACCGGGCGCTGCTCGCCACGCGGGTGCGCAACCTCGACGTCCTCGCCGGCGCCGTCGCGCCGTTCACGCTCGACGCCGTCGTCGCCCGCACCGGCCTCGCGGCCGACGAGTGCACCCAGCTCCTCACCGCGGTCCGCCGCGCCGGTCGGCTCGCCGTCCTCACCGGCACCGGGGTGACGATGTCGTCCGGCGGCAACGTGGCCGAGTGGCTGGCCTGGGCCCTCCTCACGATCACCGACTCGTTCGACCAACCCGGGGGCATGTGGTTCAGCCCGGGCTACCTCGCCCGCCTCCACGAACGCGATGCGATCCCGACCGCGGGCCCCCCGCGGCCCGGGCCGCCCACCCACCCCGACATCGCCCCGGTCATGGGCGAGTGGCCGGCCGCGGTGATCCCGGCCGAGATCGAGGCGGGCAACCTGCGGGCGCTCGTCGTCCTCGGCGGCAACGTGGTCACCGCGCTGCCCGACACCGAGCGGGTCGTCGACGCACTCGGCCGCCTCGACGTGCTCGTCACCGTCGACGTCGCCCACACACCGACCACCGCGCTGGCCACCCACGTGCTCCCGACCCACGCGCAGCTCGAACGACCCGACCTGCCGCTGCTCAACGACCTCTACAGCTCGACGCTGATGATGCAGCACACCGACGCGGTGCTCCCTCGGCACCCCGACCGTCGTCCGGGCTGGTGGGTGCTCACGAAGGTCGCGGCGATGCTCGGGGTCGCCGTGCTCCCCGACGGGGTCGACCCCGACACCGCCGACGACGCGGCCGTGCTCGACTGCGTCGCGGGGGTCGAGACGATGGCGGCGCTGCGGGCCGCCGACCCGCCGTGGTGCACCGCGCCCACCCCCGTCCACGGCTGGGTGCTCCCCCGCCTCGTCGACGCGCCGTGGAACCTCGCGCCCGCGCCGCTCGTCGCGCAGCTCGCCGCGCTTGACGCGCCGGCGCCGCTCGTGCTCATCCCCCGGCGGCTCCCGAAGCGGTTCAACGGCCGGCCCCTCGGTCCCGGAGACGCACCGGAGCTGCTCCTCCACCCCGACGACGCGCGCGGCGCCGGCATCACCGACGGTGACCTCGTGGAGGTCACGAGCGCGACCGGATCACTGGAGGTGTCGGCCCGCCTCACCGACTCGCTCCGTCCCGGAGCGGTGTCGATCGTGCACGGCTCGGCCGCGGTCAACGTCAACCGGCTGATCAGCAGCCGCGACCTCGATCCCCTGACCGGCATGCCCCGCATGTCGGGGACCGCGGTGACGCTGCGACGGGTGGAGCCCGGGACGGCGGGACCGCGATCGAGACGGGCGGCCGAACCCGTTGCGCCTTCCCACCCGGCGGCGAAGCGCCGTGCGGAAGGCTCGAGGTGACGGGCGAACGCGCCGCCGAGGAGGAGCAGCCGGGCGTCCGCGACGTCGCCGCTGCCGGGCGCACGCTGGCGCACCCCTGGCTCGTCTCCATCGTCGCCCTCCTCGGATTCGTCGCGACCACCATCGCCGCCCGTCAGCGGCCGCCCCCCGCGTTCGAGGTCGAGGTCAACCGCACGATCAACGACGTGCCGGCCTGGATCGCCGACGGCCTCTGGCCGGTCATGCAGCTCGGAACCCTCTGGGCACCGCTGGTCATCGCGGTGATCATCGGCTGGTGGCGACGCGACCGCCTGCTCGCCGTCTGCCTGGTCATCGCTGGTCTGTTCACCTGGACGACCATCCGACTCCTGAAGGAGGCCGTCGACCGCGGCCGCCCGTCCGCCTACCTCGACGACGTGGCCGTGCGCGACGGCGTGGCGAAGGGCCTGGGTTTCCCGTCGGGCCACTCGGCGACCGCAGCGGTGATCGCCGTCGTGTGCATGGCCGCGGTGGCGCGCCCGTACCGCTGGGTGCTCGTGGTCGTGGCGGCCGCGGTCGGGATCGCGCGGATCGTCCATGGGGTGCACCTGCCGGCCGACGTCATCGGCGGCTGGTCGTACGGCGTGATCGTCGGCGTGGCGACGCTCGCGGTCTACGACGGGATCCGCGCCCGACGGGCCCGGCGCCCGGGCTAGAGGTCGGCGACCATGACCGGTGCGCCCGAGGCCGCGCTCCGGTACGCCGCCTCCACTACCTGGTGCGCGGCGAGCGCGTCGGCCACGCCCGGCGTCGGCGCCGTACCGCCGGTGACCGCCCGCGCGAACGCCCGGTGGGCGAGGTACTGGTACACGTAGAACGGTCGATCGACGTCGACGCCGTCGCGCGTGAACGTCTCGCGGCACAGCGCGACCGGGTCGATCCGCTCCGGCGGCCCCTGCACCCCCTTCACGAGGAGCGAGTCCTCGGGCGCGCCCACCACGAAGTCGGTCGTGGCCTCGATGGCAGCCCGCTCGAGGAACACCTCGATCCGGCGCTCCTCGCGGTCGACCACGCCGTTGAAGATCGTCAGCAGCGTGCCGACCACCCCGCTCGCGTGCTCGATCGTCAGCGCCGCAGTGTCCTCCACGTCGTAGCCGAACACGTGGCGGGTGCGGGCGAACACGCGGGTGACCGGTCCGAACAGCCAGCACGCGATGTCGCAGGAATGGATGGAGTGCTCGAGCAGCGCGCCGCCCCCGGCCTCGGCCGCCTGCGACCGCCACGACGTGTGCCCGTCCATCACGTCGCCCGTCGGCCAGAACTGGTCGTCGCGGATCACGTAGCCCATCGGTGCGCCGTGCCGACCGTCGACCACCACGTCGCGGAGGAACCGGAGGATCGGGTGGAACCGCGACTGGAAGCCCACCTGGGCGGGGATCCCGGCCCGCACCACCGCGTCGACGATCTCGGTCACCACCGGGAACGTCGGCGCCAGCGGCTTCTCCGTGAACAGCGGCTTGCCGGCGTCGGCCACCGCGAGGATCAGGTCGCGGTGGAACCGGGTGGGGGCGACCACGACCACCGCGTCGACCTCGGGATCGGCGATGAGTGCGTGCCCGTCGGTGTGGTGGATGGGGACCGGCCCGGCGATCTGCTCCACCCGCTCGATGCCCGCGGGGTCGGGGTCGGCCGCCGCGACGAGCCGGACGAGCCCGTCGTCGCCGAGGAGGCGGAACGCGATCGCGTGGGCCCGCGAGATGGAGCCGCAGCCGATGATGCCGAGTCGGAGCGTCATCGCGGCGACGCTACCCGCGCCCGGCGACCGCCGGTCCGAGCAGCTCGCAGCCGGTCACCTCGTAGCGGAAGAACGCGCCGTCCGGCCACCGGTCGGTGCCGTACCTCCAGCCCACCAGCCCGCGGGTCGCGATGGCCACGCCGTCGAAGGTCGCCCAGTCCGTCGCCTCCCCACCGAACGGGTGCAGCGCAGGCGTTCCCGTCTCGTCGGGATCACCCCAACGGTCGAAGACGCCGCTGACCACGCGGTCGTCGGCGCCGAGCGTGATCCGGTGGACGACCGTGTCGTACGCGGTCGTCGCGGTCGCATGGATCACCCGGTCGTCGTCGGCCGTCCACGTCACGCCGGCGCACGGGTGCACCGCGGTCGGCGCCCACAGGCAGCCCTCGGCCACGGCGCGGGCGAGGCCGCTGCGCACGACGTCGGGTCCCTCGGCGAACGCGACCCGGC
>VGCA01000040.1 GCA_016870245.1 Actinomycetota bacterium | reverse complement strand
CCACCCTCAGTGGCGGATCCGCCACCCTGGGAGGGAACTGGGCAATTGGGCGCGACGACCCTCAAGGCGCATCCGGTGATTGCCGACAACTCCCGACAAGGCCCTGGTACACCTGCCGTACCGGGGCTGCGGGGTGGATCCCGCGATCGGGAGGGCTGGGCAATGCAGTGGAATCGGGGCGGTCGACGGGCCGCACGGATGTTCGCGATCGGGGCGGTCCTGGTGGCCGTGGCGACCGCGGGATCGGTCCTGCCGGTCTCGGCGCAGCGCCCCGCCCAGAGCGGCGGCTCGGGGAGTGGGAGCGGCACCCTGCGCCTCAGCGCGCAGGAGGAGCCCTTCTGCGCCGACTGGATCGCCAGCTGCGCCGGCCTGTCGTGGGGCAACTGGACGCTCGGGGTCTCGACGCTGCCCCAGGCGTTCCGGGTGAACCCGGCCGGGGAGTACGTGCCCGGGCCCGTGCTGTCGGGCGCCCCGACGATCGAGCCGGGTCCCCCGGTGAAGGTCACCTACCCGATCAACCCCGCCGCGGTCTGGAGCGACGGCACGCCGATCACCTCGGCCGACTTCGAGTACACCTGGCAGCAGATCGTCACCGGCAAGGACATTTACGACGCCACCGGGTACACCAGCATCGAGGCGATCGACACCAGCGACCCGAAGACCGCGGTCGTCACGTTCAGCGAGCCGTTCGCCGGCTGGCGCGACCTCTTCGGCGGCTTCTACTACATCCTCCCGAGCCACATCCTCGAGGGTCAGAACCGCCACAAGGCGATGAAGGACGGCTACGCCTTCTCGGGCGGGCCGTGGCTGCTCGACGGCGGCGCCAAGGGCTGGGACAAGGGGCGGTCGATCACGCTCGTGCCCAACCCGAAGTGGTGGGGCACCAAGCCGTCGATCGCCAAGGTCGTCTTCCAGTTCATCCCGGAGAGTGCGGCCGAGACCCAGGCGCTCAAGACCGGCCAGGTCGCGGCCGCCTACCCGATCCCCCAGACCGGGGTGCTCGACGAGATCGAGGAAGCCGGCCTCCAGTACGAGGTGGGCTACGGCAACACCTTCGAGGGCTTCTGGTTCAACAACCTGGCCGCGCCGCTCGACAGCACCGCCGTGCGCCAGGCGCTGCTCTACGCCACCGACCGCCAGGCGATCGTCGACCAGATCATCAAGCCCGCGATCGACCAGGGCCGGGTGCTGCAGAGCTACGTCGTGCCGACGTTCCCCGAGTACTACACGCCGGCGTTCAACACCTACACCCGGGACCTCGGCAAGGTCGAGGAGCTGATGACCGGCGACGGGTGGACGAAGGGCTCCGACGGGATCTGGGAGAAGAACGGCGAGAAGGCGTCGCTCACCGTGTCCACCACGTCCGGCAACGAGGGGCGCGAGCTCACCCAGCAGCTCTGGCAGAGCCAGCTCGAGCAGGCCGGCTTCGACCTCCAGATCAAGAACGCCAGCGCCGACCTCCTGTTCGGCAAGCACCTCCCGCGGGGCCGCTACTCCGTCGCGCTGTACGCGAGCGTCGGCACGCCCGATCCCGGCCTGTGCATCATCTTCTGCTCGAAGAACATCCCGACGCGTGCCAACGGGCTCGTGGGGCAGAACTACAGCCGGGTGAAGAGCCCGACGATCGACGCGCCCTGGACCGCGGTCGACCGCGAGGTGGATCCGTCCCTGCGCGCCGCGAGCGCCAAGCAGGGGCAGGCCGCGCTGGCGGCGGAGGCGGTGTCGATCCCGCTCTACCAACTCCCGACGCTGTTCATCTGGGACCCCGACCGGATCGGCGGTCCCCTCCAGGACAACGTCACCGAGGGTCCCTTCTTCAACATGGAGCTCTGGACCCTCAAGTAAGGGGCTCCCTCACCCGCGGGTGAGGGGGTGCGACAATCGGCGCGCCCATGTGGAAGTACGTCGCCCGCCGCGCGCTCGCGTCGATCCCGGTCCTGCTGCTGGCGTCGGTGCTGATCTTCCTCCTCGTGCGCGAGTTCGGGGCCGACCCCGCGCGTCAGCGCTGCCAGGCGTCTCGCGACCCGCAGTGCCTCACCCGCGTCCGGGCCGAGCTCGGCCTCGACCGCTCGCTGCCGGTGCAGTACCTCGACGAGATGAAGAACTTCGTGACCGGGCAGTGGGGGGAGAGCCAGCGCTCCGACCGTGACGTCAGCGAGCTCATCGGCGACGCCATGCGCGAGACGGTGCCGCTCGCGTTCTGGGCCGTGGTCGTGTCGCTCGGAGCCGCCGTGCTGGTGGGAGTGACGTCGGCCCGACATCCGGGGTCCGTGCGCGACCACACGTTCACGGTGCTCGCGTTCGCCGGGATCGCGATGCCGACCTTCTGGCTGGGGCTGCTCGTGATCCAGCTCTTCACCTACGAGCTGCAGCAGCTGCTCGGGCTGAGCCAGCCGATCTTCTACTCGATCCCCAACCCGATCGGCAGCGGCTGGGTCGACTCCGCCCGCGAGCTCGCGCTGCCGGTGTTCGTGCTCTCCGTACAGCTCATCGCCGGATGGAGCCGGTACCAACGGGCCGCGCTGTCCGACGAGCTCCACGGCGACCACATCCGCACGGCGCGGGCCAAGGGGCTGAGCGAGCGCCGGGTGGTGTGGAAGCACGGGATGCGCAGCTCGTCGACGTCGCTCGTGACCGTGGTGGCCATCGACGCCGGTGCGCTCATCGGCGGCGTGGTGGTCACCGAGCGGGTCTTCTCGCGCCCGGGCATGGGCACGCTGCTGCTCGCCGCGTTGCGCGACGGCGACACCAACGTGCTGATCCCCTGGATGCTGATCGCCGGCATCGGGGTGATCCTCGCCAACCTGGCGGCCGATGTCGCCTACGCCGCGCTCGACCCGCGGGTGCGACTCACGAGTGGGAACCCGACGTGACCACACCGGGCGAGCCGGGCGGCGCGGTCCGCCGGTCGGGCGTCGGGGAGCTCCCGCTCACCGGGACGGCGTCGTTGTTCGACAGCGGCGTCCGCACCGGCCAGGACCTCGCCCGCGACCCCGGCGGCGCACCGCCCCCGGCCCGGTTCTGGCGCCGCTACGCCCGCAAGCCGCTGGCGGTGATCGGTGCGGTGATCCTGCTCGTGCTGGTCACGGCCGCGGTGTTCGCGCCCGTGATCGCGCCCGAGGACCCCACGCCGCAGCTCACGGCCGAGATCCTCGCCGACGCCCGCCAGGGGCCCTCGTGGGAGCACCCGATCGGCACCGACAAGCTCGGTCGCGACCAGCTGAGCCGGGTGCTGTACGGCCTGCGCGTGTCGCTCGCGGTCGGCGTCGGCGTGGCGGTCCTGTCGGTGATCGCCGGCGTGGCCATCGGCGCGTGGGCCGGCTGGCGGGGCGGCTGGGTCGACGGCCTCCTCATGCGGTTCACCGACCTGTTCCTCGTGATCCCGGCGCTCGTCGTGCTCCTCGTGGTGGCCAACAACCCCGATCCGTCGTTCTTCGGGCTCTTCGACCTCCCCCCGGCCACGGAGGTGCCGGGGATGATCGTGCTGCTCGCCGCGCTGGGCTGGATGCCGATGGCCCGCATCGTGCGTGGCGAGTTCCTGTCGTTGCGTGAGCGCGACTACGTGGAGGCGGCGCGAGCCGCCGGAGCGTCGAGCCGGCGGATCGTCTTCACCCACCTGCTGCCCAACACCGTGGGGCCGATCGTCGTGTTCGCCACGTTGGCCGTCGGCATCGCCATCCTCAACGAGTCGGTGCTGTCGTTCCTCGGTGCCGGCGTGCAGTACCCGGCGGTCTCGCTCGGCCAGATGATCGCCGACGCCGAGGACACCGTCGGCACCGACCTCGCGTACCTCATCGTGTACCCGGGCCTCGTGCTCTTCGTGCTGGTGCTCGCGTTCAACCTCGTGGGCGACGGCCTGCGCGACGCCATCGACCCCCACTCACGGGACTGACCGGTGACCGCGCCCGCTCTCCCCGACGAGCCGACCGCGGCCGGCCCCGCCGCGCCGGTCCTCGCGCTCGACGGGCTGTCGGTGGTGCTCGCCGCGCGTGGCCGCGAGGCGACGATCCTCGACGGCGTGTCGCTGGCGCTGACCCCGGGCGAGACGGTGGCGCTGGTGGGGGAGTCGGGGGCCGGCAAGACCGTGCTCGCCCTCGCGGTGATGGGGCTGCTCCCCGACGGCATGCGGGTGACGGGCGGGCGCATCGTCCTCGGCGGGACCGATCTCCTCGGTGCGTCGGCGTCGGCGCTGCGCGGTGCGCGTGGCGGTGCGATGGCGATGATCTTCCAGGACCCGCAGTCATCGCTGCATCCGGCGTTCCGAGTGGGCGCGCAGGTCGCCGAGGCGATCCGCACCCACCAAGCGGGTGTGTCGAAGGCCGACGCGTCGGCCCAGGCCGTCGAGCTCCTGCGCCGGGTCGGCATCCCCCAGGCCGACGCCCGCGCGCGTGACTACCCGCACCAGATGTCGGGCGGCATGCGCCAGCGGGTGATGATCGCGATGGCGATCGCCAACCGACCCCGGCTGCTCATCGCCGACGAGGCCACGACCGCGCTCGACGTGACCGTCCAGGCCCAGGTGCTCGAGGTGCTGAAGACCGCGCAGCAGGAGACCGGCGCGGCGATGCTCGTCGTCACCCACGACCTCGGCGTGGTGGCCAGCGTGGCCGATCGGGTGGTCGTGATGTACGCAGGACGGATCGCGGAGAGCGGCCCGGTCGACACCGTGCTCACCGAGCCGGCCCACCCGTACACGCGCGGGCTGCTCGCCGCGGTGCCCCGCCTCGACGAGGCCGCGCCGGTGCAGGCCATCCCCGGTCAGCCGCCGAGCCCGTTCGCCCGGCCGTCGGGCTGCGCGTTCCGCACCCGATGCCCACTCGCCGACGAGCGCTGTGAAGCCGAGGACCCGGTGCTGGTGGCCTTCGGCGCCGATGCCGGGCACGCGGTCGCGTGCCATCACGCCGGGGGTCCCGCATGACCGGCGCGCCGCTGCTCGCCGTCGACGGGCTGGTGAAGCACTTCCCGGTCCACGGCGATGCCTACGGCGGTGGCTCCGACCGCGTGGTGCACGCGGTCGACGGCGTGTCGTTCACCATCGGTCGGGGCGAGACCCTGGCCCTGGTGGGGGAGTCGGGTTGCGGCAAGTCGACCGTCGCCCGTCTCGTGCTGCGGCTCCTCGACGCCACCGCCGGGTCGATCACCTTCGACGGCGTCGATGTCACCGGCCTGGCCGGCAAGCAACTGCGCGACGTGCGCCGCCGCGTGCAGGTGGTCTTCCAGGACCCGTTCTCGTCGTTCGACCCCCGCCGGCGGGTGGGCGACTCCGTGGCCGAGCCGCTTGTGGCCCAGGGCCGCAAGCGGGACGCGCCGGCCCGGGTGCCCGAGCTGCTCGAGCTCGTCGGGCTCGACGCCGCGGCCGCCGGCCGCTTCCCCCACGAGTTCTCCGGGGGCCAGCGCCAGCGCCTCGCCATCGCCCGGGCGCTGTCGGTGCAGCCCGACCTGGTGGTGCTCGACGAGCCGGTGAGCGCGCTCGACGTGTCGATCCAGGCCCAGGTGCTCACGCTGCTCGCCGACCTGCGGACCCGGTTCGGCCTCGCGTACCTGTTCATCAGCCACGACCTCGCGGTGGTGCGCAACGTGGCCGACCGGGTCGCGGTGATGCACCTCGGCCACATCGTGGAGACCGGCCCCACGGCCGCGGTGTTCGCCGACCCCATCCACCCGTACACCCGCGCGCTGCTGTCGGCCGTGCCCGACCCGGATCCGGTCCGGGAGCGCACCCGCGAGCGGATCGTGCTGGCCGGTGACCCCCCGAGCCCGATCGACCCGCCGAGCGGCTGCCGGTTCCGCACCCGCTGCGCACTCGCGCTGGACTCGTGCGCGGCGTCCGAGCCGCCGCTGGTCCACCGCGGCGACGGTCCTTCGGTCGGCCACCTCGTCGCCTGCCCGGTCGTCCTCGGCGCGGCGCCGCCCCCATCTCCGAGCATGTGACAGGAAGGGGCATGGGTCGCCCCTTCCCGTCACATGCTCGGGAGGGGCGATCCGATAGCGTCGCCCGCCGTGACGATGCCCACGCTCTCCCTCGGGTCCCCGCCGGGACCGTTCGCCCTCGAGATCGCCAAGGTCGGCCAGGACCTCGGCTGCGAGCGGATCTGGCTGTACGACTCCGCCGCCCTCTACGAGGACATCTGGATCTGGCTCGACCGGATCGGGCGGGAGACCACGATCGGGCTCGGGACCGCCGTGCTCGTGCCCAACCTGCGCCACGTGATGACCACGGCGTCGGCCGCGGCCACGATCGAGCACTCGTACCCGGGCCGGCTGGTGATGGGCTTCGGCACCGGCGCCACCGCCCGCTGGGTGCTGGGCAAGAAGGCCCTGTCGTGGGCCTCCACCCGCACCTACATCGAGAACCTGCGGGGGCTCCTCGCCGGTGAGGTGGTGGAGATCGACGGCGAGGCGTGCCAGATGATCCACTGGCCCGGGTTCACCGCCGAGCGGCCGATGCGCATCCCGATCCTGCTCAGCGCCATGGGGCCGAAGGGCCAGCAGATCACCCGCGAGATCGCCGACGGGATCATCGACGTGGGCGGGCAACCGTTCGACATGGCGTGGCACGTCAACATGTTCACCGGGACCGTCCTCGGCGACGGCGAGGAGCGCACGAGCGACCGGGTGAAGGAGGCCATCGGCCCCTGGGCGGTGCTGCCCTACCACGGGGCGCACGCGGCGGCGCCGGAGTTCGTGGAGTTCTTGCCCAACGGCACGGAGTGGTTCGAGTCGATCAAGGCCGCCCGCCCCGAAGGGCAGCACCACCTGGCGGTGCACGACGGCCACGCCACCCACGTGACCGACCGCGACCGGGAGCTGGTGCTCGACGCCGCCTGGGACCTGCCGATCGCCCAGGGCGCCTGGGTGGCCACGCCCGACGAGATCCGGGCCCGGGCCCAGGCCGCGGGGGAGGCCGGCATCACCGAGCTGCTCTACACGCCGTGCGGCCCCGATCCGGTGGGTGAGGCCCGACGCATGGCCGAGGTCTTCGCCTCGACCTAGCTGCCTCCGGTGATCGCCGCCCGAGCGCCGCGAGTGAACCAGGCCTGCGATCGGCTACAACGGGGGCGTGCTGGCGTTCCTGCTGAAGCGGCCGATCCGGTGGATCCTGATGGCCATGGCCATCCCCGTCACCGTGTGGGTCGCCGACACCGTCGCCGAGCAGATCGAGGCCCGCCGGGGTCCGTCGAAGCTCACGAGCGCGCTGCGGTTCCCGGGCCGTTGGCGACGGCGCGAGCTCACCTTCGCCGACTGAGGGCTCGCGGCTCGCCCGCACGCACCGGCTCTGGCCCCGGCGGCGGATCTGCGGGAGAATCGGGGAGTGAAGGGCGATCGGGTCGAAGTGGTGGTCGACGTGGGGGACGGCACCCGCACGTTCGAGATCGTGGCGTCGAAGGCCGGTCGGCGGGTGGAGACGACCACCGGCCGAGGGGTGGTGGAGGTGTCGGAGGTGACCCGCACCGGCCAGCCCGTGCGCACCGCTCGGTTCATGGCCACCCGGGTCGTCGCGATGATCGAGCACCCGCTCGACGGCGACGAGGAGCCCGACGCGCGCGCACCACGCGCCCGGCGTGTGAGCCCGGACCAGGAGGGCCTCGGCCTCGACGTGTGAGGCGTCGCGACCTGCCCGCACGAGGCGGTTCCGCGGAACCGCTGACGCTATGATCCTGCGTCCACGTCGGAGTGGCGGAATTGGCAGACGCGCTAGCTTGAGGGGCTAGTGCCCGCAAGGGCGTGGGGGTTCAAGTCCCCCCTCCGACACCAGTTTCCCGGTGCGAACCCCCTGGTCAGGGGCGACCTCCGCAGCCCTTGAGCCTGGCGCGACCCTGCGGTCGGTTGGGTGGTGGGACCCATCGACAGCGGAGCGGATCTCCAGAGCCTCGACGGGTCGGTATCGCTGCCGGAGCGGTCGACCCCGTCGGTCAGCGCAGGTTGTAGACGCGAGCCGCGGTGTCGTGCAGGACCTGCCTGCGCACCTCCGGAGTGAGGGTGGCCAGGGTCGCCGCGACGTCGGCCGTCATGCGGTCCGTCAAGGAGGTGCCGTGGGGGAAGTCGGTCTCGAACATGACGGTGTCGGCGCCGAGGTAGTCGATGTGCTCGGCGAGCGCGGCCTTCTCGAACCAGAACGACGCGGTGAAGTTGCGGCGGTAGATCTCGCCGGGCGTCATGCCCTTCCACACGTCTCGCTTGTCGTCGGGCTCGATGTTCTCGTGCCACTGGAAGTCCATGGACTCGATGAGGAACGGCAACCAGCCGATGCCCGATTCTCCGGAGACGATCTTCAGTCGGGGATGCCGGAGCGGGATGCCGCCGAAGATGAGGTTGGAGATCAGCCAGGAGTTGCTGAAGAACGAGTTGGTCGTATACACGGCGAGATGCATGCCGCGTCCGGTCGCCAGCTGGGTGACGGCATCGACGCCAGGCTCGACCCAGGGCTTGTGCGCCCCTCCGCCGGGCGGACCGATGTGGAAGCTCAGCGGCACGTCGAGGTCCTCGCAGATCGACAGGAACCGGGTCCACTCGGGCTGGTTCAGGGAGGGCAGGTCGTGGACCTCCGGCGCGCTGAACATGGTGGGACCGGCCGTGAGCCCCAGCTCGACCACCGAGCGCGTGAGCTCTCGCTCCGCCTCCTCGATGTCCCACCAGGGGATCTGCGACAGCGGGATCAGGCGACCGCCGCTCTCCTCCTGCAGCGCGGCCGCGGCGTCGTTGTAGGTTCGGAGGCAGACGTTGCGGAGCTCGGCATCGGCGATCTTCGTGAAGAACATCTGACTGCTGAAGCCACCGGTGTTGGGGTACATGATCTGTCGGGAGATGCCGTGATCGTCGAGCCAGGCGACACGGGCCGCGACGTCGTACGAACCGGCGTGCACCTGCTCGAAGAACGGCAGCGCCCGCATGTTGCCGGGCGCCTTCGTGCCATCCGGCCGCACCATGTTGAAGCCGATGGAGTCGAACGGCTGCCCGTCGACGAGCCACTCGGGCATGCCCTGCGCGTCTTCGCCGATGCGCGGCACCCGGTCCTTGAACTCCGCCGGGGCGTGCGCCTCCCAGAAGCCCGGGGGTGGCGAGTAGTGACTGTCGACATCGATCACCTCGATGGGATCGCTGGTGTAGGTCGCCGCCATGAGGTTCCTGTTCTTCTGGTCAGCTCGTACCCACGCTGGTCGCCGTGGGCGCGGTCATGATGTGGTCCCGCTTTCTACCAGTCGAGACGCCCGGCCGACCCGGGGCGGAGCGTCCGTGACCACCGATCCGGCGGCGCGCGCGACGCAGGCGCTCGAGCGCGTCGTCGACGCGCTCGACGGGGGTGAGCCGCGGCCCGGGCAGGTGGAGATGGCCGTCGCGGTCGCGGCGGCGTGCGAGTCGGGCAACCCGGTGATCGTCCAGGCCGGGACCGGCACCGGCAAGTCGCTCGCCTACCTCGTCCCGGCGGTGGTGCTCGGCAAGCAGGTGCTCGTGGCCACCGCGACCAAGGCGCTCCAGGACCAGCTCGCGGCGAAGGACGCGCCCCAGGTGGCATCGGTGCTCGGCGACTTCGAGGTCGCGGTGCTCAAGGGCCGCAGCAACTACGTCTGCCACCAGAAGCTCGACGAGCTGCGCAACGAGGCCGGGCTGTTCGGCGACACCGCGATGATCGACGCGATCGCGGAGTGGGCCGACGAGAGCGAGGCGGGCGAGATCGCCGAGCTCGAGCACCGTTACGAGCCCGCGGTCCTCGGCAAGCTCGTCACCGGCTCCGACGAGTGCAACGGTCCGCGCTGCGCGATGAAGGACGTGTGCCGGGCCAACGAGGCCCGGGCCCGCGCCGACGCGGCCCAGGTGGTGATCGTCAACCAGCACCTCCTCGGCGCCGACGTCGACGCCGACGGCGCGGTGCTCCCGCAGTGGGACGTCCTCGTGGTCGACGAGGCCCACGAGCTCGAGGACGTGATGGCCCACGCGCTCGGCGACGACGTGGGCCCGGGACGGATCCGGCGGGTGCTCGGCGCGGTCGTGGACCTGCTGGCCGACAACGACGACCTCAAGCGCGATGTGCACGACGCAGCCGATCGGTTCGCCGCCGCGCTCGATGCGATCGACCTCGGGCCGCGCGAGCTGACCCGGCGCTACCCCCACGGTCTTACCGGCGACGACCGCCTGAACCCGCTGATCACGTCGTTGATCGAGCGGCTGAACTCCACCCGGGCGAGCCTGGGCAAGGCCGCGGGATCTCCCGAGACGGCGGGTCGGGTGGAGCGGGCGACCAAGGCGTCGTCGCGCCTCACCACCGTGCTGGGCCGGCTCCTCGAGCCCCAGCCCGACGACGTCGTCTGGGTGGAAGGGCCGCCGGGGAAGCGGCGAGTGAAGATCGCCTCCCTCGGCGTCGCGCCCCGGCTGGCGAGGTACTGGCGCGACCGGCCCGTGGTGCTGACCTCGGCCACCATCCCGCCGGGGCTCGGGCCCAAGCTCGCGCTCGACGCGGCCCCACTGCAGGTGGCGAGCCCGTTCGACTACCGGGAGCAGGCGCTGTTCTACGTGGCCCGCCATCTCCCCGAGCCGCGGGACCCGGGGTGGCGGGCGGCGGCGGCAGCCGAGACGCGCCGGCTCGTCGATGCCGCGGGTGGGCGGGCGCTGCTGCTGTTCACCTCGTGGAACGGCCTGCGGGAGACGCTCGACCTCGCGTTCACCGGCGACCTCCCGTACCGCCTGCTGCGCCAGGGCGACATGGGCAAGCACGCCCTCATCGAGGCGTTCCACGCCGACGAGACCAGCGTGCTGGCCGCCACCCGCGGCTTCTGGGCGGGCATCGACGTGCCCGGCGACCCCCTGCGTCTGGTGGTGATCGACCGCATCCCGTTCCCGGTCCCCACCGAGCCGCTGCACCAGGCCCGGGGCGAGGCGGCCGGGCCCTCGGCGTTCTCCCGGATCGACGTGCCGCTCGCGGCCACCTACCTGGCCCAGGGCTCGGGCCGGCTCATCCGCACCCGGGCCGACCGAGGGGTGGTCGCGCTGATGGATCCGCGCCTGGCCCTCCGTCGCGACGGCTACGGCCGGGATCTCCAGCAGTGCCTGCCCCCGATGGCCAAGACCGTCTCGCTCGACGAGGCGATCGCGTTCCTCCACGACCTGGACCCGACGACGACATTGGAACCGACCGACGCCGACGGGCTACGTTCCTGACCGATTCGGGGGGTCAGGGTCGGTGCTGCTGCACGACGTGTTCGCGTTCCATGCCACGGCCCGGCCCGATGCGGTCTTCGCGGTCGACGGCGCCCGCACCGTCACCTACGGCGAGGCGCTCGACACCGCCCGGCGGGTGGCCGGCGCCCTGGTCCGCTCCGGCGTGGGGCCCGGCGACCGGTTCGGCTACGTCGGCCCCAACTCCGTGGAGCACGCGGTCGTCTACTACGCGGCATCGATGGTGGGCGCGGTCCCCGTGCCGCTCAACACCCGGCTGGCCCCGGCCGAGGTCGCCTTCGTCCTCGCCGACAGCGGCGCCCGGGCCCTGATCGCCGACGCCGACCTCGCCCCGGCGCTCGACGGCGCGGTCGACGTCCCGGTGCGGGTGGCCGTGGGCGATCCGCCGGCGGGCTGGACCGCGTGGGACACCTGGATCGCCGGCGACCCGGTCCCGCCCACCCACCCACGCCCCACCCCCGACGCCACGCTCTACCAGATGTACACGAGCGGCACGACCGGCTCGCCCAAGGGCGTGGTCCTGTCGCACCGGGCCGTCCTCGCCAACTGCGCGCAGGTCACCGCGGGCGTGGCCACCGGCGTCGACGTGGGGGACCGGTGGCTCATCGTGGCGCCGCTCTTCCACGCCGCGGCGGTGATCACCGCGTTCTGCTGCGTCAACGGCGGCGGCTGCCTCGTGATCCACCGGGGCTTCGACCCCGCCCGGGTGGTGGACGCGCTCCGCGACGACCGCATCGCCCTCACCACGCTCGTGCCCGCGATGATCCAGGCCTGCCTGGCGGTGCCCGGCGTCGACGGGCACGACTACCCCGACCTGCAGTCGCTCGCCTACGGCGGCTCGGCCATCGCCGAACCCGTGCTGCGCCGGGCGATGGAGGTGTGGGGCTGCGACTTCTACCAGGGGTTCGGCCAGACCGAGTCGTCGGCCGGCCTCACCTACCTCACCGAGTCCGACCACCGCGCCGCGCTCGCCGGTCGTCCCGAGCTGCTGGCGTCGTGCGGCCGGCCGCTGCCGGGTACGGAGATCCGCATCGTCGACGATGCCGGCGCCCCGGTCCCCGTCGGGGAGATCGGCGAGATCGTGGCCCGCGGCCCCCAGCTCATGGACGGCTACTGGAACCGGCCCGACGAGACGGCCGCGACCCTCGCCGACGGCTGGCTCCACACCGGTGACCTCGGTTTCCTCGACGCCGCCGGCTACCTCGCCGTGTGCGACCGCCGGTCCGACATGATCGTGAGCGGCGGCGAGAACGTGGCGTCGCGCGAGGTCGAGTCGGTGCTGCTCACCCACCCGGCAGTGCTCGACGTGGCCGTGATCGCGGTGCCCGACGCCCGCTTTGGTGAGGCGGTGCACGCGGTGGTGGTCGTCGCGCCCGGCGAGACGGTCGACCTCGACGCGCTCGCCGCGCACTGCGACGGGCGGCTCGCCCGGTTCAAGGTGCCGCGCAGCGTCGACATCGCCGACGAGATCCCCCGCAACGCGAGCGGCAAGGTGCTGAAATCGGCCCTGCGCGCGCCGCACTGGGCGGGGCAGAACCGGGGGGTGGGGTGATGGGCGAGGGCTCCGATGCGCCGGAGGCGCGCGAATGGGAGGTGCAGTCGCTGTTCCACTTCACGGTGGAGGTCACCGACTTCGAGCGCTCCCTCGACTTCTACACGACCCTCGGCTTCCGGGTGCTGCGCGACAACCGCGACGTGGTGTGGCCGCGCATGGTCGCCCGCAACTTCGGCATGCCGGTCGCCCAGGGCCGCGGCGCGCTCCTCGGAATCGGCGACGGGCCCGACCACACCCGGCTCGACCTCATCCAGTGGCTGGAGCCCCAGCTCGCACCGCCCCCCGACGGCCCACCGGAGGAGCGGGTGCCGCGGGTGATCGCGCTGCGGGTGCGCAACGTGGCCGCCGCCTACGCCGACCTGGCGGCCCGCGGGATCGAGTTCGTCTCCACCCCGCAATCGGCCGAGCTCGCGGGCATCGTCAACGTCTGCACCTGCCGCAGTCCCGACGGCCATCTCGTGGAGCTCATCGAGTACGCCGACGGCGTGCTCGGCAGCCGCATCGACCATCTGCCCCGGAGGGACGCCGGTGCCTGACCCCTCCCTGGAATCGCCGATCGCGCGCATCACCGTCGAGCGGGGCGCCGAGCTCTTCGCCCTCGCCCGGTCGTGGGGCCGCTTCGGCGCCGACGACGAGCGGGGCGCGCTCAACCTGCTCACGCCCGAGCGCACCCGGCGCGCCGCCGGCCTCGTGGTCGACGGCACGGTGGTGTCGTGCGGACGGGACCTCGCGGTGCGGCCCGGAGTCGACAACCCGAATCCCGCGCTCCACCACATGACGGTCGGCGGCGACGTGTGCGGCACCTTCGGGCCCGACGCGCTGCAGGCGTCGGCCGACTTCGTGGGCGTGGCCTTCCACGGGATGGCGGTGTCGCACATCGACGCGCTGTGCCACGTGTTCGTCGACGCGCAGATGTACAACGGCCACCCGGCCGCCGCGGTCACCACCCGGGGCGCCAGCCACGGAGGCATCGACGCCGGCTTCGACGGGCTGGTGGGCCGGGGCGTGCTCATCGACCTGCCCCGCCACCGCGGCGTCGAGTGGCTGGAGCCGGGCGAGGCCGTCGGGCCCGACGAGCTCGACGCCGCGCTCGCCGCCCAGGGCGTGGCCACCGAGCCGGGCGACATCCTCCTGGTGCACACCGGGCGTGACCGGCGGCGGGCCGCGCTCGGGCCGTGGGAGCCGAACCGGGGCGGTCTGGCCGGACTGCACCCCGAGTGCGTGCCGTGGCTGGTGGCCGCCGACCCGTCGGTGCTGGGCTGCGACGGCGTGAGCGACCCCCTGCCGGGCAACGACCACCGGTGGTCGATGCCGCTGCACCAGTGCCTGCTCGTGGGCATGGGCGTGCACCTGCTCGACAACCTCCGCCTCGACCGCCTGGCCGACGCGTGCGCCACGGCCGGGCGCCACGAGTTCCAGTTCGTCGTGTCGCCGCTGCGCATCGCGGGCGGCACCGGCTCGCCGATCAACCCCGTGGCGGTGCTCTGAGATGGGTCGTGACATGGTGGGTGCCGAGAGGGGAGCGGGAGTCCGATGATCGTCGACCTGTTCAACGAGCTGCAGCGGCCGGGGCCCACCGACGCCGCCACCCAGAGCGCGGTGTTCGCCGGCGCGCTGGAGCAGGCGGAGCTGGCCGACCGCCTCGGCTACGGCTGCTGGTGGTCGGTCGAGCACCACTGCACGCCCGAGTTCTCGCACTCCGGCGCTCCCGAGCTGGTGAACGTCGCCATCGCCATGCGCACCGAGCGGTTGCGGATCGGGCAGGCCGGCGTGCTCACGCCGTTCCGCATCAACCACCCGCTGCGGGTCGCGGAGCGGATGGCGGTGCTCGACCACCTGTCGGGCGGCCGCGCCGAGGTCGGACTCGCCCGCTCCGGCGGCGCCGAGTGGGCCACGTTCCAGATCGACGGCGACGACACCCTCGCCGAGCTCGAGGAGGCGGCCCGGCTGATGGCCACCGCGTGGTCCGAGCCCGAGTTCTCCTGGTCGTCGGAGCGCCTCCAGATCCCGTCTCGCACGCTCGTGCCCCGGCCCGTGCAGCAGCCGCACCCGCGTCTGTGGCAGACGGTGACGTCACCCTCGAGCTTCCGGCTGGCCGGGCAGCTCGGCCTGGGCGTCCTGTGCACCACGCTGCTGTCACCGGTGTCGGTGCTCGAGGAGCTGCTCGTCGAGTACGAAGCCGGTCGCGCCGAGGCCACCGACATCGTGGGCCGGGTGCCCAACGACCAGCGCGCGGTGTTCACGTTCGTGCACTGCACCGACACGATCGACGAGGCCATCGAGAGCCGCGCGGCCGAGGCGGCCATGTGGTACGTCAACGCGGCGCCGCAGGTGTTCGCGGTGCCCCGCAAGATCTGGACCAACATGATCCGCGGCAACGTCAACGCCGGCGACTCCGGGCGCGGGCGGGCCGCGCTCGACGACGTGTCGAAGATCATGGTCGACCTCGACCCCGACGACCCCAACCCGATCATCCGGCTCATGAACCGACAGGTGCTCGGCCAGCCGATCGACCCGGTGGAGGCCTACGAGGCGCTGGCCGACCAGGACTCGGTGATCATCGGCGACGTCGAGACCTGCCGGCGCAAGATCGAGAAGTATCGCGACGTCGGGTTCGACCGGCTCATGTGCCTCATGCAGTTCGGCCAGCTCGACCACGACCGGGTCATGGGCAGCATCCGCCGCGTCGGCGAGGAGCTGATCCCGGTCTTCGACGAAGGGAGCACGACGTGACCGACGTGTCCGACCGCCTGGCGGGGCAGGTGGTGATCGTCTCGGGCTCGGCCGGCGGCCAGGGCGCCGCCGAGGTACGGCTCCTCGCCGCCCAGGGCGCGAAGGTGATGGTGGCCGACGTCGACGACGCCGCGGGCGAGGCGGTGGCAGGCGACATCGGCGACTCCGCCCGGTACCACCACCTCGACGTGCGGTCGGAGGACGACTGGCGGGCGGTCCTCGCGGCGGCGGAGGCCGCGTTCGGTCCGGTGACCGGCCTCGTCAACAACGCCGGGGTGAGCGGTCCGCCCAAGTCGATCATCAAGACCTCGGTCGACGAGTACCGGAGCCTCATCGAGATCAACCAGATCGGCGCGTACACCGGCATCCACGTGGTGGCCCCGGCCATCGTGGCGGCCGGCGGTGGCAGCATCGTCAACGTGTCGTCGGTCAACGGGTTCGTGGGCGCCTGGGGGATCTCCGCCTACGTGTCGTCGAAGTTCGCGTTGCGCGGCCTCACCAAGGTCGCCGCGCTCGAGCTCGCCCGCAAGGGGGTGCGGGTCAACTCGATCCACCCCGGGCCCATCGACACGCCGATGCTCGTGTCCGGGATCCCCGGGGGAGGAGACGTGATCGCGGCCATGGGCACCGCAGTGCCGGTCGGGCGGGTGGGGGAGCCCCGGGAGGTGGCCCACCTCGTCGCCTTCCTCCTCTCCGACGAGGCGTCGTACTGCATCGGGGGCGAGTTCGTGGTCGACGGGGGGTACCTGGCCGGGCCCATCGGATACCCCGGGATGGACCGATGAAGATCTCGCTGCTCTTCCCCGAGACCCGCAGCCTCGCGGCGGTGCGCGACCTGGCGATCGCCAGTGAAGCGCAGGGCTTCCACGGGATGTGGCTCGGCTCCGCGTTCGGCTTCGACCCGGTGATGGCGCTCGCGCTCGCCGGGCCCGCGACGAAGCGGCTGGCGCTGGGCGTGGCGGTGATCCCGAGCTGGCCCCGCCACCCGGTGGTCGCCGCGCAGCAGGCGGCCACGGCCAACGCCGCGTGCGGCGGGCGGTTCCGCCTCGGCGTCGGTCCGAGCCACGTGCCGGTCATGGGCATGTACGGCATCGAGGTCGACCGGCCGGTGTCGCACAGCCGCGAGTACCTCGACGTGGTGCGCACCCTGCTGCACACGGGCATGGTGGATCACCAGGGCGAGCGGTTCCGGGTGCAGGCGTTCCTCGATGTAGAGGGCGCGGGCATCGGGTCGGCCGACACCGCGCCGCCGGTGATGCTCGCCGTGATGCGCGAGCAGATGGCGCGCGTCGCCGGTGGGCACGCCGACGGCGCGCTGTGCTGGCTCACGCCCGCGCCGTATCTCGCGTCGATCGTCGCGCCGGCGATGGACCAGGGCGCGGCAGCCGCGGGGCGCGACGCCCGGCCCGCGTTGGTCGCCGAGCTGCCGTGCGCACTCACCACCGACCGAGCCGCCCTGCACGCGATGGCCGCCACGGACCTCGCGATCTACCCGCAGATGCCCTACTACCGGAACATGTTCGAGGCCGCCGGCGTCGAGCTCGACGGGCGCCGCTGGAGCGACGCCATGCTCGACGCCGCCGTGGTGTGGGGCGACGCCGACCGCATCGGCGAGCAGGTGGCCGGCCTGTTCTCCGCCGGTGCCGACGAGGTGGTCCTCTCGCCCTTCGGCGTGGGCGA
Source organism: Actinomycetota bacterium (assembly GCA_016870245.1). Taxonomy (GTDB): domain Bacteria; phylum Actinomycetota; class Acidimicrobiia; order IMCC26256; family PALSA-555; genus CAIUKV01. Next base: position 1,782 of record VGCA01000040.1, on the reverse strand, counting down.
CGACCCCGAGGCGTCCCGGGCCGAGTGCATTGCCGCGCTCAGCGCCCTCGCGCGCGCCTGACCGGCGCCGTCCCACCGACCCGTCCCACCGACCCGTCCCACCGACCAGTCCCACCGACCAGGAGTGCACCGATGACCGACACCAGCCCCGATCCGGACGTCGATCCCCGCCGGGCCGCCAACCGGGCCACGTTCACGGCGATCATGGAGGCCATCACCCGGGGTGACTACGACGCGCTGGGGACGATGGTGACCGAGGACCTCGAGTTCGAGCTGCCGTACGGGCCGTCGTTCATCCCCAACCCCATCGAGGGTCGGGACACGTGGATGGCGATGTCGACGGCGACGTTCAAGATGTTCTCGTCGTTCGTGCAGCACGTCGATGCGGTGTACGACCTCGTCGACCCCGACCTGCTGATCGCCGAGTACCACAGCGACGCGGTCGTGACCCACAACGGCAACGCCTACCGCAACCGGTACATCGGCGTGCTGCGGTTCCGCGACGGCCTGGTGTGCGCCTGGAAGGAGTTCCACAACCCCGAGGCCACGCAGGCGCTGACGTGAGCGAGGGGAGCGCGCCGATCGACGGGACCGTCGATCCCGCGTTCGTCGCGGTGCGCGACGCGTTCGCGGCCAACTTCGCCGACGGGCTGGAGCTCGGCGCGAGCCTCGCGATCAGCGTGGGCGGCCGCAACGTCGTCGACCTGTGGGGTGGCCACCTCGACGTCGCCCGCACGCGGCCCTGGGAGCGCGACTCGCTGGTGTGCGTGTTCTCGTGCACCAAGGGCGTGGTGGCCATCGCGACGATGTGGGCGGTGGCCCAGGGGCTGGTCGACCTCGACCGCCCGGTCGCGGCGTACTGGCCCGAGTTCGCCGCCGAGGGCAAGGACACGCTGCCGGTGCGCTGGCTGCTCACGCACGAGGCCGGGCTGCCCGCGATCCGGGCCCGCATGCCGTTCGGCTCCCTGAGCGACTGGGACGCGATGACGACCGCCCTGGCCGCGCAGGCGCCGTGGTGGGGGCCGGGCACCGGCCACGGCTACCACGGGGTGACGTACGGGCATCTCGTCGGGGAGGTGCTGCGCCGGGCCACCGGTCGCACCGTCGGCCGGATCGTGCGCGACGAGCTCGGCGGGCCGCTCGGCGTGGACCTGCTGATGCCCCTCGACCCCGTCGACGACACGCGCACGGCCGACCTGATCGTGGACATGTCGCCCGAGGGCACCTTCTTCGACGGGTGGGACCCCAAGACGTCGCTCGGGCCGGTGGCGTTCGGCAACCCGCCCGACTCCAACGACCCGAACCACTGCGTGACGCCCCTCTTCCGGCGGGCCGAGATCCCGGCGGCGAACATGCACGCCAACGCACGCGCGCTCGACCGCCTCTACGCCGTGCTCGCCGCGGGTGGCGCGTTGCCGGGCGGCACCGTGGCGCCGCCGGAGCTGGTCGAGGAGTTCGGGCGCTGCCACGTGCGGGGCGACGACCTGGTGATGGAGCTGCCCACCGCGTTCGGTCTCGGCTTCGAGCACACCATCCCCGAATGGACCTTCGGGCCGGGCCTGCGGACGTACGGGCACAACGGCTCGGGCGGGTCGCTCGGCATCGTCGACCCCGACGCCGGCGTCTCGCTGGGCTACGCGATGAACCGGCTGTGGTGGGGACCGACGCGATCCGACCCCCGATGGGTCGCGATCTTCGACGCGCTCTACGCCGCCCTCTGAGGCGCCACCGGTCGGGTTGCGACGGTCAGAAGCGCATCGTGCGGGTGGGGACCGACGGTCA
>VGCA01000039.1 GCA_016870245.1 Actinomycetota bacterium | reverse complement strand
ACCGGGCGCCTGACCCCGGTGGTGCGCTTGCACACCCTCCGCCGCACCGCCGTGCTGCGGGCCGCCTCCGGCCCGGACGGTCCGGCCGGCCCGTCCCCGTCCCGGTCCGAGGGGCCCGCCGGGGCGCGCCCCGACCTCGGCATCCTCACCGACGACGTCTGCACCGTCGTCGACGGGCCCCGGCCCGCCACCTTCCGCGAGATCGAGATCGAGCTGGCCCCCGACGCCGACGACCACGCCGTCGACGACCTCGTGGCCGCGCTGCGTCGCTCCGGGACGGGCGCGCCCGACCCCACGCCGAAGGTCGTCCGGGCGCTCGGACCCACCGCGACCGAGCCGTCGGAGCTGCTCGTCCACCCGGTGCCGCGCCCGCCGACGGTCGACGCCGTCATCCGTCACGCGCTGTCCGACGCCGTGGCCAAGCTGGTCGTCGCCGACCCGGTGGCCCGCCTCGGCGACGACATCGAAGGCGTGCACCAGGCCCGCGTCGCCACCCGCCGCCTGCGTTCCCACCTGCGCACCTTCGGACCCCTCCTCGACCCCGAGTGGGCGGAGGGCCTGCGTGAAGAGATCGGGTGGCTCGCCGACGAGCTCGGCGCCGTGCGCGACGCCGACGTGCTGCGGGCCCGGATCGAGGACCGGGTCGCCGGTCTCGACGAGGAGGACCGCGCCGCCGCGGCGCCGATCGTCGAGCGGCTCGTGGCCGACCAGGCTGCGGCCCGCACCGTGCTCCTCGACGGCATGCGGAGCCCGCGGTACCTCACCCTGCTCGACCACCTCGTCGACGCCGCCCAGCGTCCCCGGGTCGTCGCCCGCGTCGAGCGCGACGACGCCGCCACGCTGCGCGACCTCGTGCGCCGCCCGTGGAACCGGCTCCGCGACGCGGTGCGCGACCTCCCCGACGTACCGCCCGATCCCGCGCTCCACGCGGTGCGCATCAAGGCCAAGCGGGCTCGCTACGCGGCCGAGGTGATGGAGCCTGCGTTCGGCCGCCCGGCCCGCGACTTCGCGAAAGCGCTCACCCGGGTGCAGGACGTGCTCGGCGAGCACCAGGACGCGGTCGTCGCCGGACGTTGGCTGCGGGCCACCGCGCTCACGCTCGGCGATGCTGGCGCCGTCTACGCCGCCGGAGAGCTCGGCGCGGTCGAACGGGCCGCGGCCGACGCCTCACGGGCCGCGTGGCCGAAGGCGTGGACGGCGGCGTCACGCGGCCGCCTGCGGCGGTGGCTGTGAGCGACACCGAACCAGGGCCGGCCGCGGAGGTCGTCGCGGCGGGGGGCGTCGTGGTCCGCTCCGGCGCCGACGGGCCCGAGGTGCTCGTCGTGCACCGCCCCCGCTACGACGACTGGAGCTTTCCCAAGGGCAAGCAGGACCCCGGCGAGACCGACGAGGAGACGGCGCTGCGGGAGGTCGCCGAGGAGACCGGACTGTCGTGCCGGCTCGGCCCTTACCTCACCGCCGTGCGCTACCGCGACAACAAGCTCCGGGACAAGATCGTGCACTACTGGCGGATGGAGGTCGAGACCAGCGGGCCGTTCTCCCCCGATGACGAGGTCGACCGCCTGCGGTGGTGCAGCCCGGCCGAGGCTGCCACACTGCTCACGTACGCCCACGACCGTGCCCTCCTGGGGCAGCTGGAGGACTGAGTGACGCTGTACGTGCTCCGGCACGCCCGGGCGGGTCGGCGCAGCGCGTGGAAGCGGCCCGACGAGCTGCGACCGCTCACGAAGGTGGGCCGGCGCCAGTCCGCGGGCGTGGTCGAGCTCCTGGCCGACCGGTCGCTGGACGGCATCGTGTCGAGCCCCTACGTCCGCTGCGTGCAGTCCGTCGAGCCGCTCGCGGCCGATCGGGACATGAAGATCGAGGTCTCCGACGCGCTCGCCGAGGGGGTTGGGATCGACGACGTGCTCGGCCTCGTCCACGAGCTCGCGGACGACGACGTCGTCCTCTGCACCCACGGCGACGTGCTGCGCCTGTTGCTCGAGCACGTCCGGGGTGAGGGCGTGAAGGTCCGGCGCCGCAACGGGGCCCCGCCGATGGAGAAGGGCTCGGTGTGGGAGCTCGAGATCCGGAAGCGCGCGGTGATCCGCGCCACCTACCACCGCCCGCCGCCCCCGGCCGCGAAGTGACCCCGCCGGGTTGACCTGAAACCTGGGGGCGGGGCTCGACGCCGTTGCCGCGACGGCTCGACGGTGAGCCCCGGTAGCGTGCCGACCATGCGGGTCCTGGTCACCAACGACGACGGCGTCGAGGCCCCGGGCCTCCTCGCCCTCACCGAGGCGGTCGTCGCGGCCGGTCACGACGCCGTCGTGATCGCGCCGTCAGGCGAGCGCAGCGGCAGCGGCGCCGCCATCGGTCGGTTGCACCGCGCCGGGCCGATCGCCTGCACCGAGGTGGAGTGGGCGAGCCTGCCGGGTGTTCCGGTCTTCGCGCTCGACGTGCCACCCGCCGCCGCGGTGTACGCCGGAGTGCTGGGCACCTTCGGCCCACCGCCCGACGCGGTGGTCTCGGGGGTCAACCCCGGACTCAACTACGGACATCTGGTGCTGCACTCGGGCACCGTCGGCGCGGCCCTCACTGCGGCCGCCGTCGGGATCCCCGGCGTGGCGGTGAGCATCGCGTGGAGCGAGCACCCCCGCTGGGCGACCGCGGCGGCGTTCGCGCCCGCCGCGCTCGACTGGCTCACCTCGGTCGACGGCCCCGCCCGCGTCGTCAACGTCAACGCGCCCGACCTCCCCCTCGACGAGGTACGGGGCGTGCGGGCCGGCACGCTCGCCCCGTTCCTCGAGCGGTGGAAGGCCGAGCGCCACCCCGGCGAGGTCCACCTCGAGTACGTCGGCCGCGAGCACGAGCCGCCGGCCGGCAGCGACCTCGCCGTCGTGCTCGACGGCTACACGTCGGTCACCGTGCTCCAGGGCATCGCCCCCGGCGAGGGCGCCGCGCTGGCCGCCGCCGTCGCCACCGCGACGCTCGGTTAGGAGCGAAGCGAGCGTCCGGACCTGCACGAACGCAACGCCCGGACCGACCCAGTCGCCCAGCGAGCGCAGCGACCCAGGATCAGGAGCGTTCGTAGCGGTAGCCCACGCCGCGCACCGTCACGATGCGGGTGGGGTGGGCCGGGTCGTCCTCGATCTTCGACCGCAGCCGCTTCACGTGCACGTCGAGCGTCTTGGTGTCGCCGTAGTAGTTGGGGCCCCAGATGCGATCGATGAGCACGTCGCGGGTGAGCACCCGACCGGCATTGAGCATCAGCAGCTCGAGCAGCTCGAACTCCTTGAGCGGCAGCGGGACCAGCGTGCCCCGCACCACGACCTCGTGGCGGGCCACGTCGACGCGCACGTCGCCGATCTCGATCTGCTCCTCGGCCGTACCGGCCGGCGCGTCGGCCCGCGGGGCGCGGCGCAGGGCCGCGCGCACACGGGCCACGAGCTCGCGGAGCCGGAACGGCTTGGTCACGTAGTCGTCGGCGCCGACCTCGAGGCCGACGACGGCGTCGATCTCCGCGTTGCGCGCGGTCACCATGATGATCGGCACCTGCGAACGCGTGCGGATCTCACGGCACACGTCGACGCCCGACATCCGGGGCAGCATCACGTCGAGGATCACCAGCTCGGGGTGGGTCGCGTCGAAGCGGTCGATCGCCTCGGGTCCGTCGGCCGCGGTCTCGACCTGGAACCCCTCCCGCTCGAAGGCCACCGAGAGCGCCTCTCGGTACGACTCCTCGTCGTCGACGACGAGGATGGTGGGGCGGTCGGCCATCAGGCTGCCTCCACGGACGCCCCGGCGCGGGGCAGGACGAGGCGGAAGGTCGAGCCCTCGCCCTCGATGGACTCGACGGTGACCTCTCCCCCGTGGGCCTGGGCGACGTTGCGCACGATCGCCAGTCCCAGGCCGGTGCCGCCGGTCGCGCGGCTGCGGGCCTTGTCGACCCGGTAGAAGCGCTCGAAGATCCGCTCGAGCTCGCGCGACGGGATGCCGATCCCGTGGTCGCGCACGGCGAGGACGAGGGTGCCGTCGGCCACCTCGGCCGCCACCTCCACGGCTTCGCCCGCCTCGGAGTACTTTACGGCGTTGTCGAGCAGGTTGGTGACGGCCCCCACGATCTGGACCGGGTCGCACGCGACCACGAGGTCGTCGTCGATCGGCTGCACGGAGAGCGGGATGCCCCGGGCCAGCGCGGTCGCCCCCACGCGCTCGACGGCCTCGTCGACCAGCGTCCGGACCCGCGCCTGCTCCCGGGTGGGGTGCTCCTGTGCCTCGACGGTGCTCAGGTCGAGGAGGTCGTCGACGATGTGGGCGAGCCGGTCCGCCTCCTGCACGAGCTGCTCGGCCAGCCGCCGGCTCACCTCGACATCGTTGCTGCCGAGGAACGTCTCCGCGAGGAGTGCCATGGCGCCGATCGGGGTCTTCAGCTCGTGGCTCACGTTGGCGACGAAGTCGCGCCGCACCGCCTCGACCCGGCGGAGCTCGGTCACGTCACGGACGTAGGCGGCGGCGCCGATGACCGCGCCCGCGTCGTCGACGAGCGGCGCGGCCCGCACGACCAACGTCTCCCGAGGGGGCCCGAACAGGGCGAGCTCCTCTTCGGCGTGGATCCCGCCGAGCGCGGCCCGGAGCAGTCGCTCGATGACCTCCAATGCGACGGCGTCGCCGTGGCGGGCGTCGCGGAACCGCTCGGCCGCGTGGCTCCGGGTGACCTCGACGCCGTCGGGGTCGACGACGATGATCCCGGTGTCGGCCGCGCCCACGGCGGCGGCGGCGACCCGATCGAGGTCGGCGCCGACCGGGCCGAGCGGCTCGGTCTCGACCGGCGAGGTCTCGGCGACCGGCGCCTCGGCAGCCCGGCGGAGTCTCAGCCGAACCGTCCGGTGATGTAGCCCTCGGTCCGAGGGTCGCCGGGCTTGGTGAAGATCGTCTCCGTGACGTCGTACTCGACCAGCTTGCCGACGCGACGGCCCTCCTCGTCGGGCTCGGCCGTGTAGAAGGCCGTGCGATCGGACACGCGAGCGGCCTGCTGCATGTTGTGCGTGACGATGACGATCGTGAGGTTGTCCTTCAGCTCGTGCATCAGGTCCTCGATCCGCGCGGTGGCGATCGGGTCGAGCGCCGAGCAGGGCTCGTCCATGAGGAGCACGTCGGGGTCGACCGCGAGGGCCCGGGCGATGCAGAGCCGCTGGGCCTGCCCGCCCGAGAGGCCGAGGGCACTGGACTTGAGCTTGTCCTTGACCTCGCCCCACAGCGCGGCACGGGTCAGGGCGTGCTCCACGATGTCGTCGAGCTGCGAGCGCTTCCGCGTCCCGTTGATGCGCGGCCCGTAGGCGATGTTGTCGTAGATCGACTTCGGGAACGGGTTGGGCTTCTGGAAGACCATGCCGATGCGGCGTCGGACCTCGGCGGGGTCGACCTTGCCGCTGTAGAGGTTCTCACCGTGGTAGGTGATCGTGCCCATCACCCGGGCGCCCGGGGTGAGGTCGTGCATCCGGTTGAGCGAGCGGATCACGGTGGTCTTGCCGCACCCCGACGGCCCGATGAACGCGGTGATCTCGTTGCGGGCGATGTCGAGGTCGACGCCGGTCACGGCCCGGGCGGCACCGTAGAAGACCTCGACCTCGCTGAGCCGGAACACGACCTCGCGCTCCTGCTCGGGGACCTCCGATTCCGCTGCGGGCGGCTGGTCGACCTCCGTCGGCGGCAGGGTGGCCACGCCATCGATCGTAGTGTCGGGCGTGAGAGTGGTCGTCATGGGGGGCTCCGTGGTCATGACTTGCCCGACACCCGCCGCGTGTAGACGACGGTGACGATCCGGGCCAGGGCGGTGGCGACGAACACGATCAGGATGAGAGTGAACGCCGCCCCGAAGGCCCGCTCCTGGGCGGGGATGTACGGGGAGTTGGCGTTGCCGAAGATCTGGACGGACAGCGCCGTGTTGGTGCCCTCGAAGAGGTTCCAGTTGGCGGTCTGCGTGGCCCCGATGGTGAACAGGAGGGGCGCCGTCTCGCCGGCGGCCCGGGCCACTGCGAGCAACGAGCCGCTCACGATGCCCGGGGCGGCGTGCGGGAGCACCACCGTCCGGATCGTCCGCGACTTGCGGCTCCCCAGGGCGAGGCTGCCCTCGCGGAGCTCGTGGGGCACCAGCTTGAGCATCTCCTCGGAGGTACGGATGACCACTGGCAGCATCAGGCACGCGAGCGCCAGCGACCCGGCGAAGCCCGTCTGCTCCTTCACCCGCAGCACCCAGAAGGTGTAGATGAAGAGGCCCATCACGATCGACGGGACGCCGGTGAGGATCTCCGACAGGAACCGCACGAGCGCACCGAACTTCGACTTGCCGGCGTACTCGTTGAGGTAGATGCCCCCGAGCACTCCGAGGGGCACCGCCATGAGCGTCGCCCCGACGGTGATCACGATGGTGCCGACGACCGCGGGGCCGATGCCGCCGTCGACGCTGCGCTGGGAGAACGGCAGCTCGGTCGTGAGGAACTCCCAGGAGAAGACCTTCAGGCCCTCCCGGGTGACGTAGTACACGAGCGCGATCAGCGGGATCGCGGCCGCGACGAAGGCGAGCACGAAGAGGACGCTCGCGAGGCCGCTCTTGAACCGGCGCCACCCTGTGGCCTTGCGGGGACGCAGGATCGACCCCGACGGCGACCGCGGGGTCGGCGGGGCGGGGGGAACCACGGTCGCGGTCATCACGCGATCCCGAGCCGGCGGTTGGCCCGCCGCAGGATGCTGCGGGCGATGATGCCGAGGACGATGGTCATGGCGAGAAGCACGAGGCCGAAGCCGATGAGGGCCGAGCGCTGCACCCCGCTCGCCTCGCCGAACTGGTTGGCGATGATCGACGCGAGCGTGTCGCCGGGGGCGAAGACGTTCTCGGTCAGCACCTGCGACGAGCCGATCACCAGCGCCACCGCGATCGTCTCGCCGACGGCGCGACCGAAGCCGATGATCACCGCGGCGACGACGCCGCTGCGGCTGTGCGGGAAGATCGCGCCCCGGATCATCTCCCAGCGGGTCGCGCCCATGGCGAGGGTCGCTTCCTTCTGCGACGCCGGCGTGGTCGCGAACACCTCGCGGGTGATCGCCGTCACGATCGGCATGATCATGATGCCCACCACGATGCCCGCGGTCATGATCGCGAGGCCCGACGCGCTCGGATCGCCGAAGACGTCGCCGAGGATCGGCACGTCCTTCACGAGGTTGTGCACGTCGGCGTAGATGTCGGCGAGCGGCGAAGCGAGCTGGCGCAGCACCCAGAGGCCGAACACGACCGACGGGATGGCCGCGAGCAGGTCGACCACGAAGACGATCGGGAGCCGCGCCCGCCGCGGCGCGATCTCGTTGATGAACAGCGCGATCCCGACGCTGACCGGCACTGCGAGGAGCAGTGCGATCACCGCGACCATGAGCGTCATGATCACGAGCGCGCCGGCGCCGTACTTGCCCTCGTTGGGGGCCCAGTCGAGCGAGAAGACCGAGCCGATCCCCTCTTCGCGGAACCACTCCAGGGAGTTGTCGAACAGGACCCAGATGATGAGGGCGAGGATCACCAGCACCATCACGCCCGCGAGCACGGCGACGATGCGAAACGTGCGATCGGCCAGGTAGCCCGGCGGCCGGGGACCGCCCACGAGGGGCGGCGGCGGCTCGGGCGCGGCGCCGGAGGCGGGGGGGTCGAGGACCTGGGTCATGACAGGGTGATTGTGGTACGGAGGGGCGGGCCGGGGGAAACCCGCCCCTCCGCAGCCGTCATCGGACCGGGCGGGACCCGATCAGGAGATGGCCTCGAGGCGGGTCTTGGTCTGCTTCGCCCACTCCTTGGGGATCGGGGCGTAGTCGACCGACTTGGCCAGCTTCTGGCAGCCGCCGATGAGGTACTCGGCCCAGGCCTTCACCGCGTTGGCGGTATCGGCGTTGGAGTACTTCTGGTACACGAGCAGCCAGGTCGGGGCCGTGATCGGATAGGCCGCAGCCGCCGGCGAGTTCAGCGGGTCGTACAGACCGTCGGAGGCCAGCGCCACGCCGTCAAGCGCGGCCGTCGCCGCCGGGAGGCTCGGGACGATGTACTTGCCCGCGGCGTTCTGCACGGCGCCGTAGTCGAGACCGGTCGCCTTGGCGTCGGAGAAGTCGACGTAGCCGATGGCACCGTTGGTCTGGCCGACGATGGCCGAGACGCCCGGGTTGCCGTTGCCGCCCTGGCTGCCCTCCGGCCAGGTGATCGTCGAGCCCGTGCCGAGCTTCCACACCGAGCCCGCCGCCTTCACCAGGTAGCCGGTGAAGTTCTGGGTGGTCCCCGAGGAGTCGGACCGGCGGGCGATCGTGACCTTGGTCGCCGGCAGCTTCACGCCGGGGTTGTCGGCCGCGATGGCGGCATCGTTCCAGGTGGTGATGTCACCCTGGAAGATCTTGGCCAGCGTGGCCGGGGTGAACTTCAGCCGCTTGCTGACGCCCTCGAGGTTGTACGACACCGTGATCGGCGCGGTCACGTAGGGGACGTAGAGAAAGGCGCCGCCCTTGACCTTGGGCAGGTCGGTCGAGGGGTAGGGAGCGTCGGACGCGCCCCAGGCCGTGACCTGGTCGGCGAACTCCTGGCGCCCCTTGCCCGATCCGCCACCCGGGTTCGGGTAGTTCACCGTGACGTTGGGCTGGACCTCGGCGAACGCCTCGCGGCAGGCGTCGATCATCCCCTGGGGGAACGTGGCCCCGGAGCCGTTGATCGTCGTCGCCGGGAGCTCCTTGCCCTTGGATCCCGCTGCCGCCGGGGCGATCCCCGCGGTGACCACCAGGCCCGCGGCCACCGCGGTCACGGTGAACAGGCGGGCAACTCGCGTGCGTCGGTGCATGTGCTGACGAGCCTCCTCGTGCTTCTCGCTGTGTGATGTCGTGCGTACAGTGGGCAACGTACGGAAGCCACCTGGCGAGACGCGGACCAGCAGGTGGAATCCAGGTGAACAGGGTCCGAACTCCGGTGGGCGGACACCGACCATCCACCTGTCGTTCACCTTCCGGGGCCACCATCGGCCCATGGCCACCCCGGAGCAGGAGGAACCCGCGATGACGATCACGACCGGGGAGGAGCAGATGCGCAAGAGCTTCCACGAGCACCTCGAGGAGCTGCGGGGCACGGTCATCCGCCTGGGCGCGCTCACCACGGAGCTCGTCGCCGCCGCGACGCAGTCGCTGCTCGACGGCGACCTCGCCCTCGCAGAACAAGCAGTGCGCAACGACGATGTCATCGACGCGCTCACCCACACGGTGGAAGACGACTGCTTCGCCCTCCTCGCCCGCCAGCAGCCCATGGCCACCGACCTCCGCACGATCCTCGCCACCTTGCGGATCGCGCACGAGCTCGAGCGCTCGGCCGACCTCAGCGTCAACATCGCCAAGGCGACCCGCCGGCTCTGGCCCGGTCAGCTCGACCCCAAGGTGCGCGGCATCGTCGACCAGATGGGTCGCCAGGCCACCAACCAGACCCGTCTGGCCCTCGACGCCTACGCCGACGCCGACCCCACCTGGGCCCGCGCCCTCGCCGACATGGACGACGCGATGGACGATCTCACCAAGAGCCTGTTCCGCTACGTGCTGTCACTCGCGCCGGCCGACGAGGCCACCGTGCAGCAGGCCGTGCAGATCGCGTTGGTGGGGCGCCACTACGAGCGCATCGCCGACCACGCGGTGACGATCGCCGAGCGCGTGGTGTTCATGGCCACCGGCGAGTACCCGGTCCACGGCTCCGACCGACCGGAGGTCGCCGGCGACATCGGCTGACCCCGACTCCCGGCCGCTCAGGCCTGGTCGGGCTCCTCGTAGCCGAGGTCCCACTCGATGATGAGCCGCTCGCGCTCGGCGTCGCGGTTGACCCGCTCCCGGTTGCGGCGGAACTGCGGGTCGTGGGGCGGCAGCAGCTGGAGCCGGGCGATCGCCCGCTGGCGGAAGTCGTCGATCAGCCGCCCGTCGCCGAAGACGCCGTGCACCTCCCAGTGGGGCGACACCGGGCCCAGGTACACCATCTTCACGTGCCCGACGGGGGGCAGCTGCTCGAGCTCTTCCTGGTCGATCGCCATCTGTGGTCTCCGCTCTCTGCGGCTCCGCCGCGGGCCCGCTGGGGACCGGCCACCCTACCCGGCCGGTGCTCGGGCCGGTCCGGTGGGCCCTTCCGGGGCCGCGACGTCACACACGCTGCGACCGACGCTAGGGTTCGGCCCGTGTCTGGGAACCCGATGGATCCGGCGCACGTTGAACCGGTCGTGAACGACACGCTGCCCTCCCCCGACGACCACTTCACCCCGCCCTGGATGGACCTCGCGCGGTGCCGGTCGCTGACCCCCTCCGAGTTCTTCCCGTCCGACGGCGTCGGCGTGGAGGTCGCGAAGCGGGTCTGCGCCGAGTGCGCGGTCAAGTCCGAGTGCCTCGACTACGCCCTCACCCACCGCATCGACCACGGCGTGTGGGGCGGGTGCTCCGAGCGCGAGCGGCGCCGCATCCTGCGCTCCCGCCGCGTCGGCGCCCTGTAGCTGGCGAGTCCCCGTTCCTGCCGGCGCCATCCGGCGATCGGCGCGGGAACATCGGGTGAAGAGCCGGTGAACCCGACTCCGGGCGCGACGTCCATGCCCTACGCTCCCCGGCGCCGACCCCGGAGGAGCCATGGCCGTCGACCCCGCCCGCCTGCGCAGCATCACCGTGTTCACCGACCTCACCGACGACGACCTCGCGCTCGTCGCCGGGAGGATGGAGGAGCGGCAGGTCGAGTCCGGTGAGCACCTCGCGCGGGAGGGATCCTCGGGCTACTTCTTCTTCGTGATCTTCGACGGCCACGCCGAGGTGTCCCGCGACGGCGAGGCCATCGCCGCGCTGGGTCCCGGCCACTTCTTCGGCGAGAGCGCCACCCTCGAGGCCACCCGCCGCAACGCCACGGTCACCGCCACGTCGCCGATGGTCGTGGGCGCCCTGTTCGGGGCCGACTTCGCCAAGCTCGCGGCCGACTCGCCCGAGCTCCACGGCCGCATCAGCCAGGTGATGCAGGAACGGCGGATCGCCGAGACCTGACCCGTCAGCCCGAACGGTGGGGCTTGCTCAGCGCCAGCCGAACGGGCCGAGCACGAAGTCGGTGATCCGCTCGACGACGCCCGGCGACTCGTCGGCCCGGTCGTCGAACGCCTGGGCGAAGCCCCGCAGATCGGCCACGGTGGCGTCGGACACGACCGTTCGGGTCACGCCGTCGCGATCCCAGACGAGCACGGTGCCGCCGGCGACGGCGTAGCCCCGGCCGTCGGCGCCGTCGACGTCGACGCCGTTGCCCCCCTTGGGCAGGCCGTTCCAGTCGAGGTCCCCCGCCTGCTGGAACACCGAGATCCCGAACAGGCCGTCGGAGTAATAGAGCTGGACGATGTCGTCGTCACGCAGGTAGCGACCGGCCAGCACGTAGCCGCCCGGGACCTTGGCCGGAGCGTCGAAGCCGTCCGGGAGGTCCGTCACCTTGTCGGGGGTGGGGTCGACCTTCTCACCCGACTTGGACCTGGACTGCTTCGTCACCGGGTCGGCGGGGGCGGCAGCCCGGCTGCCGCCCAGCTTCTTCACGTCGACGAACCCGACGGCCCGCACGACGCGCCCGTTGCGGTCGAGGACCTCCCGGCGCAGCATCACCCCGGTGTCCTTGTCGCAGTAGACCTTGAGCCGCTCGATCCCGGTGTCAGGGTCGGTGGCGGTCACCACCACGGTCGTGCGCCCGGCGATGGGGTCGGCCTTGCCCAGCGTGAGGTCCCAGTGGGCCGAGGGTGACGGTACGTCGCCGCGCACCGGCTCGTCCCACCCGGCCTGCCACCCGCTGACACCGGCGATCCAGCGCTCGTCGTCCCGGCCCTCGGCCTTGCGGGTCCCCTCGCCCACCTGCACGGTGCCGCCGGTGCCGGTGACCGGCGCCTTGGCGGTGTACCACTCGCCGTCGTTGCGCCACTCGATCTGCACCACGCCTGAGAAGTCCTCGCGCACGGTCGCGTTGCGGGCCCGCTCGAGCACCGCCTCGGCATCGTCGGCGTGGGCGCCGGGCAGCGCCACGATCCCGCCGACCGCCACGAGGGCGACCACCAGCCCGACCCGAGCGAGTCGCCTCATCGGCCGAACCCGCCCCGCACGGCGAGGGGCACCAGGGCGCTGACGGCATCGTCCTGGAGGGACGACCGCACCGCGTGGGCGTCGGTGAGGGCAGCCACCGGCGGGGTCACCGACTGCTCCTGGGGCACGAACACGACCGCGCCGATCACCAGCGCAGCGGCCACCCCGGCGACCGCGGCCACCCACCGGCTCGGACGCCGGCGCCGGCGCGCCGCAGCGAGGTCGACCGGCGCGCCGTCACCTGCGGCGACGAGGGCCGGGGCACCGGCGGGATCCTCGACCGGGCCGTCGGCTCGCTCGGGGCCCGTGGCGAGCAGGTGCTCCCAGAACTCCGGCGGGGCATCACGCAGCGGGAGCGCGCGCACGGCATCCCGGGCGGCCCGCACGTCGTCGAGCACGGCCCGCATCTCGGGCGACGCGGCGAGCTGCTCCTCCACCCACGCCGTCTCGACGGCGGTGCACTCGCCGTCGAGGTAGGCGGAGAGCACATCCTCGTCGGGCTTCGTCGGTTCGCGGTTCACGCGGCCCCCTCCGACAACATCGTGCGCAGCATGCGCCGGCCCCGGTGCAGGCGGGACCGGACGGTCCCCACCGGGACGCCGAGCGATGCGGCGATCTGCTCGTAGGACTGGTCGGCGACATCGCAGAGCACCACCGGCACCCGGAACTCGTCGGGAAGTGCGGCCAGGGCGGCCTGGATGTCGTCGGAGAGCTGGGTCGACACCTCGTCGGCCCCGGGTGACGTGGGCAGGACGCGCTCGGGATCGTCGGGGAGCGCGTCGGTGGGGCGCCGCCGGCGCCGCCGCACCTCGTCGAGGAACACGTTCGTCACGATCCGGGCCAACCAACCTTCGAGCGACCCCGGCTGGTACCGCTCGAGCCCGCGCTTCACGCGGATGAGCGATTCCTGCACGACGTCCTGGGCGTCTTCGTCGTTTCCGGCCAGGCGGTACGCCACCGTGTACATGAAGCGCCCATGGTCACGGGCGACCTCTTCCCAGGTGGGGACACCGTCGGTCATGACGGAAACGATCTGACGGCCCAGTCAGGTTCCCGGTTTCGGGGAATTGCCATCCGCCGCTCGGGACCCGGCACCGCGCGCGGGCCCGGATCGGGCCGGAGGGCGGGGCTGACGGGGGTGCGCCGGGCTACTTGGCGTCGGACGACGACTCGTCGTCGTCCTTGTGCCCCTCGGACAGCCCCTTCTTGAACTCCTTCTGCGCCTGCCCCATGGAGCGGGCCAGCTTGGGCAGCTTGGTGCCGCCGAAGATCAGCAGGACGATGAGGAGCACGATGATGAGCTCGGTCGGGCCCAGGTTCATGGAAACCCTTTCGGCAGGGGGAGACCACAGGTTAACCCCGGGATGCGACCGGTCCGGCGTCGCAGCAGGCTGCGGCGAGCAGCTCGACGTCGTCGAGGTGGCTCACCTGGAAGGGCACGGCCCCCACTCCGAGGATGACGGTCTCCACGCCCAGGTCGTCCCAGCCCGCCAGCTGCTCACGGATCTGCTCGGGGGTACCCACCAGGCGGCCCTCCCGCCAGCGGTCGAGGTCCATCCCGTCGAGCACGCCCGGCGGGCCCGTCTCCCGCATGCGCTCGAACCGGGCCCGGAGGTCGGCCTCGTCCTCGCCGCACAGCGCGTAGAGGCCGAGCGACCGCCACATCGTCGCCGGGTCCCGGCCCGCCGCCTCGCAGGCCCGCTCGAGCGCACCGAGGCGCTCCCGGTAGGCGTCGGGGGTCCAGACCCAGCACGTGTTCCATCCGTCGGCCAGGTCGACGGCGGCCCGCAGCACCCGGTCGCCCTTGCCGCCGACGAACAGCGGTGGACGCGGCGTCTGGAGCGAGGGCGGGTCGACCGTGGCGCGGTGGGCCTCGTGGTAGGTGCCCGCGAAGGTGCACTCCGCGCCGCCGAGCAGCCCCCCGACGACGGCGAGGGCCTCCCGCAACCGGTCGATCCGCTCACCCGGCCGCGGCATGGCCAGCCCGATGGCCTCGTAGTCGGGCTCGTACCAGCCCGCGCCCAGACCGACGTCGAGCCGGCCGCCCGACACCCGGTCGAGGGTGGCGAGCGACTTGGCCAGCACCGCGGCGGGCCGCAGCGCCTCGAGCAGCACGAGGGTGCCGAGGCGCACCCGTGCGGTCGCCCGGGTGAGCGCGGCCAGGGTGGACACGGGCTCGAACGCCCCGTAGCGGGTGGCCGGGCCGCCGTACTTGGCGAGGTCGAGGAACAGGTGGTCGCTCAGCCACAGCGAGTCGATCCCCCACTGCTCGGCCAGCACGGCGTGGCGCTCGATCGTCTCGTAGGTGAGCGGGTCCTCCCCGACGACCGAGTAGTCGTACTGCGGGAGCGCGAGGCCGATGCGCATCACGGCAGGTTACGCGGCCACCCGGGGCCCGATCGCGGTGCCCGCGGGTCGGCCGGCACCTGACCGTGGTCGGCGCGGAGACGTCACCGAGCCAGCATCGGGCATGGTGAGGTCCCGCCCGGGCGCCCATCCATACTGAGACCGTGATCGAGTGCGTACCCAACGTGTCGGAGGGGCAGGACCTCGAGCTGCTCGACCGGCTGTCGGCTGCGTGCGGGGCCTCGCTGCTCGACCGCCACGTCGACCCCGACCATCATCGGTCGGTGTTCACCCTCGCCGGGCCCGGCTCGTGGGACGCGCTCGCGGCGGTGGTCGACCTCGCGTCGGCGGCGACCGCCGAGCTCGACCTGCACGCCCACCACGGGGTGCACCCGCGCCTGGGCGTGCTCGACGTCGTGCCGTTCGTGGCCCTGGGCGAGCCGTTCCTCCATGCGGTCGACGCCGCCTACTCGTTCGCCGCGTGGGTCAACACGGAGCTGGGCGTGCCGGTCTTCTTCTACGACGGGTGCGCCGACGGCTTCCGCAGCCTGCCCGAGGTGCGTCGCCTGGCCTTCGTCGGGCTCGACCCCGACCTCGGGATCCCGGAGCCACATCCCCGCCTCGGTGCCGTGGCGATCGGCGCCCGGCGGCCCCTGGTGGCGGTGAACTGCTGGCTCGACTCCGACGACATCAACCTCGCCCGGGCTGTGGCCCGCGCGGTGCGAGAGCGCGACGGCGGCCTGCCCGGGGTACGGGCGCTCGGGCTCGCGCTCGCGAGCCGGGGCGTGGCCCAGGTGTCGATGAACCTGGTCGACCTCGAGCGCACCGGGCTGGAGGCGGCCTGCAACGCCGTGCGAGACGCGGTCGGCGCCGGCGGCGGGCGCGTGGGGCAGGTGGAGCTGGTGGGGCTGGTGCCGGCGGCTGAGCTGGACCGCGCCAGCCCGGAGTTCCTCGAGTGGGCAGCGCTGGGCCCCGACGTCACCATCGAGGTCCGCCTCGCGGCCCGCGGCGGTTGAGCCGCTGCGCCCGACGGCCGGTCGAGCGGTCAGGCGGTGGCGGCGTCCCGCCGCTCGAGCGCACGCTGGCGACGGACCCGGCGACGCTCCCGCTCGGAGAGCCCACCCCAGATGCCGAACTTCTCGCCGTGGGCGAGCGCGTACTCGAGGCACTCGACCCGCACCTCGCAGCCCCGGCACACGGACTTGGCCTCGCGAGTCGATGCCCCCCGCTCGGGGAAGAACAGATCGGGGTCGACGCCGAGGCAGTTGGCGCGCTCCTGCCAGCGGCGTTCCTCCTCGACCCCCTCGGACCCCAGCAACCTGACGATCTCGAATACCTGCACCGGCTTCTCCCTCGTGTGTTCGACGCCGGAGTGCGTGACGCCTGCGCCGGCTCCGGGGCCCCGGTGGGGTCTCCGAATGACGCTGGTGGAATTACAACGCTGCTACTCTGCTGGGTCGATCACCCTCCGTGCAAGTGGAAGATGCTCGGAGTTGGTGATTTTTGTACCTTTTGCTCGGTTTCGTGGCGCCACGCGGGCCGAATCCGGCCCCGCGGGGCGCCGACCGGCCCGAAAGAGCGCGGGTACCGGGGCCGGCGGCACCGCTGCCGCGCCGACGGACACGTGGTCGAGACTCCCGCGTGTGAGGTCGGCGCGGCGCGGACTGCCTAGCCTGCGGGCAGCAGGACGGAGCGGAGGGAAGGGGCTGCCGGTGCGGGTCGTGGTGCTGGGCGCGGGGTTCGGTGGGCTGGAGCTGAGCACCCGCCTGTCGGAGGTGCTGGGCGATGAGCTCGAGGTGACGCTCGTCGACCGGGCCGAGGGGTTCGTCTTCGGGTTCTCGAAGCTCGACGTGATGTTCGGCCGGACGACGCCCGACGCGGTGCTGCACCGGTACGACGGGCTGGTCGCACCGCGGGTGCGGTTCGTCCGGGCCGAGATCACCGCGATCGACCCGGCGGCGCGGCGGGTGGAGACCACCGCGGGGGCACTGACGGGCGACGTGCTCGTCGTCGCGCTCGGGGCCGACGTGGATCCCGCAGGCACGCCGGGCCTGCTCGAGGGGGGATGGGAGTTCTACTCGGAGCAGGGGGCGTTCGCGGCGCGTGACGTGCTCGCCGACTTCCCGGGCGGCCGGGTGGTCGTCGGCGTCTGCGGCACCCCGTTCAAGTGTCCGCCCGCGCCGAGCGAGACGGCGTTGCTGGTGCACGACCTCCTGGCCCGCACCGGCCGCCGCGCGCAGTCGGAGATCCATCTCGCGATGCCGTTGCCCGTGCCGGTCCCGCCGTCACCACCGGGCTCCGCGGCGCTGCTGGAGGCGTTCGCCGAGCGGGGCATCGAGTTCCACCCGTCGAAGCTCGTGACCGGACTCGACCCGGTCCGTTCGGTGGCGTTGCTCTCAGACGTCGACGACGGCACGCCGGGCGAGATGGCGTACGACCTCTTTCTCGGCGTGCCGAAGCACCACGTCCCTGCCGTCGTCGCCGAGTCGGGGCTCGCCGAGGATGGCTGGATCCCCGTCGACTCGCTCACGCTCGAGACCCGGTTCCCGGGTGTCTACGCGGTGGGCGACGTGACGAGTGTGGGGACGCCCAAGGCCGGCGTGTTCGCCGAGGGCCAGGCCGCGATCGTCGCCGACCGGATCATCGCGGCGGCGCGTGGCGCGGACGGGCCGAGGTACGGCGGGGCCGGCGTGTGCTACTTCGAGTTGGGCGGCGACCAGGTGGCGGGAGTGGAGGTCACGTTCCTCCAGGGTCAGGCGCCGATCGGTACCTACAACCCGCCGTCAGCCGAGATCGCGGCCCGCAAGGGCGACTTCGGCACGAGCCGCATCCGGCGGTGGTTCGGCAGGGAGTGGTCGGCGTACTGACGCCGTCGAAGCACCGGCGTGGCGCCGGTGTGGCGAGCTCGAGGAGTCGTCGGGCGCTCGACGCGCGGTCAGACACGACGCCACGGTGCCCGATTCCGTCGCGATGGACCCGACATCTTCGGGCCCGGCCGCCGTACCGTCGAAGGGGCGACACCGTGCGGCACGCCACCACGGAGGTCGAGGAGGTGACGTTCGTCTGCTTCGACGCCGCCACCCTCGCCGCCTACGAGCGCGTCCTCGCCGACTGAGGTACCGCCCGTCGGCGCGAACGGTCAGCTGGCGCGACGGTTGGCGCGACGACCCTCGAGGAAGTCGACCAGCACGTAGTCGCCCAGCGTGTCGGGGGTCGTGTAGAAAGCCCGGCCGCGGTTGATGCGACACATCTGCTCGACGAAGCTGCGCAGGTTCCACCCGTCGTCGAGCATGAAGGTGTTGATGCGGATCCCCTCCCGGGTGCAGCGCATCACCTCCTTGATCGTCTCCTCGGTGGTCTCGTACGACGTCGGGTAGTTGAAGTACGCGTAGCCGTCGGCGGTGATGTGGGCCGTGGGCTCGCCGTCGGTGACCATGATCACCTGCTTCGTGCCGGTCTGGCGGCTGAGCATCCGGCGGGCGAGCAGCAGCGCGTGCTGCATGTTGGTGCCGTACTCGAAGTCCCAGCTCATCTCGGGCAGCTTCTCGGGCGGCACCTCACGGGCCACCCGCCCGAAGCTCACGAGGCCGAAGTAGTCACGCGGGTACTGGCTGGTGATGAGCGCATGCAACGCCATCGCCACCTTCTTCGCCGGCAGGAAGTTGTCGCGCATCGGCATCGACATCGACACGTCGAGCAGCAGCACCGTGGCGCTACGGGTGGTGAGCTCGGTGCGCTCGATCTCGAAGTCGGCCGGGGTGAGTCGCACGGGCGTGCCCGAGCCCTGACGCCAGATGGCGTTCTTCACCGTCTGCTGCACGTCGAGGCGGAACGGGTCGCCCCACTCGTACTGCTTGGTCTCGTACGCGGGGTCGTGACCGGTCCCGGCGGTCTGCACATCGTGGCGGCCGGCGCGGTCCTTCATCAGCTTGCGGAACAGGTCGCCGAGCGCCTTCTGCCCGATCGCCCGCAGGCCCCGGGGCGTGAGCTCGAGCCGCCCCTCGCGGTTCTCGATGAGGCCGGCCTCCTCGAGCATCCTCGCCATCTCGGCGAGGCGTTCGAGCGACCGGGCGGCGTCGTCGCCCAACATCTCGCGGGCCCGGTCGATGTCGACCTCGGCCAGCTCGCCGGGCTGGGTGGCCTGGGAGAGCAGGTGCTCGAGGTCGTCCATGTCGCCGAGCTGGTCGAGCAGGCTCGGCATCCCTGCCATCGACAGCGGGTCGTCGCCCTGGAAGTTCATCCGCCGCTCCCACGGGAGCTGCGGGAACGCCTGCTGGAGGTTGCGCGAGAGCTGGTCCATCTGCCAGCGGAGATCCATGTCCTCCATGAGCGAGTCGGCGAGGGCCTGGAGCTGGGCGCGCTGCTCGGGCGTCATCGAGTTCATCAGCTGCTGCATCTGCGCCATCGACTGCGCCATCTGCTCGAGCAGCTCGTCGAGCGTGCGGGGGTTCCCCGGGAAGAAGTCGCCGTAGCGCTCCATGAACCCGTCGAAGTCGGGCTCCTCACCGGCCTCCCGCTGCTCCAGCATGTGGTTGAGCTCGGCGAGCATGTCCTTCATCCGCTGCATCTTCTCGGGCGTGAGGTTCTGCATGCCCTCGGACATCTGGTTGAAGTAGCTCTGCATCAGCTGCTCCTTGAGCTCCTCCATGAGCTCTTCGAACTGCTGACGGGCCTGGTCGTCCATCCACTCGTACTGCTGGAGCTCCTGCACCCGGCCGGCGAGGTCGGGCGGCAGCTGGTCGAGCTGCTCGCGGTGCGCGTCGGCCGACTGCTCGACGATCTCCTGCTGGCGCCGGTCGCCGCCGCGCTGGGCGTCGTCGATGCGCTGCTCGATGCCCTCGCGCTCCTGCTCGACGATCTCGCGCAGTCGCTCGGCGATGTCCTCGTACACGCCGCCGAGGTCGTACTGCTCGAGCATCTCGCGGCGCCGTCGACGCAGGCGCTCCATCATCTCGCGCATGCCCATCATCTGCTCGCCGTTGCGGTCGCGCAGGCCCTGCTGCATCATCCGGCGCATCGCGGCGTGCAGGTCGCCGTGGTAGACGAGGTCGTCCATCATCTCGTCGAGCACGGCGTCGGCGTCGAGGTCGAAGCCCTGCTGGGTGCCGTCCCACGCCGAGTACCGGAAGCCCCGCTCCTCACGTGACCGACCACGGCGCGCCATCGCGTGAGGGTAGCCCCGATCTCAGGCCCGCCGACCCCCCGCTGCTCGGCGGTTCCGGGCGGCCAGCCGGCGCTTCCGCCGACGCCACCACCACACGAAGCCCGCACCGAGCCCGATCCCGATCAGGGGTGCGCTGAGCACCGAGGCCGCGACGATCTCGGTGAAGCGATCGTTCCTGGTGTCGTACCCGCCGAGCCAGTCGGCGTAGAACAGGAAGATCATCCAGAACCCGCCCACGACCAGCGGTGTGAGCACGAACCCGGCCGCCATCCCGAGCAGGTACTGGGGCACCGCCGGGCCCGGGCCCGCCGGGGGCGTACGCCGGCGGGGCGACGGCGTCACCGGCGCCGCCCCGGCTCTCGTCGGCTCGGGCCACGGCTCGAGGTCGG
>VGCA01000038.1 GCA_016870245.1 Actinomycetota bacterium | reverse complement strand
GGCGAGGGCTGGGAACCCCGCCACCCGATAGAGCGCGGTGCCCGAGACCGTGCCCGTGCCCACGCCCCGGAGATCGACCCCTCGGGTGCACCGGGCGGCGATGTTGGTGAACGGGATGCTCCCGGCCAGGAAGGCCAGCACGAGGATCCCCAGCGCAGACATCGGGAGCATTCTGTCGCCCCACCGACCCCTCTCCCGACCTCATTGCCCACATGAACCACATCCGTTGACTTCCGCGCGCCACCCACTGGCGCGCGACGGGAGCGCCGCGCCACACTCCATGTCCGACCATCCGGGCCATCCGGACGTCGGCCGTGTCAGGCGAGGACCCGATGAGCATCATGGACCACATCTCGGTGCGCACCTTCAAGGCGACCCGATGCAAGCGGTGCGGGATCGTCATCGGCTTCGGGGACCGCTGCGAGTGGTGCCAGCACCGCCCGACCGGACACGTCGACGCGCCCGGCGACCTCCACGGCCGCCACCACAGCGAGTGGATCGGCACCGTCCAGGTCCTCATGCAGGAGGACGACGCGTACGCGCTCCAGCTCCTGCTCCCCCGCCTCATCGGCGCGGCGCAGGCCGAGGCCGCGGCCACGGGCAAGCCCAGCTACGGCTGGTACGACGACCAGCTCGCGCAGCTCGAGGAGCGCCAGTTCGGCACCAAGCCGACCCGGCCCCGCGAGCGCGACACCGACGCCGCCTGATCGCCCCGCGTCCTCCGCGACGGTGACGACCCCGGGCGCTCAGGAGTAGCGCACCGGCCCCCCGTCGGCCTCGCCCGGCGCGGCCACCGAGGCGCGCAGGTCGGCCACGAGGGCATCGAGCACCCCCGCGTGCGCGGGAGAGAGCATCAGGTGGAGACCGGGTGGGTCGACGATCCGGTTGAGGTGCCAGCCCCGGGCGTCCATCGCGGCACCGACCCCGTCCACGGGGAGGTCGGGCCCGGTGGTCGTGAAGGCCATCACCGGACCGATCGGCGCCCCCACCACGGCCAGCTCCGGGATCGCGTCGAGCGCGGTGCGGAACCGCCGGGTCACGTCGAGCAGGTCCCGGGCGATGTCGACGTAGCCGTCGATCCCGAGGTGGCGCAGCGCGGCCCACGCCGTGGCGATCGGGGCCGCCGAGCGGGCGCCGGCCACGCCGGGCGAGCCGTACATCCCCGACGGCCAGTCGTCGTACAGGAAGACCTGGTGCCCGAACCAGTCGGCGTCGCGGTGCAGCACCACCGACGCGCCCTTGGGGACGAAGCCGTACTTGTGCACGTCGGCCGAGATCTCGGTGACGCCCGGCACGCGGAAGTCCCAAGGGGGCACGTCGACCCCGAGCCGCTCGAGGAACGGCAGCACGAACCCGCCGATGCACGCGTCGACGTGGCAGCCGGCGCCGTGCGTGGCGGCGAGCGCGGCGAGGTCGGCCACGGGGTCCATGATCCCGTACGGGTAGCTGAACGCCGAGGCCACCACGACCGCGGTCGCCGGGCCGATGAGCTCGGCCGCGGCGGCGACGTCGGCCCGGTACGCGGCGTCGAGGGGGATGCGCACCACCTCCATGTCGAAGTAGTGCGCCGCCTTCGCATAGGCCGGGTGCGCGGACACTGGCGCGAGGATCTGCGGACGGTCGACGCCCCGGACCCGGGCCCGCTCCCGGTTGACCAGCATCGACATCAGGATCGACTCGGTGCCACCCGAGGTCATCGAGCCCCCGCCGTCGCCGGTGCAGTGCAGCAGGTCGCTCGTCCACGCGACGACGTCGGACTCGAGCGCGGCGATGCCCGGGAACTTGAACGGGTTGAGCGCGTTGTGGAACAGATAGCGACGGTTGACCGCGGCCAGCAGGTCCTCGAGGTCGTCCAGCCCGGTCGGGTACACGAGCCCGAAGAGGCGGGCGCCGTGCACGTCGGGATCGGCCGCGAGGCGCTCGTCGAGCTCGGCGAGCAGCGCGCCGGGCGGGGTTCCGTGCGCGGGGAAACCGGTCGGATCGTTCATTCGAACTGCGCTCCCATCTGCCGCAGCAGGTCGATCATCGAGTCGGGCGCGTCGGGCGCCAGATCGCCGGGCACGAACCGCACCCGATGCAGCGTGCCGGTGTAGGCGAAGGGGCCGAAGCGCTCGTAGATGTCCCACGAGACCGGCGACCGGCGGTCGATCCCGACGTCGATCCCCTCGAACGGCGCCATGCCGAACAGCATCGGCACCCCGGCCAGCGCGCCGGTCACCTCGCCGTCGACCCGCAGCTGCACGTCCCATCGGGTCTGACCGGGCGCGGTCATCACCAGCTCGACCCGGCGGGGACCGGCGGCGAGCCGGCCTCCCGAGCACTCCCGGACGCTGCCCCGTCCGTCGTTGTGCACGAACCGAAGCTCGTCGTCGAGCACGTAGACGCCGTAGCCCGCGCCCTGGTCGCCGTGGGCGAACAGGTAGCCCCGGTCCCCGGGGGTGAAGTCGAGATGCGCCTCGGCGGTGAAGCCCCGGTACCAGATGAGCTGGACCGACCGCCACCGCTCCAGGGTCGGCGTGCCCGGGAAGACGGTCACCGGCGCACGGAACACGCCGCTGCGGGCGGGCCGCTGGAGGTACTTGATGAACGAGCCCTCGTCGAGCGGGTAGATCTGGCCCGCCCAGGCCGCCGCCTCCCACGCGTCGGCGAGCTCGCGGAGCACCTCGGGCTGCTCGGCTGCGAGGTCGTGCAGCTCGTTGGGGTCGGTCGAGAGGTGGTACAGCTCCCACTCGTCGTCGGTGAACGGCGTCATTGCCTGGTGGAGGGTCACCACCTCCCAGCCGTCGCGGTAGAAGCCGCGGTGGCCGTTCATCTCGTAGACCTGCTCGGTGTGCCCAGTGGGCGCGGCGGCGTCCTCCACGACGGCGCGCATCGTGGTGCCGTTCAGGGGCCGCAGCGGGTGGCCGTTGCGCTCGGCGGGCCGCTCGATGCCGACGAGGTCGAGGAAGGTCGGCAACAGGTCGGTGACGTGCGCGTACTGGCCGCGCAGCTGGCTGCCGAGATGGGCCCAGCGGGCCGGCCACGACACGACGAACGGCACCGTGTGGCCGCCGGCGTGGGTGTTGATCTTGTAGAGCCGCCACGGCGTGCTGCCCGCCATCGCCCAGCCGCGCGGGTAGTGGGGTGTGGTCTGCGGGCCGCCGATGAGGTCGAGGCGGGCGTGGTCGGCGTCGAGGTCGTCGCCCTGGAGCAGGTGCACGTAGTACGCGGTCGTGCCGACCAGCTCGCCTTCACGCGACGCGCCGTTGTCGGACGTGAAGACGACGATGGTGTCGTCGAGCTCGCCCATCTCCTCGAGCGCACCGAGCAGACGCCCCAGGTTCTGGTCGACGTTGTCGACCATCCCCGCGAACACCTCCATGTGCCGGGCGAACAGCTCCTGCTCGCGGTCGGAGAGCTCGTCCCACGCCTGCACCTCGTGGTGCGGCTCGGTGTTGCGCGGCGGCAGCGGCAGATCGGCCGGGATCAGGCCCAGCGCCTGCTGGCGCTGCCAGCGGGCCTCCCGGACCGCGTCCCAGCCGGCGTCGTAGCGGCCGCGGTACTTCGCGATGTCGTCGGGCTTCGCGTGCAAGGGCGCGTGCACCGCGCCGTGGGCGAAGTAGAGGAAGAACGGCTTCTCGGGATTCGACGCCTTGCGCTCGCGGATCATCGAGATCGCGTGGTCGGTGAGGTCGTCGGAGAAGTAGTAGCCGTCGGGGTACCGGTCGACCTCCACGAGGTGGTTGTCCTCCACGATCCGGTGCGGATGGTGGAGGTTCGTGAACGCGTCAAGGATGCCGTAGAACCGATCGAAGCCCCGCTGGCAGGGCCACGAGTGCTGCGGACCCGAGGCCGAGCAGTCGGAGTCCTTCGCCAGGTGCCACTTGCCGACCATCAGGGTGGAGTAGCCCTGGTCGCGCAGCAGCTCGGCCACGGTGGCGGCGTCGGGGCCCAGCTCCATCGAGTAGCCGGGGAAACCGGCGTCGACGTGGGCCACGGTGCCGAATCCGACCTCGTGGGGGTTGCAGCCGGTGAGGAGGGCGGCCCGGGTGGGCGAGCACATGGGCGCCGAGTGGAAGTTGGTGAACCGCACGCCCCGGGCGGCGAGCGCGTCGACGTGGGGCGTGTCGATCTCGCCGCCGTAGCACCCGAGATCGCTGTAGCCGAGGTCGTCGACGAGCACCACGACGATGTTGGGCGCGCCCTCCGGCGGCGTCGGGCGCTCGGGCCACCACCCCTCGGATCCCGCGAACGTGCGTCCGACCCGCCCGCCGAAACCCGGATACCCGCGCTCGTTCCCCATGGCTCTCCTTGCCGCCGACCCGCGCACCCTATCCCCACCCCCGGTGGTTGCCCTCCCGCTCGTGCGAGCGCGCCGATCTGGCAGGCTGGGGCCCATGCACCTGGAGCCCCTCAACACCGCGATCGGCGCCCGGATCACCGATGTCGACCTCCGCGACCTCGACGACGCCGGGTTCGGCGCGCTCCTCGACGCGCTCACCGAGCACCTGGTGGTGTTCCTGCCCGGTCAGCAGCTCACCGACGCCGACCAGCTCGCGCTGGTCAAGCGGTTCGGCGACGACTACGTCCACCCGCTGGCCCGCGCCGCCGGGGTCACGGAGAGCGCCGTCGGCCGCATCGTCGACGACGAGGAGCACCCGCCGTTCCAGGACCAGTGGCACACCGACGTGAGCTGGGACCCCGCGCCCCCGACCTGGGGCATCCTGCGGGCGATCGAGATGCCCGAGCGCGGGGGCGACACGTTGTTCGCGTCGACCTACGCCGCGTACGACGCGCTCTCACCCACCATGCAGGAGATGCTCGACGGCCTCGTCGCCTTCCACGACATGGGCCGGGCCACCGCGTTCAAGTCCAAGGGTGGTGAGGAGATGACCCGCAAAGCCGCGGAGCTGGTGCCGGGCGCGGAGCACCCGGTCGTGCGGGTGCACCCCGTCACCGGTCGGAGGTACCTCTACGTGAACCGGGGGTTCACCAACCGGATCGTCGGTCTGACCCCCGAGGAGAGCGACGCGCTCCTCGAGCTGCTCTACCGGCACTGCGAGAAGCCCGAGTTCCAGGTGCGCTACGAGTGGACCGAGGGCGACGTCGCCATCTGGGACGAGCGGCCCACGCTCCACTACGCCGTCGCCGACCACTACCCCCGACGCCGGGAGATGGCCCGCACCAACGCGGCCTAGGACACCTCGTCGGCGGCTTCGTGGGCCGTGTCGAGGAGCGCGCGGGCGCGGGCACGATCGACCTTGCCGGTCTCGAGCATCGGGTAGGTCGGCTCGTCGACGAGGCACCACACCGTGGGCACCTTGTAGGAGCTGAGCTGCTCCTTCATGCGGGTGGTGAGCACCGCGGCGGTCGCGTCGGAGTCGGACCGGAGGGCGACCACCGCGCCGATCACCTGCTCGCGCACGGGATCGGGCAGGCCCATCACCACCACGTGCATCACGTCGGGCATCGCGTCGAGCACCCGCTCCACCTCGGCCGGCGCGACGTTGAACCCCGCGGTCTTGATCATGTCGCCGCCACGCCCGTGGAAGAACAAGCGGTCGTCGTGCCAGGAGCAGAGGTCGCCGGTGCGGTACCAGCCGTCGGGCAGGAAGGTGTCCTGACGCTCACGCTTGTGGAAGCCCATCATCAGGTGGTCGCCCCGCACCAGCAGCTCGCCGACCTCACCGTCGGGCAGCGGCTCGAGCGTCTCCCGATCGACGATGCGGTGCTCCATCCCCTCCATCGGCGAGCCGAACGACCCGCGGAGGTGCTCGGGCAGGATCGCGTCGGAGTCGAGCGAGAAGGTGTGCGGACCGCACGTCTCGGTCATGCCCAGGCTCTGCTCGCGCTGGTCGATGGTCACCCCCGCGAACGCCGGCCCGCGCAGCAGCGCCGGGCCCCCCTTCAGCCCCGAGAAGTCGCGTCGGGGCCAGGACGGGTGCGCCACCATCCCTTCGGCCGCCTGGGGCCAGCAGGCCACGTGGGTCACGTGCTCCTGCTCCATCAGATCGAGCGCCTCGCCGGCGTCGAACCGGGCCCCGGTCACCATCGTCATCGCGTGGGTGGCGCACGAGAGCATCCCGAAGCACACCCCGCCGACCCAGAACAGCGGCATCGGCGTGTAGACGACGTCGCCCGGCGAGAACCGGCGGCGGATCGCGAGCCGCTCGGCCTGGCGCAGGATGGCACCCTGTGAGTGCGTCACCGCCTTGGGCTCGGCCGTCGTGCCCGAGGTGTACGACGTGAGCAGCGCGTCGGCCGGGGACACCTCCGCTTCGACCGCGGCGAGCAGCGCGGCATCCACGCCGGTGACCCCGCCGGTGTCGTGGGCCCAGCGGGGCCGGTGCTCGCCGAGCCACCAGACCTGGCGCAGGAACGGGTGGGACTCGGCGAACAGCTGATCGCGCCCGCGGTGGTGCGCCAGCTCGGGAACCGCCGCGGCCAGGAGCGCGGCGACGTCGACACCGCCCGACTGCGCGCCGGTGACGACCGCGTGGGCGTCGGAGTGACGCAGCGCGTACGCGAGCTCGGGGGCCTTGCCGAACGGGTTGAGCAGGATCGCGTGGGCGCCGATGCGGGTCAGTGCCAGGAACGCGACGACCCAGTCGGCGCCGTTGGCGAGGACGATCGCGACGCGGGTGTTCTTGCCCATGCCCCCGGCGAGGAACCTCCGGGCCAGCTCTGCCGACCGGCGGTCGGCCTCGGCGTAGGTGAGTCGTTCGTCGGCGGTCACGAACAGCGCGTGCTCGCCCTGGTCGGGGAACGTCGCGAGCAGCTGCGGGATGGTCAGGGCCGTCACGTCAGATCGCTCCTTGCCCGCGGAGGGCGGTGATCTCGTCGTCGGGGAGCTCGCACCACTCGCGGAGCACCTCGTCGGTGTGGGCGCCGATCCCGGGACCGGCCCAGCGGATCTCGGCCGGCGTCTCGGAGAGGCGGGCCAGCGGGGCCACCATGCGGATGGGTCCGACGTCGGGGTCGTCGACCGTCACGACATCGCCGCGCGCCCGCACGTGGGGATCGGCGACGATGTCGGCCACGGTGCTGACCGGTGCCACCGGGATGCGCGCGTCGAGAAACGTCTCGACGACCTCGTCACGGTCGTGCGCACGGATCCAGTCGGCCACGAGCCCGTCGAGCTCGTCGGCGTGCTGCACACGGTCGCGGACCCTGGCGAACCGCGCGAGGCCCGCCTCGGTGTCGAGCCCGAGGATCGGGAGGAGTCGACCCACCTGGTTGTCGGTGCTGCCCGAGACCACGAGCCACGCGTCGTCGCGGGTGCGGTACACGTTGCGGGGCACGCCGTTGGGCACGCGACTGCCCGTGCGCCGCGGCGACGGCGCGCCGTCCTCGTAGCCGATGATCGAGCCGGTGAGCAACTGGAGCACGGGCTCGAACATGCTCACGTCGACCTTCTGGCCCCGCCCGCCGCGCGCGTCGCGGTGGTAGCACGCGGCCAGCGTGCCCACCACCCCGGCGATGGCGGCCAACGTGTCGCCCAGGGCGAGCGAGGGGAGCATCGGCGGACCGTCGGCCTCGCCGGTGAGGTTCGTGAGCCCGCCGAACGCCTCGGCCAGCGAGCCGTTGCCGTCGCGCCCCGCGTAGGGACCGGTGGATCCGTAGCAGCTCACGCTCACGACGATCGCGTCGGGGTTGACCGCGAGCAGCTCGTCGGGGGTCGCGCCCCACTTCGCCAACGTGGCCGCCGGCAGGTTCTCGACGACGACGTCGGCGGCGGCCACCAGCCGGTAGAGCAGCGCCCGCCCGGCGGGAGTGGTGGGGTCGCAGGTGATCGTGCGCTTGTTGCGCGACACGAGCGACCAGGTGAGCGACTTCCCTCCGCGCTGCACGCCCATCGCGCGCATCGGGTCGCCGCCGGGCTTGCCGTCGCGGGGCGGCGGCTCGAGCTTGACGACGTCGGCCCCCAGGTCGCCCAGCATCGCCGAGATCTGGGGCGCCGAGAAGAGGATCGCCAGGTCGAGGACCCGGAGGCCGTCGAGTGCGCGCGCGGGCGCCACCGCGCCGTCGTCCACGGGAGTCGGCCCCTACTTCAGGATCTCGATGAGGAGCTCGTAGTACCGCTTCTCACCGATGTTGATCGCGGTCTCGATCCCGCCGGCGGGCATCTCCACCACGCTCGGGATGGTGACGTCGGCCTCGAAGTACTCGCCGTGGACCGGGCTGTCGGGCTCGGGCTTGGCCGCGATGCGGTCGCCGTCGAGGATCACCAGCACGTAGGGATGGTCGTGCTGGTGAATGTCGCCCGCTTCGCCGGGCGCGAGATCCATCTCCCACACGCGGCAGTACTCGTTCTCGAAGAGCACCTTCGTGCCCACGCCCCCGAGCTTGCGCTCACCGTCGCTCATCGTTCCCCCTCGGTCGAGTGCGATCCGGCGCCGAATCTAGGCCAGGCGGATCGGGAGCACCTTGAGGGCGTTGTTGAGATTGGACCGGAAGCGGGCGGCGTCGCCGGTCTGCTCGATCGCCGGGAACCGAGTGAGCATCTCGTCGAAGAACACCCGCCCCTCGAGCCGGGCGAGATGCACGCCGAGGCAGAAGTGCTCGGCGATGCCGAACGAGAGGTGCGGGTTCGGAGAACGGGTGATGTCGAAGCGGTCGGGATCGGCGAAGACCCGCTCGTCGCGGTTGGCCGACGTGTAGATCATCGCCACCTTCTCGCCCGCGGCGATCGGTTGACCGGCGATCTCGGTGTCCTCCGTCGCGGTGCGCCGGAAGTAGTGGAGCGGGTTGGCGTAGCGGAGGATCTCCTCGATCGCAGTGGGGATGAGCGACCGGTCGGCGCGCAGCATCGCCATCTGGTCGGGGTGCTGCAGGAGCTCGTACAGCCCCGACGAGATCATGGTGCGGGTCGTGTCGTTGCCGGCGGTGACGAGCTGCACGAAGAAGTAGGCGAACTCGAGGTCGGTCATCGGTTGGCCGTCGACCTCGGTGCGCAGCAGCGCCAGGCCGAGGTCGTCGCCCTCCTCGTCGCGGCGGCGCACCGCGTACTCGTAGCCGTACGCGGCCATCTGCACCGATCCCTCGCTGTCGCCGGCCGCGTAGTTGTCGGGGTTGACGTCGGGGTCGCTGCCCGAGGTCGTCTGCTCGGCCCACCGGTTGATGTCGGCCCGGTCCTCCACCGGGATCCGCATCATCTCGCCGAACACCTGCGACGGGAGGTTGGACGCGACGTCGTGCACGAACTCGACGTCACCCTGCTCGGCTGCACGCCCGAGGATCTCGCCGCTGACCTTGCGGATCGCCCCCTCGAGCCGGGCGATGGCCCGGGCCTTGAAGAGGTGCGCCACCTCCTTGCGCAGGGCGGTGTGGCGGGGCGGGTCCATCATCAGCAACATGTTCTTGGACTGCTCGAGGCGCTCGGGCTCCATGTCCTGGAGCACCACGCCCCCGACCTGGGCGGAGAAGCGCAACGGCTCCCGGGACACCTCCACCACGTCGGCGTGGCGCATCACCGCCCAGTAGAAGGTGCCGTCGGGCATCTCCTGGCGGAACACGGGGTGCTCGCGGCGGAGGTAGGCGAAGACCTCGTGGGGGGCGGCGGCCACGTACCCGTCGGGGTCGTAGATGTCGATCGTCTGGGGGTCCATCACGCTGGTCACACCCGGCATTGTGGCCGCGGGGGAGGCCCCTCGCCACCGGTTCCCGGGATGTGCCACGCTCGCACCGCGCGAACGGCCGCGTTGGGGATCGACGGTGAGAAACGCATCGGGAGGGGGACCATGGGAACGGCGGGAGTGATCGACTCGGACCAGCACCTCGTGGAGCCGCGGAGCCTGTGGGCGGACCACATCGACCCCGCGCACCGCGCCGACGCCGTCCGGATGGACGACGACGACGCCGGCAACACCTGGCTGCGCTGGCGTGACCAGACCCTCGGCCTCGCCCTGGTGCAGACCCCCGGTGACACCGGCGGCATCGGGCAGCTCCGGCAGCGTGCCCTCGCCGGGGAGGCCCCCGCGGCGCACTACGACGACCTGCTCCCCCGCGACCACTGGGACCCCGCCGCCCGCGTCACGGCCCTCGACGGGATGGGCGTGGAGGAGGCGGTCTGCTTCCCCAACTACGGCCTGCTGTGGGAGCGCCGCGTGGGCGTCGACCGCCCCGCCCTGCTCGCCAACATGCGGGCCTGGAACCGGTGGTGCGCCTCGGTGGTCACCGACGGGCACGGCCGCCTCCACCCCGTCGGCCACGTGAGCCTGCGCGATCTCGACTGGCTCGACGCCGAGCTGGGGGCGCTGGCCGCGGCCGGGGTGCGCACCGCGATGGTGGCCCCCGCGCTCGTCGACGGGCGCCCGCTCTCGCACCCCGACCTCGACCGGGCGTGGGGCACGTTCGCGACCCACGGGATCGCGCCGTGCTTCCACGTCGCCGACCAGCCCCGCCCGTTCGACGACGCCTGGTACGTCGACGCCGACCGCGCGTTCGTGCCCACGCTCGAGTCGGTGTTCCTGTATTCGGCCGCGGCGCTCGCACTGACCGACCTCATCGTCAACGGCGTGCTCGAGCGCCACCCCGACCTGCGCATCGGCGTAGTGGAGCTGTCGGCGGTGTGGGTGCCGCTGTACCTGATGATGCTCGACGGGGGCGTCGACTTCACCACGAAGCTCAACGGCCAACCGCCCGCCGCGCTGTCGCTCCGTCCGAGCGAGTACTTCCTGCGCCAGGTACGGGTGTCGTCGTTCGCCTACGAGCTACCGACGAACCTCCGCAGCCAGCTCGGCGGCGCCGACCTGCTCATGTGCTGCAGCGACTACCCGCACTCCGAGGGCACCGCCGATCCGCTCGGCGACTACGGGCGCGGGCAGACCTACGGCCTCTCGCCCGACGACTGGCCGGGCCTCTTCGCGGGCAACGCCGCGTTCCTCCTGGGCCGCAGCTGACGTCCGCCGCTCGGAGCGGACGGGTCAGACGCGCGGGACGCGGGGGTACCGCCGGCGGAACCACCACCCCGCCACCGCCCCGATCGGCAGCGGGAGCCAGAACGACACGAGCCGGAACAGGAGCGTCGCGGCCAGCGCCTTCTCGGCCCCGATGCCCGCCGCGACGAGTGTCGCGGTCAGTCCGGCCTCCACGAAGCCGAGCCCGCCCGGCGTGATCGGGATCATGCTGAGCACCGACGCCGCGACGAACGCGAGCAGCACCGACCAGGGGTCGGGCCTGGCGTCGATGGCGTAGAGCGCGAGCAGGAGCACGAGGTACTCGAAGAACCAACGGCCCACGGCGGCTCCCACCGCCTCGTGCCAGCGCGAGCCCATCGTGTCGCGGATCTCGTCGCGCTCGACGAGCAGCCGGTCGCCGAGGCCCTCGATCTTCGGCCTGCGGAACCGGAACAGGTTGGCGAACCCGGCGAGGAAGTCGCCCAGGCGCTTCACCGGCCGCCGGGTCGCCAGGAGCAGCGTGCCGACCGCCGCCATCACGACGAAGACGACCGCACCCAGCCAGGCCGCCTGGAGGAGGCTGCCGGGCAGCGCGGCGCCGGTGAGCACGCCCGGGATCACGAGCACCGGCATCGCCACCAGCGCCGCGGTGATGAGGAGCGACTGCACCGTCAGGGCCGTGAGCGCCTTCGTGTACTCGTACCCCGCGTCCGTGAGCATGCGGGCCTGCAACGCCGTGCCGGTCGCGCCGCCACCCGGGGTGACCCGGTTGAAGGCGTTGCCGGCGAGCTGCGACAGGACGATGGCGTCCCAGTGGTCCTTGCGGAGGGCGATCGCCGTGAGGACCCACACGCACGCGAAGCTGGCGCCCTCGAGCGCCAGGACGATCGGCAGCGCCAGCGGGTTGAACTCGCCGAGGCGGTCCCACGCCGAGAACACCTCGCCGATGCTCGGGGCCAGGAGATAGAGCGAGACCCCGGTGACGGCCAGCAGGAGGATCCGCCCGACCGAGAAGCGCGGGCGCGCCTCGGACGGCTCGGTGGGTGCCGGCGCAGGCTCGACCGGCGGCTCGGACGGAGGAGGATTGGCACCCATCGGACGGTCGGGTCAGGCTACTCATCGGTGCCCGCGACCATCCGGGCCCGACCCGGCGCCGCCGGGCACGAGGAGCACGAGGAGCACGAGGAGCCCGGTGGACACCCTGCGAACCCCCGACGACCGCTTCGTCGACCTTCCCGACTTCCCCTTCGGACCCCACTACGTGGAGGTCCCGTCCGGCGACGGCGGCGCGCTGCGCGTCCACTACCTCGACGAGGGGGACCCCGCCGCGCCGACGGTGCTCCTGATGCACGGCGAGCCGTCGTGGTGCTTCCTCTACCGCCACATGATCCCGGTGCTCGTCGACGCCGGTCTGCGCTGCGTGGCCCCCGACCTCGTCGGCTTCGGTCGCTCCGACAAGCCGGTCGAGCGGACCGACTACACCTACGCCCGCCACGTTGCCTGGATGCAGGCCTTCCTCGACGCGACGGCCCTCGACGACGCTTCTCTCGTGTGCCAGGACTGGGGCGGTCTGATCGGGCTGCGGCTGGTCGCCGCGAACCCGCAGCGCTTCGCCCGGGTGGTGGCGGCCAACACCTTCCTCCCGACCGGGGACGCGAAGGCGACCGACGCCTTCTTCGCGTGGCGCGACTTCTCCCAGAACGTCCCGACGTTCCCGGCGGGCGCGATCGTCAACGCCGGGTCCACCACCGACCTCTCACCCGCGGTGATCGCGGCCTACGACGCGCCCTTCCCCGACGAGGCGATGAAGGCCGGCGCGCGCCAGTTCCCGACCCTCGTCCCCACCACGCCCGACGACCCCGAGTCGGCCGCGAACCGCGCCGCCTGGGAGGTGCTGGAGCGCTACGAGCGGCCGTTCCTGTGCGCGTTCTCCGACCAGGACCCGATCACCGCGGGCTCGGACCGGGTGCTGAGGCAGCGCATCCCCGGCAGTGCCGACCAGCCCCACGCCGTCATCGAGGGCGGCGGCCACTTCCTCCAGGAGGACCGGGGGCCGGAGCTGGCCCGGGTGGTCGCCGACTTCGTCGAGGCCACCTGAGCGGCGCCTAACCTGGAGCCCATGGCCGACCTGGACTACCTCGCGTTCGACGCCGACAACCACTACTACGAGGCGATCGACGCGTTCACCCGGCACCTCGACCCCCGCCAGGGGTCACGGGTGATCCAGTGGGCGCAGATCAACGGCCGCCAGTACCACGTGATCGGCGGCCGGGTGAGCCACGCGGTGGTCAACCCGACCTTCGACCCCGTGTCGCCCGCCGGCGCGATGCACGACTACTTCCGGGGCAACCCCGACCAGAGGTCGCCGCTCGACTTCCTGCGCGAGCGTGAGCCGATCCGCCCCGAGTACCGCGACCGCGACGCGCGCCTCGCCACGATGGACGAGCACGGGCTCGAGCAGATCTGGCTGTTCCCCACCCTCGGGATGATCTACGAGGAGCTCCTCAAGCACGACCCCGAGGCCGTCACGATGATGTTCACCGCGTTCAACCGGTGGATCGAGGACGACTGGGGCTGCGCCTACCGCGACCGGATCTTCACTGCGCCGTACATCTCGCTGTGCGACATCGACTGGGCCGTGCGCGAGCTCGAGTGGGCTCTCGACCACGACGCCCGCACCGTCGTCATGCGCCCGGCCGCCGTCTGGACGGCGCAGGGCGTTCGGCCGCCCACCGATCCCATGTTCGACCCGTTCTGGGCCCGGGTCAACGAGTCCGGCATCACCGTGGTCGCGCACGCCGGTGACAGCGGCTACTCGTCGCAGGGCTATGCCGACGACGACTCGTTCTCGGCGAAGTTCAGCACCGGCGGCTGGCGGCCATCTGTGCGCAGCTTCGCGATCGAGCGGGCCGCGTACGACTTCCTCATCACGCTCGCGTTCGACAAGCTGTTCGACCGCTTCCCCAACGTGCGCGTCGCCTCGGTGGAGAACGGCTCCGAGTTCCTCGGTGACCTGTTCAAGAAGCTGCACTCCACCGCCCGCAAGATGCCCGGCTACTTCGCCGACGACCCGGTCGAGTCGTTCCGCCGCAACGTGTGGATCAACCCGTTCTGGGAGGACGACGTCTACGAGATCGTCGACCTCATGGGCGCCGACCGGGTGATCTTCGGGTCCGACTGGCCGCA
Source organism: Actinomycetota bacterium (assembly GCA_016870245.1). Classification (GTDB taxonomy): domain Bacteria; phylum Actinomycetota; class Acidimicrobiia; order IMCC26256; family PALSA-555; genus CAIUKV01. The sequence continues at coordinate 5,951 of VGCA01000038.1, read as the reverse complement.
CATCGAGGGCATGCCGCGGCCGCTCGACTACCTGCCCGAGGTGAAGGAGCTCGACGCCGACGCGCAACGCCTCGTCATGCGCGACAACGCCCGGGTGCTCAACCAGCGCACGCCCCTCTAGCCGTCGCCCCTCCGGGCGACCGTCTCAGGCGAGCCGCTCGGCGAGCTCGGTCCGCACCGGGTCGAGCCAGAGGGGCGACTCGTGGCGTCGGACCGCGGCGAGATCGATGCCGTAGACCTGCGCCGCGTTGATCCCGAGGATCTTCTCCTTCGCGGTCGCCGTGAGCGGTGGGTACCCGAAGCGCTCCTGCATCCACTCGGGGATCGTGAACGCCCGGAACCCGTCGATCAGCGACTGCGGCGGGCCGTACCAGATCGAGTCGGTGCCCCACAGGATCCGGTCCTCGCCCACGCAGCGCAGGAGCGTGCCCACCACGTGGGCGGCCTCCTCGGGGCGGCGGGACACGAGGAACCAGGTGGAGCCGAGCTCGCCGTAGACGTTGGTGCCCGGCGGCACACCGGCGTCGCGCAGGCTCTCCTCCAGCCGGCCGACGCCACCCGCAGGATCGGTGAGGTCGTCGCGCGCGCCGGGCTGCTCGTAGCCCGAGTGGTAGACGACGAACGTGAGGTCGGGGAACGCCCGGGCCGCAGGGCCGACGTCGCGGGGAGACGCGCCCGCCGGGGCGAGGCTGGAGATCGGCCCGCCGAGACCTTTGTGCGCGCACACGATCGTGCGCCCCGTGGCGCGCACCTGCTCGAGGAACGGGCCGCCGGTCTCGTCGTCGTCGAGGAACCAGCCACCTCGCCGGTTCTCGGGTGGGTCCCACAGCGTGTACACCTTCCAGCCCGCGGGCTGCAGGGTCTCGCTCCACTCGGCCATCGCGTCGCGCTCGGCGACGCCGAGGTTGGGATGCACGATCGTGTGGGTGAGGACGCGCCCGGTGCCGGCGTAGCGGTCGACGATCTCGCGCACCGAGGCGATGTCGTCGTTGGTGAGCACGTTCTCGTGAGCACGACCCGGCGGCGACGTGAGCAGCGCGACCGCCGTCTCGCTGCCGCCGAACACGTTGGCGGCCCACGTGGCCGCACCCAGGAGCTGCGGATCGATGCCGTCACCCCACCGGTCGGGGTCGACCGAGCGCAGGAAGAACCCCAGCGCGTCGCCCGCGGGCCCGGCGGCCAGGCTGGGGCGCACGAGGTGCGTCTGGACGTCGACGACGACGTCGCCTGCAGCGAACGCGGCGTCGGCCGCGGCCCGGTCGACCTCGGCCTCCGCCGGGACGGCGTAGAAGCCGCCGCCCGCCTCGGCGTCGATCGCCCGCAGCGTGGCCGCGGTGCCGAGCCGGGTCTCGAGGTAGGCGCGAGCCGTGACGCCGGCTCGGGGCGCGGCCCGCTCGGCCGTGTCGGCGACCCGGGCCACGGCCCGCCGGTCGGCCGGCCGCCACCGCGGCGGCGCGAACTCGTCGCTGTGGAGGTGTCGGAGCAGTGGCGGGACCAGGAGCGGCGTCGACGGCCTCATCGCCGCAGTCTGCCCCACTTCCGGATCAGGCGCGGATGACCTCGATGTCGTAGCGACCGAAGACCGGATCCTCCGTGAGCGCCGGGACGCGCTCGATCATCGCCTGCGCCACCAGGAGCCGATCGAACGGATCACGATGATGCATCGGCAGCGCCGCGACAGCGGAGTGGCGTGCGTGCACGGCGATCAACGCGTGCGCTCGAGGCGGCACTCGGGCATGGGGAACGACTGCGCCCGGACCCAGCGCAAGCCCATGATCCCGTGGGCGTGGCCGGTGGTGGAGATCCAGTTGGGCTCGCCCGGGTCCTCGTGCGCGACCACGATGCGCACCGACCCGTCGGGCTCGTAGGTCGCGGAGTGCTTGTTGACCGAGATGGGCTCGTACCGCTTGTCGAGGCACTCGGTCCAGATGTTGGCGAGCTGGAAGTTCCAGTAGTCGCACTCGGGCGGGGTCACCTCGATCACCAACTGCTCGTCGGCCGCGAGCGACCAGTACCCGAGCCGGAAGACGATGTTGGGGTCGCCGCCGACGAGCCGGTGGTGCTCGGGATCGGGGGCGTGCATCGTGTTGGGCGCCTCTCGCCACGGCGCGACCCAGTCGGCGAACCAGCTCGACGCGCCGATCGCGTACATCGCGCCGCCGAGGAGCTGGTTGCGCACCGCGTCCGGGTCGAGGCGGGGCGGCGGAGGCGGCGGGGCGAGGCACTCGATGCGCAGGTCGGCCGCCACCTCGGAGGCCGGGTCCATGAACGTCTGGCGCACCAGCACCATCGACGAGTCGGGCGCGAGCCGCAGCCAGTTGCCCGGATGTGGCTCCTGGCTCGCGATCAGCTCGAAGGTGCCGTCGGGTGCGATGTCGAGGTCCTCGTCGTTGAGGTGCCCCGCCCCGCCGGTGATGCGATCGGCCTTGGCGTAGTTCTGGTTCTGGGCCGCGAACGAGAGGTAGGAGATCGTCCCCCGCGAGCCCGAGATCCGGTACTCGAGCGTCGGGTCGACGCCCGCCGACATGTAGACGTTGTCGGGGTTGTCGAGCCCGAAGCCGGCGTGCGGGGGCAGACGCCGGAAGCCCGGGCGCCGGGGCCCCTGGTTCTCGAGGAACGACTCGAGCCCCACTCCGGCGAGGCGGGCCAGGTACCGCAGCCCCTCACCCCGGTCGAAGTCGGTGAGGCCGAGATCGTCACGCTCGAGCAGCCGGCCGGCTTGCTTCAGCAGGTCGCAGAACTCGTCCCACACCTCGATCGCGTCGCGCTCCACGGCTCCCCCGGTTCGGACGTCTCCGGTCTTCACGGCGTCGCGAACCGTCCGGGGACGCGACGTCGTTGGCGTGAGGACCGTATCGCTCCGTAGCGTGGGGCCGTGGCCACGACCATCACCACCGACACGCGGGCGCTGAACCACGTGGAGCTCGTGTACGCGCCGGGGGAGCGGCCGCTCGCCCGGGCGCTGTTCGAGGTCCTCGGCTTCGACGTCCGCGACTCCGGCGGCCCGTTCCTCACCGGGATGATCCAGACCGGCCAGGGCGACTTCGCCAACAACGCGCTCTACGCCTCGGAGGTCACCGCCGAGCAGTGGGTGCTCGAGCAGGCGCTGCGGGCCGAGATCGCCGGGGGTGCCCTCGCCGGCCCCACGGCCGGCTACCTCGACGACCTGCGGGCGCACCCACAACGGTCGTGCCACTTCGGCATCCGCTACCCGACGGTCGGCGACCACGATGCCGTCATCGACCGCATCGTGAACGTCGAGGACCACGCACCCGATCTCGTCGGGCGCGTGATCCTCTCGGGCGTCTTCCGGCCGGGTGACCCTGGCTCGTACACCGACACCATGACCCAGGCATTCGTGCGCACCGACGTGATCGCCAGCGGACTGCTCGCGTTCGGACAGCACATCGAGCTGCAATGGCAGGTTCCCTGATGGACACTCGTCCGGTCGGCTCCTCCGACCTCGTCGTCTCCGTAGCCGGGCTCGGTTGCAACAACTTCGGCATGCGGGCCGACGCCGAGCAGACGGCCGCGATCGTGCGCGCCGCGCTCGACGCCGGCGTCACGTTCTTCGACACCGCCCGCATGTACGGGGGCGGCAAGTCGGAGGAGTTCCTCGGCGCGGCCGTGAAGGGGATGCGCGACCGGGTGGTGATCGCCACCAAGTTCGGCGCGCCCACCGGCCCCGACGCGCGCAACGGCGCGCGCGAGACCGTGTTCGCCGAGTGCGAAGCCAGCCTCACCGCGCTCGATAGCGACTACATCGACCTCTACCAGATGCACTACTCCGACCCGCTCACCCCGATCGAGGAGACGCTCGGCGCGCTCACCGAGCTCGTCTCGCAGGGCAAGGTGCGGTACATCGGCTGCTCCAACTTCACGGGCTGGCAGATCGCCGACGCCGCGTGGATCGCGCAGACGAACGACCTCGCACCGTTCGTGTCGCTGCAGAACGAGTGGAGCCTCGTGCAGCGCGACATCGAGACCGAGGTCCTCGGTGCCTGCAACCGCTTCGGCCTCGGCGTCCTCCCGTACTTCCCACTCGCGTCGGGCGTGCTCACCGGCAAGGTGAAGCGGGGCGAGCAGGCGCCCGAGGGCAGCCGGCTCACGCTGCCCTACTTCGCCACCTACCTCACCGACGCCAACCTCGCCGCGGCCGAGCGGGTCGCCGACTGGGCCGCCGCCCACGGGCGCACGCTGCACGAGGTGGCGCTGTCGTACCTGGCGAGCGACCCCGTCACCGCGTCGGTGATCGCGGGCGCGTCGCGCCCCGAGCAGGTCACCGCCAACGCCGCGGCCACCCGCACCGACCTCACCGCGGAGGAGCGGGCCGAGATCGTCGCGGCGGTGAAGGGTGGCTGACGACCAGTCGCGATCCGGCGGCTCCGGAGGCGGCAACGGCGGCGGCTCCGGAGGCGGCGGGCGCCGCAACGGTGGCGGTGGCGGTGGGGGTGGCGGCAAGGGCGGCGGCAACCGACGCGGCGGACGGGCCGGCGGAAGCCGCGGCCAGGGCGGCGGCCAGGGTCGCGGGCGCAGTCACGGAGGCGGACGCGGGGCGCCGCAGGGTGGCAGCGACGCGAAGCGACGCCGGTTCCCGTCGATCCAGATCACCGTCGCGTGCGACGACCGCGACCTCGCCCAGCAGACGAGCCGGCACCGCGTCGTCGAGCTCGCGAGCTCGGCCGCCGGGCCGCTGACCGAGCGGGTGCTCGGCGAGATCGTCGACCGAACCCCCGACGGGTTCCGCATCGACCTGCGCGCCCACCGGCTGCTCACCCAGCAGCCCGCGCCGATGGAGACCGTGTGGCCCGACGTGCGCGACAAGCTCCCGCCGGCACTGCGGGCCAAGCCCACGGTCTTCCCCGGCGAGCTGAGCCCGACCGTCCTCGACGCGGTCCTCGACCGGTTCGTCGCGCAGATCAAGCCGGTGTACGAGTTCGACAAGCTCGGCTGCGTGATCTTCCAGTTCCCGTCGTACTTCACGCCCGGGCCCGCGTCGCTCGACTACCTCGTCTGGCTGCGCGAGAAGTGCGGCGACCTTCCCCTCGCCGTCGAGCTGCGCCGCCGCGATTGGGTCGACACGAAGCACCGCGAGGAGACGCTGGCGTTCCTCGAGACCCACCGGCTCGGGTACGTGTGCGTCGACGCCCCGCAGGGCACCGACACCTCGGTGCCGCCCATCGCCGCCGCGACCACCGACCTCGCCGTCGTGCGCTTCCACGGCCGCAACCTCGAGGCCTGGGAGCGTGGGGTCGACGACCCCACCGCCCGGATGCGCTACGAGTACCGCCGGGGTGACCTGGAGCCGTGGGTCCCCCGCCTCGAGCGGCTCGCCGACGGCGGGAAGCGCACGGTGCACGCGATCGTGGCGACCGCGCCGACCGAGGCCGCGGCCCGCAACGCATCCCTGCTCGTGAAGGTCCTCACCGAGGACCCCGATGCTCGACCGGCGCCCGAGCCCCCGCCGCGGACCGGCCCGCCCAAGCGTCGCCGCTTCTGATCCACCGACCGGGAAGTGGTGACGAACGTACGTTCGCCCCTAGACTGGGGTGCGTGGCGTCGCACGAACCGCTCCAGGGCACGTTGCTCGGCGGGGGCGCGCCGCGCCTCGCGCCCACGCCGGCGTTCGAGCGGATCCGCCTCGACGCGCACAGCTGGGTCGACGTCGCCCGGGAGTGGCTCGTCGGCGGCGACACCGTGCTCGAGCACCTCGTCGAGGTCGTCCCGTGGCGGCAGAGCCGCCGCAGGATGTACGGCGAGATCGTCGACGAGCCCCGACTGTCGAAGTGGTACCGACACGACGAGCCGCTCCCCCATCCCGTCCTCGCACCGGTGCGGCATGCGCTCGACGAGCGCTACCAGGTGCGCTTGGGGTCGTACGGCATGAACTACTACCGCAACGGGCGCGACAGCGTCGCGTGGCACCGCGACACCGAGATGCGCCACCTCGA
>VGCA01000037.1 GCA_016870245.1 Actinomycetota bacterium | reverse complement strand
GCTGATGCGCACCAGCTGGCGGGTGGTGCAGACGCTGCGCCGGCGGGGCGACGGGCCGACCCTGCCGTTCACCGCGCCCCGCGTGTGCCTGTCGCGCTCGATCACCCCCCGCCGCGCCGCGTCGTTCGCGGTGTTCGGCATCGACGACGTGAAGGAGGTCCGCCGCGCCTTCGGCGTCACGTTCAACGACGTGGTCATGGCGATGGCCTCGGGGGTCATCCGTTCGTGGCTGGCGGAGGCCGACGACCTGCCCGACCGCCCGCTGGTCGCCGCGATCCCGACCTCGGTCCGCAGCGAGGCGGGAGCGCAGGCGGGCAACGACGTCTCGGCCATCTTCGGGGCCCTGCCCGTGCACCTCGACGACCCCGCCGACCGGGTGGGTTTCGTCGCGCGGGAGATGCCGGGCGCGAAGGCCTTCCACCAGAACCTCGGGCCCCGCACCCTCGGCTCGCTCGCGCTCGTGGCCCCCTGGAACCTCACCTCGGTGCTGTTCCGGGCCTACTCCGACCTCGGTCTGGCCGACCGGCTACCTCCGGCGGTGAACCTCGTCCTCACCAGCGTCCCCGGGCCGCCCGTCCCGCTCTACTGCGCCGGTGCGCGGATGGAAGGGATGTTCCCGCTCGGGCCGATCTTCGACGGCGCGGCGCTCAACGTCTCGGTGGTCAGCTACACCGACCGGGTCTGCGTGGGGTTCCTCACGTGTCCCGACGTCTGCCCGCCGGAGCAGCGCCTCGCCGATGCCGTCCCCGCCGAGATCGAGGCGCTCCTCGACGCGGCGGCCGACCAGGATCTTGCAACGACCCGGAAGGAGAGGGCCATGGACGTCCAGGAGCGGAACCGCAGGGCACTCGCCGCGGTGCAGGACCGCCGTGACGACTTCTACGAGGCCATCCTCGGACTCGAGCGGGCGATGGCCGAGGCCGCGGGCGACGACGCCCCCGGCTGGGCCGCCCGGGCGAGCATCGCGGCGCTCGACCTGCGGGCGGTGCTGCGCGAGCACGTCGCCGAGACCGAGGCCGAGGGCTCGTTCTACGACGACATCTCCCGCAACTTCCCCAACCTCGCCCATCAGGCCGCCCGGCTCCAGGCCGAGCACGGTCCCTTGGGTGACGCCGCCAACGAGCTCGTCGAGACGCTGTCCACGGTCCGCGACGATGCCGGCGTTGACCGCGCCCGCGGTCAGGCCCTCGATCTCCTCAAGGCGCTTCTCATGCACCGCCACCGGGGCGCCGAGATCGTGTTCGACGCCTACAACGTCGACGTCGCCACCGGTGACTGAGGCCCCGGCCCGGTCCGCCGCACCACCGCCCGGGCTCCGGGCCCGGGCGGTGGACGCCGCCAACCGGGTCGGCGAGCGCTTCCTCCGCTGGCTCGACGTGTACTACGGCCGGTCGTCGCTCGTGGGTGACCACGCCTTCTTCGACGTCGACGAGTTCCCGTGGGTACCGCGAGTCGAGGCCCGATGGCCCGCGATCCGCGCGGAGCTCGAGGAGGTGCTGCGCGACGTCGCGCACCTGCCGAACTTCCAGGACATCTCCACCGACCAGTACCGGCTGACCCAGGACGACCGCTGGAAGACCTACTTCCTGCTCGGCTACGGCTTCCGGGTCGACGAGCACCTGGCCCGCTGCCCCGAGACCGCCGCCGCGCTCGCCGACATCCCGGGCATCACCACGGCGATGTTCTCGATCTTCGCCCCCCACAAGCGCATTCCCGCCCACGTCGGGCCGTACAAGGGCGTGCTGCGCTACCACCTCGGGCTCCGGGTGCCCGAGCCGCCCGCCGCCTGCGGCATCACCGTCCGGGGCGAGACCCGCCACTGGACCGAGGGGCGGAGCCTGATCTTCGACGACGTGTGGGAGCACGAGGCCTGGAACGACACCGACGACACCCGGGTGGTGCTGTTCGTCGACTTCATCCGGCCGATGAAGGCCCCCGCGCGCTGGCTCAACGCCGCCGTGCTGAAGGCGATCGCCTACTCGCCGTTCGTGCAGGACGGCAAGGCCCGCCACCGGGCGTGGGAGGAGCGCTTCGAGCAGCTCCGCGCCGGCGGTTAGGTGGTCCGGCCGGGGCGTGCGCCGTTCAGCGAGAGGAGCGACCCGACATCAGGGATCGAGGAGCTGGTCGGTGTCGGTGAGGACCTTGGTGATGATGTCGGCCGCGTCGTCGAGGAGGTCGTGGTCGTGGTCGACCATGAGGCTCAGGCGCAGCAGGCCCGCGTTGCCGTGGCTGGCGGGCGGGATCACCGGGTTGCAGAACACGCCGAGCTCGAACAGGTCCCGGAACGTGAACACCGTGGAGAGGTCGTCGTGGTGCTTCAGCGGGATCGTGAGGATGGCGCTCTCGGCCGGGTTGGTGCGCACCCCCCGCTCGGTGAGCGCGGCGACGAGATGGGCGACGTTCCCGAGGAGACGACCGGGGCGCTCGGGCTCGGCCCGAAGGATGCGCAGTGACGCGAGCGCGGCCGCCATCGACGCCGGCACGTTGGACGCCGTGAAGATGAACGGCTCGGCGGTGATGGTCAGCAGCTCGATCGCCTCGGCGCTGCCGAGCACCGCGCCGCCACAGGACCCCAGTGCCTTGGAGAAGGTGATCGTGGTGATGTCGATCTGGTCGAGCAGGCCGAAGTGCTCGCCGGCCCCCCGACCCCGGGCGCCCAGCACCCCGAGGCCGTGGGCCTCGTCGTCGAAGACGAACGCGTTGGGGGTCGCCCGCACCGCCTCGACGATGCGGGGGAGCGGGGCGGTGTCGCCGCGCATCGAGTACACGCCGTCGACGATCACCCCCTTGGCGGCGTCCTCGGGGAGGTCGGCCAGGATCGACGCGAGCTGGTCGGCGTCGTTGTGGCGGAACCGCTTCAGGTGGGCGCCCGAGAGCCGGATGGCCGTGACCAGGGAGTTGTGGGCCTCCTTGTCGACCACCGCGTAGTCGGAGCGCCCGAGGTAGCCGGAGATCCCGCACAGGTTGGCCACGTAGCCGGTGCTGAACACCAGCGCCGCCTCGGTGCCGTAGAAGTCGGCCAGCTCGGCCTCGAGGTCGTGGTGCAGGGGCAGGGTGCCGTTGAGGAGCCGGGAGCCGGTGACCCCGGTGCCGAAGTGGGCGGTCGCGGCCTGGGCCGCCTCGATGACCCGGGGGTCGTAGGAGAGCGACAGGTAGTTGTTGGAACCGAAGTTGATGACCTCGCGGCCCTCGATGGTGAACTTCGGGGTGGCGGCGCTCTCGACCCGTTTGTAGTACGGCCAGAGCTGCTCGGCCTTGGCGAAGCGGTACGGCTCGATCCGCGGGAACGCCTCCAGCCGTTCTCTGAACAGGCTCATTCCGCCCCCATCGGACCCGCGTCCCCCGTCGTGTGGTGCCCCGAGGCTAACCCGCCCGGCCCACGTGGGGGTATCTCATCACCCGGACCGGGTGATGCTCCGCTGCGCTCCGGGCCGTCGGGCGGGGCCTCGGTGGGCGGGAGGCCGGCGGCCGTGGGGTCCTCCACGATCCGCTTGAAGTGCTGGATCGACCGCCAGGCGGTGAAGCCGTCCTCGGTGCGCTCGTCGAACGAGTAGGTGACCTTCATCACGCGGCGCCGGTCGGGCCCGCTGGTGGGCGAGCCCGGCTCGTTCACGGGGCGCCCGAGCACGCAGAAGATCCCGGTGGTGCCGTACTCGTACAGGTGGTGGTAGCCGGCGGGCATCCCGAAGCTGGCCATGTGGGCGACGAACGCCGACGCGAACATGGGGTCGCCGTCGATGAAGAACCGGGGGAGCATGCCGAAGCGGTCGGCGACCTTCACCCCGCCCATCACCATCCGGCGCACCGTGCCGGGAAGCTTCATGAGGAGCGCGAGCTCCCGGTCGGTCTGCTGGGGGCCGCCGAAGCGGTCGGCCCGGGTCTGGTCCTGGACGCCGCGCACGAGGTCGGCGAACGACTCGTCGGTGGCGAAGGTGCGCTTGACGACCGCGAACGGCGAGCCCTCCTGGAGTCGTTGCTTCACCGCGAAGGAGAACACGATGTCGCGTCGCTGGTACAGGCGACCGCCCGCGACGAACCGGTTCATGGTCGGGTAGCGGACCATGCACTCGCGGATGCCCCACAACGCGAGGTGGAAGACGTCGGCCTGCAGGCCCGGGTGCGCCGTGTTGAACTCGCGCAGCCACCCGTCGGTGCGGTGCAGGGCCAGCTCGATGTCGAAGTAGTACACCGACTCGTTGCGCCCCGGCATCATGTACGGCATGACTCGCCGGTTGAGCGGCAGGTCGCGCACGAGGTCGCCGTCGGAGCGGCGCCACCAGGACATCGGGGTGAGACTACGTCGGAGGGAGCGACCGCGGCCCGATCGTCCCTCCGGTGGTGTAGCCCTCCGGCAGGAGCACGGCGCCGTCGACCGTCCGGTAGTACACCTGCCAGTGGTAGTAGCCCTCGTAGGCGCGCGGGTCGGCGAGGAGGTTGCGCGCGTACGACTCCACGGCCGTGACGTAGCCGGAGTCGTGGTTGTAGGCGAAGATCGCCTTGGCCATGTCGGCCGGCCCGCCGGCCGCCTTCAGGTAGCGGCCCGCGGCCAGGATGGCGTCGCGATTGTCGTTGACGTCACCGCCAGCGCCGTACGCGGCCCACGAGCTCGGGATGAACTGCATCGGCCCCTGCGCGCCGGCGCTGCTGTTGCCGCGGATGCGACCCATGCGGGTCTCGAGGAAGTGGATCGCCGCCAGGTACGCCCACGGGATGCCGGACTGGGCTTCGGCCTCCGCGTAGTACGCGCGCAGGGTCTCGGGCGGCGGTGGGGTGAGGATCGTCCAGTCGGGGAGCTGGGTCTGGGGCGGGGTGAGCTTCGACAGCGCGCTGCTCGCGTCGAGGTTGGCCTGGACCCAGGGCGCGACGTCGGCGGGGAGCGCGGCGACGACCGGTGCGACCCAGTCGGCGTGGTTGCTGAGCTGGCGGTACGCGAGCTGCTGCTCCCAGCCCAGCACCCGGATCCGGGCCGGGTCGCGATCCTCGCCGCGCAGCGCCCGCTCCACCCGGGTGAGGGTCGCCGCCGTCGCCTCCGGGCTGCGGGGCGGCTGGATCAGCTCCGGGCTGGCCACCAGGGTCGTGGTCGTCGTCGGCGCCGTCGGGGCCGTCACGCCGACGGTCCCGGTCACGGCGCCCTGTGCGGCGCCATCGGTCTCGTCGCCGTCGAGCGCCCATACCAACCCGAAGGCCAGGGCCAACCCGAGTCCGACCACCACGGCGGCGACGAGGCCGCGCCGGCGCCGGCGTCGGTCCCGGCGGTGTCGACGGCTCCCCGTGCGTGTGCCCTCGCCCCTCATCGGGCGTCAGTGTGGCAGAAGGGGCACCGGCCACCGCGGTAGCGTCACCCCGGTGTTCGATCGGCTGCTGTCGTGCTGCGACGTCGAGGAGCACGTCGTCCTCGGCTCCCGGCTGGGCTTCCTCGCGCTCCACGGCGGCATCGAGCCGGGCACCGAGGGCATCGCTCGGGAGGCGGCCGCGGCCACCGGCGCGTCCGCCTACGTCGTCACGCAGCCGCGGTCGCTCGGCTGGCACATCTCCTCGCACCACATCGACCCGGCCCGGGTCCCCCGGCTCGCCGCCTTCCTCGACCACGTGGAGGTGGCCGTCTCGGTGCACGGCTACTTCCGACCCGAGCGACCCGACGCCATCCTCGTGGGGGGCGGGCGCCGGGATCTGGCCGGTGACCTCGCCGCCCGTCTCCGAGCCGTCGTGCACGAGATGCCGGTGGTCGACGACGTGACCCGAATCCCGCGCGCCATGCGGGGGGTCGATCCCCGCAACCCGGTCAACCGCCCGCGGGGTGGGGGCGTGCAGCTCGAGCTGCCCCACCGGGCCCGGACCGACGGGCGCGGGGGCGTCGGGGGGCCACCGTCGGTTGCGGCCAGGGTCACGACGGTGCTGGTGGAGTTCGCCGCCGACCGGGCGGCCTGATGGGCCGGCTCGCCGTGGTCGGAGGGCACTCCGTCCTCGACGTCGCGCTGCACGTCGCGCTCGCCGACGCGCACCGCGAGCGGTCCGTCCCCGTCCCGGGCGGTCCGGTGCACCTCGTCGACGCCGGCGCGGTCGTCTTCCTCCAGCGGCACCGCCAGCCCGGCTCCGTGCTCGCGCCCCACCTCGACCACCACGCCCACGTCGCGGCGCTCGCCGCCGTCGGCTGCGACCGCGTGCTCGCGCTCGGGTCGTGTGGCGGACTCCGCCCCGAGGTCGGACCCGGCACCACGATGGTGATCGACGACTTCGTCGCGCTCGCCGCCCAGCCCGACAGCCGGTTCCTCGACGAACGGGCGAACGCGGTGCCGGGGTTCGATCCCGGGTGGCGGGCCCGGGTGCTCGAGACGTGGAACCGCCACGCCGCCACGCCCGCGGTCGACGGAGGCGTCTACTGGCAGGCCACCGGGCCCCGGTTCGAGACGCCGGCGGAGATCCGGCTCATGGCGGCCTTCGCCGACCTCGTGGGCATGACCATCGGCGCGGAGTGCGTGGCGGCCGCCGAGCGCGGGCTCGCGTACGCCGCGGTCTGCGTCGTCGACAACTACGCCAACGGTGTCGCCACCACCCGACTCACCGTCGAGGAGTTCGAGCGGGGCAAGGCCGAGAACGTCGGCACGCTCATCGACACGCTCCGTCGGGTCGTGCCCGAGCTCGCATCGTGAGCCGCGCCGTCACGGTCGTCGACGCGGTCCTCGCCGGCGCACCCGTGACGGTGCGGACCGTCGACGGGACGATCGAGGCGGTGGGCCCCGACGTCGTCGCCCGACCCGGCGACGAGGTGCTCGACGCGCGTGGGGCCCACCTGGTGCCCGGCCTCGTCAACGGCCACACGCACGCGGCGATGACCCTGTTCCGGGGCTGGGGCGACGACCTGCCGCTCAAGGAGTGGCTCGAATCGGTGATCTGGCCGGCCGAGGCCCGCCTCACTGCCGACGACGTGTACTGGGGCACCCGACTCGCCGCGGTCGAGATGCTGCGCTCTGGCACCGTGTGCTTCTGGGACATGTACTGGCACGGGGAGGCCGTCGCCCGCGCCGCGGCCGACGCGGGCATCCGCGCGGTGGTGAGCTCGGTCGTCATCGACGGGGACGACGCGGCGCGCGGGCGGGCGCTGCGACCGCAGGTCCTCGACGAGCTCGACGCCGTGGCTGCGCACGGTCCGCTCGTGACTCCGTGCCTCGGTCCGCACGCGGTGTACACGGTCTCACCGGAGACGCTCACCTGGATCGCGGAGGTCAGCGCGGCGCGCGACGTGCCGGTCCAGATCCACCTGGCCGAGACGGAGGAGGAGGTCCTCGAGTGCCACGCGCGCCACGGCGTCGGCCCGGCCGAGCTGCTCGACCGCTGCGGACTCCTCGGGCCCCGCACGGTGCTCGCACACGGCGTCTGGCTCACCGACGCCGCACTCGATCTGGTGGCCGAACGCGGCGCGACGATCGTGACCAACCCCGTCTCCAACATGAAGCTCGCCGTCGGCCGCGTCTTCCCCTACGCCGAGGCCCGGGCCCGCGGGATCCCCGTCGGGCTCGGCACCGACGGCGCGGCGTCGAACAACGCCCTCGACCTGCTGGCCGACGCCAAGGTGCTGTCGCTGCTCCAGAAGCACGCGACCGGCGACCCCGGGGCCATGCCCGCCCGGGAGGCGTGGGCGGTGGCGACCGGCGCCCGGGCCGAGGGGCTCGGCCGGCCCGCCCACCTCCGGCCCGGCGCCCCGGCCGATCTGCTGCTCCTCCCGGCCGATCGGCTCGAGCTCGGCCCCGGCGACCTCGTGCACAACCTCGTGTACGCGGCGTCGGGGAGCGTCGTGGGGACCGTCGTGGTCGACGGACGGGTGGTGGTCCGCGACGGAGTGACCGCCGACGCCGAGGAGGTGCGGGCCCGGGCCTTCGAGTGCGCGGCGCGCCTCGGGGTCGGCCCCCACACCCCGGCGGGAGACGGCCCCTGAGCGCCTAGAAGAAGTTCTTGGGCATGGCGAAGACCGCTCGCACCGTGGGCTCGAAGTGCTCGAGCGGCAGGGTGTCGTAGTCGGGGTCGAACGCCACCTGGTCCCACTCGTCGGCGAAGCGGGCCGCGAGGTCGAACCACGGCTCGTCGCGGTACTTCTCGCGGGCTGCGGTGTCGCCGCCGAAGTGCCCGTAGTAGTGCTTGCCCTGGAAGTCCTGGTGCACGCGGATGGCGTGGTACACCTCGTCGCGTACGTAGGGACGCAGCATCTCGGCCGCGATGCCCGGGTGGTTGGCGACGCTCACGTACTTGCCGACGTCGTGCAGCAGCGCGGCGACCACCAGCTCGTCGTCGGCACCGGCGCGCTCGGCGAGGGTGGCCGTCTGCAGGCAGTGCGTGCGTTGGTCGACCGCGAAGCCGAGGACCATGCCCTCGAGCTGGTCGAGCAGGGCGAGGACGTGGTCGGCGGCGAGGGGCTGGGCCTCGACGGTCTCCTTGCCGATCACCGCCCACTGCTCGGCGGTCGATGCGTCCATGCGGGTGAAGGTGCTCGTCATGGGTCCAGTCTCGCACGCCCGGGCGGCCCCGACGACCCGTCGGTAGCCTGCGGACCGTGGATCAGGAGCCGCAGCCGGTCGACCCCGCCCCCGAAGCCCCCGGGGGAGCCCCCGCGGCCCGGCGCGCCGAAGCGATCCGGGTGCGGGGCGTCGACGACACGGTGACCGTCGTGCGCGACGAGTGGGGGATCCCCCACGTGCGGGCCCGTACCGCCCACGACGCCTTCTTCGGGCAGGGGTTCGTGCAGGCCCGGGACCGGTTGGGCCAGCTCGAGTACGACCGCCGCCGGGCCCACGGCCGCTGGGCCGAGGTGGCCGGACGGTCGGCCGTGCCGTTCGACGTGTTCACCCGCCGGCTCGGCCTGCGCGACGCCGCGCGTCGCGAGTACGACGCGCTGTCCGACGGGGGCCGGTCGGTGCTCGACGCCTACGCCGCCGGCGTCAACGCCTACCTCGCCCTCGGTCGCCCCCTGCCGACCGACCTCGAGCTCGCCGGCGTGGAGCCCGAGGCATGGTCACCGTGGGACTGCAACGCCGTCTTCCTCGTCCGCCACGTGATCTTCGCCAACTGGCAGAAGAAGCTCTGGCGGGCCCGGGTCGCCGAGGCGCTCGGCGCCGAGGCCGCGGTCCGGCTCGAGGCCGATGACCGCGACCCGCCGCTCATCGTCCCGCCGGGCGAGTCGGCGCCGCCCTACGGGCTCGACCCGAGCTGGTACGCCACCGTCCGCTGGGCCACCGCCATGCTGCGGGTGGCCGATCCCGACTTGCTCGGACGGGTGGAGGCGTTCGGCGCCGAGACCGACGCCGACGCGGAGGAGGGCGGCTCCAACTCGTGGGTGCTCGCCGGCCGCCACACGGCCACCGGTCGGCCCCTGCTGGCCGGCGACCCCCATCGCCAGGTGGAGGTCCCCGGCGTCTACGTGCAGAACCACCTGGCGTGCGACGAGTTCGACGCCACCGGGCTCGCGTTCGTCGGGGTCCCCGGCTTCCCGCACTTCGGCCACAACGCGCAGGTCGCCTGGTGCGTCACCAACGCGTTCGGCGACTACCAGGACCTCTATGTGGAGCGCTACGCATCGCCGCCGGTGCCAGACCGCACGGAGATCGTGCGGGTACGGGGCGGCCACGACGTCACCGTGGAGTGCTTCGACACGCCCAACGGGCCGATCGCGTTCGGCGACCCGGCGACCGGCGCGGCGATCGCGATGCAGTCGACCGCGCTGATCGCGCAGAGTCCGGGCCTCGAGGTGCTCGCGCCCATGCTGCGGGCCGACACCGCCGACGGGCTGCGCGACGTGATGCGCGACTGGGTCGACCCGGTCAACAACCTCCTGTGCGCCGACCGCGACGGCACGATCCTCTACCAGACCGTCGGCGCCATCCCGATCCGCACCCCCGAGAACGCGTGCGGTCCGGTGCCGGGGTGGACGGCCGACCACGGCTGGGCCGACCTCGTGCCCTACGACGACCTCCCGCAGGTGCGCGACCCCGAGTCGGGGATGATCGTCACCGCGAACCAGCGCATCGTCGGCGTGCAGTACCCACACCACCTGAGCGACGGCTACGCGCGACCCGACCGGGCCGAGCGCATCCTGGCCCGGCTCGGCGCACTGCAGTCGGCGACCGCGGCCGACATGGCCGAGGTGCACCGCGACCTCGTGTCGCTGCGAGCCCCGCTGTGGATCGAGCGGCTCGGCGCGCTCCATCCCGCCGACGAAGTGGAGCAGGCGGCCCTCGGGCTGCTCGCCGGGTGGGACGCCACGATGGCCGCCGACTCGGGCGCCGCCGCCGTCTACACGGTGGTGCGCGACGCCGTCTGCCGGCACCTGGTCCACGGACCCGCCCTCGCGGGCCTGCGGGCGCCGGCGCGCGACGAGCCGGCCTCCTCGTTCGTCCCGCCGACGCTGCGGCTGTGGCCGGTCGTCTCGCCGCTCCTGGCCGCCGACGACCGTACGGTCCTGGCCCCCGGGGAGACCTGGGACGACGTCCTCGCCGCCGCCCTCGCCGACGGGGTCGCCCTCCTGCGCACCGCGATGGGCGACGACGTGACCCAGTGGCGGTGGGGCCGCATGCACCTCGCAGCCCCGAAGCACCCGTTGTCGGCGACGCATCCCGAGTGGGAGGGCCGACTCGACCCGCCGCCGGTGGAGATGGCGGGGGAGGGGGACACCGTGTTCGCCACCTCGCACGCGGCCGGCCTGTCCTTCGGCGTCACCGGCGCGTCGGTCGCGCGCTACGTCTTCGACCTGGCCGACTGGGACAACAGCGGGTGGGTGGTCCCGCTCGGGGCCAGCGGCGAGTGCACCAGCCCGCACTTCTCCGACCAGCAGAGCGCCTGGGCGGCCGGCGAGCTGCTCCCGATGCGCTACGACTGGGACGCGATCGACGCGGTCGCCACCGAGGTCAGCACCCTCACCGGCTAGGCCCGTTGCTCAGTCGCGGGGCCAAACCCATCGGCCCTCAGCTGGCGAGGAAGTCCTCGATGATCGCGGTGAGCTCGAGGGGGGTGTCGCCCTGGAGGCTGTGGCCCGCGCCCTCGACCGCGATCACCTGCGCCGTGGGCTGACGCCGCCGCAGCTCGTCGATGTGCTCGGGGGCCACCACGCTGCCCGCCTCGGTCCCGTACGCGAGCAGGACCGGCACGGTGACGGCGCCGAGGTCGTCCCACAAGGTGGTGAAGTCCGGGACGGGTGGGTCGTCGGCCTCGGCCGGCGCGTCGTCGGGGCGCAGAGCCATCTCCATCATCCGCGGGCGTTGGTAGCGCCACACCCAGCGGCCGTCGTCACGCTGGACGGCGTTGTGCAGCACGCCACGCCGGAGCGACTGCACCGAGCGCGTGGGGTTGAACTGGACCGTGCGCTCGAGGATCTCGTCGAAGCTCTCGAAGCTGTCGGGCCCCGACACGAACTGGGCGATCGGCGCCGCCCGGTCCTTGTCGACCCCGGGCGTGACGTCGACGAGGAGGAGCGTGCGCACCGCGTCGGGTGCCCGCTCGGTGAGCGCGATCGCCGTGAGACCACCCAGCGACATGCCGACGACCATCGCCGCGTCGGGGGCGAGGGCGCGCACGGCCACCTCGACGTCCGCGGCGTTCTCGCGCGGGCCGAAGGGACCGTCGTCTCGATGGTCGGAATGCCCGTGCCCGGGGAGGTCCACCGCGAGGAGGGGGCGCCCGAGGGCCAGGGCCACGGTGTCCCACGTGTGGGCGTTCTGGGCCCCGCCGTGGATCAGCACGATCTCGGGCGGGTCGTCACCCCAGACGAGGGCGCTGAGGCGCCGCCCCGTGGCCGGGTCGACCACCACCGACTCCCGCCGGACCACCGGTGGCCCGTCGTAGGGGATTCCGAACTCCTCGGCGTTCTCGTGGAACAGCCCGAACTCGTCGTAGTGGAGGGGTGCGTCAGCCGTCACGCCGGTGACGGTAACGCAGGAGCCGCGACCTACGCTGACGGCGTGAAGCTGAGCCCGTCGGCGTTCCGGAGGATCGCGCTGGTCGCCACGTGCCTCTTGGGCTTCATCATCGTCACCGGCGCGGCGGTGCGCCTGACCGGCTCGGGCCTGGGCTGTCCCGACTGGCCCAACTGCGAACCGGGGTCGCTCGTGCCCAAGGGCGCCGACAACGGCCACGCGATGATCGAGTTCGTCAACCGGACGATCACCGGCCTCGTCTCCTTGGCGGTCATCGTGTGCGTGCTCGGGTCGTTCTTCCGCGATCCCCGCCGCCGCGACCTGATCTGGCTGTCTCTCGGCCTCGTCGGCGGGGTGATCGCGCAGGCCGTCGTCGGCGGGCTCACCGTCATCTTCGACCTCCGCCCCGAGTTCGTGATGACCCACTTCATCCTCTCGCTGGTGCTGCTGCTCGACGCCGTCGTGCTGTACAAGCGGGCGGGGGAGCCGCACACCAAGGCCCGACTGGCCGTCGACCGCACGGTGCGCGACCTCGGCCGGGCGATGTTCGTCATGGTGTGCATCGTCGTGTTCACGGGAACGATCGTCACGTCCACCGGTCCGCACGGCGGCGACGAGGAGGCCCGGCGGTTCGGGTTCGACATCAGCAACGTGGCACGCATCCACGGCATCGCGGTCGTGCTCTTCCTCGCACTCACCCTCGTCACCCTGTGGCAGATCCGGCGCACGCAGGCGTCGCCCGCCGTGGTGAACCGGCTCGGCGCCGTGCTCCTCGTCGCCTGCATCCAGGCCGCGATCGGCTACATCCAGTACTTCAACGACATCCCCGCGCTCCTCGTGGGCCTGCACATCGCGGGCGCCACGGCGCTGTGGGTGGCCGTCGTGTGGTTCTACCTGGGCCTGTTCACCCGACCGGCCGAGACGCCTGCGGTCGGCGACGCCCCCGCGCCCGGCTCGACCACCCTGCAGCCGGCCTGACCCGGAGCACCTGGTGTGAGCCGCCGGCTCGGACCGACGGGCAGCGGCCCGACCCCCTCGCTTCCCGACCGGCCCCGCGCCGTCGCGATACTGGTTTCCACCTCCGCCACGCCGGCATCCCGCGACCGCCCGAGGAGCTCCATGCGCGCAGCCCGTCGCCTCCGCCCCGTCGCCGCGGTCGCCGCGGTCGCCGCCACCCTCGTGACGATGGGTGTCGGGCCCGCCCACGGGGCCGCGCCGTCCCAGGCGGCCTCGGGGACCGACGTCGCGAAGTTCATCCGCTCGGATTGGTGGCCCCAGACCAAGGACGAGCTGCGCTTTCCGGCCCCGACCCTCAAGAAGGTGGTGTGCCCCCGGTCGGTGCCGGCCACCGACGCAGATCCCGAGACGGTCGTCCGCGCCGCGCTGGTCGACCTCGCCGGCGGCGACGTCGCACCCTCCGTCGACTCGTCGAGCGGGGTCTTCGCCTGCGTCGGCCGGCTCGACGGTCAGCCGCTCCTGATCGCCGGAGCGCTCAACGAGGCCGGCGACGCCCGCTTCGCCACTGCGAGCCTCATCCTCCAGCCCGACCAGCTCGCCGGGCTGGTCGCCGGCGCCTTCGCCGATCAGGTCGGGGGGCGCGCCGACGTGGTCTGTAGCACCCGGTCGGTGATCGTGGCCCAGCCCGACATCCCGGTGCGGTGCAAGGTGGCCGCCGCCGACGGCACCAAGAGCAAAGGCAACGTGGTCCTGGACGGGAACGCCCGGGTCGTGTCGGTGGACTTCGTCCGGAAGTGACATGCTCGGGGCCCTGACGGGCTGGCCGTGCGCCGACCGCCCGGTCGTCCCCGCCCGACCGCTCCGACCCGACCGAGGGAGCCGCCCATGACCACCTCCGACGTCACCCTCGACGCCGACGTGATCGTCGTCGGCGCCGGCATGTCCGGCCTCTACGCCCTGAAGGTGCTGCGCGACCGGGGTCTGCGCACGATCGTGCTCGAGAAGGCGCCCGGCGTCGGCGGCACCTGGTACTGGAACCGGTACCCGGGCGCCCGCTGCGACATCCCGAGCCTCGAGTACTCGTTCGGGTTCGACCCCGAGCTCGAGCAGGAGTGGGTCTGGACCGAGCACTTCGCCTCCCAGCCCGAGATCGAGGCGTACCTCAACCACATGGCGGACCGCTACGACCTGCGTCGCGACATCCGGTGCTCCGACGGCGTGACGGCGGCCACCTACGACGAGACGACCGACACCTGGCTGTTCGAGACCGAGGCGGGAAAGCGGCTGCGGTCCCGTTTCGCCGTGATGGCCACCGGCGGGCTGTCGGCGCCGTACACGCCGTCGTGGCCGGGCATGGACTCCTTCGCCGGCACCGTCGTACAGACGAGCCTCTGGCCCGAGGAGGGCGTCGAGATCGAGGGCAAGCGGGTCGGCGTGGTCGGCACCGGGTCGTCGGGGATCCAGGTGATCCCCGAGCTCGCGAAGGTCGCCGAGCACCTCACGGTGTTCCAGCGCACGCCGGCGTTCACGTGGCCGTCGCAGAACCAGCCCCTCACCGACGAGGAGCAGACCGCGATCAAGGCCCGCTACCGGGAGCTGCGCGAGGAGCAGTACGCGTCGTTCAGCGCCACCGCCGGCACCACCGGGGCCGTGATCTTCACCTTCCCCACCGACGACCGTCGCATCCTCGACAGCACGCCCGAGGAGCGCGAGGCCGCGATCGAGGAGCACGGGTTCAGCGCGTGCCGGATCTGGAGCGACACCGCCGGTGACCTCGACGCCAACGAGATGGCGGTCGAGCTGTTCCGCGAGATGATCCGCCGCACGGTGAGGGATCCGGAGACCGCGGAGGCCCTGTCGCCGCGGGGCTACCCGCTGGGGTGCAAGCGGCCGGTGCTCGACACCGGCTACTTCGAGACGTTCAACCGCGACGACGTGAGCCTCGTCGACCTCCGGCGAGAGACCATCGAGGAGGTCACCCCCGAGGGCATCCGCACCTCGGAGCGGTTCGTGCCCCTCGACGTGCTGGTCCTCGCCACCGGGTTCGACGCCATGACCGGTGCCCTCACCCGCATCGACGTGCGCGGGCGTGACGGCCGCCTCCTGCGCGACGACTGGGCCGACGGGCCCCGCACCTACCTCGGCATCGGGGTGGAGGGGTACCCCAACCTGTTCGTGTGCGTGGGTCCCGGCAGCCCCGGCGTCCTCGCGACCTACCCGCCCCAGATCGAGCTGCAGGTGGGGTGGATCGCCGACTTCGTCCAGTACCTGGTCGAGCACGGGCTGCACTCGGCCGAGGCCGACGCCGCCGCGCAGGAGGCGTGGTGCGCGCACGTGAACCAGGTGGCCGAGGGCACGATGTTCACGGCGGCCTCCTGCAACTCCTGGTACCTCGGCGCCAACATCGAGGGGAAGCCCCGGGTGTTCCTGCCCTACGTCGGCGGCATCCCCGCCTACATGGCGCGCTGCAACGAGGTCGCCGACCACGGCTACGAGGGCTTCGTCCTCACCTGAGGAGGATCCCGCGCGCGTGCGATCCCCGTTCATTGAAGGGTCACTCCCGCTCAGCGGGAGCATCGCTTCAACGGAAGCCGGTCATGCGCTGGAAGCTGCTCCACCACCGGGTTGACGAGGGTGATGGCCGGCCAGGTCTCCGATGCAAGCGATCACCTGCCGTCAGCTCGCCGAGCCGGCCCAGCGCGGAACCGGCGTGTGGCAGGCTCGGGAGATGCAGGTCCACCTGGTCGACGGCACCTACGAGCTGTTCCGTCACTACTACGCCCGGCCCGAGCACCTCGATCCCGACGGGGTCGACGTCGGCGCGGTGCGGGGCGTGGTCACGTCGTTGCTGGACCTGCTGGAGAGCGGGGCCACCCATGTGGGGGTCGCCACCGACCACGTGATCGAGTCGTTCCGCAACGACCTGTGGATCGGCTACAAGACCGGCGAGGGCATCGACCCGGTCCTGTTCGCCCAGTTCCCGCTGCTGGAGGACGCGCTGCGCGCCTTCGGCATCGCGGTGTGGCCCGAGGTCGAGCTCGAGGCCGACGACGCGCTGGCGTCGGCCTGTGCGGTGGCCGTCGCCGACGAGCGGGTGGAGCAGGTCCTCATCTGCACGCCCGACAAGGACCTGGCGCAGTGCGTGCAGGACCCGATCGTGGTGCAGTGGGACCGCCGCGCCGACACCCGCTACGACGAGGCCGGCGTGATCGCGAAGTTCGGGGTGCCCCCGGCGTCGATCCCCGACTGGCTCGCCCTCGTGGGCGACAGCGCCGACGGGTTCCCCGGCCTCCCCGGGTGGGGCGCGAAGTCGGCCGCCACCGTGCTCGCCCGCTACGGCTCGATCGACGAGATCCCCGATCCGCCGTGGGACGTGACGGTGCGGGGGGAAGCGAAGCTGGCGGCCACGCTCGCCGAGGCCCGCGAGGCCGCGCTGCTGTTCCGCACGCTCGCCACGCTGCGCACCGACGGCGACGTGGGCGACGTCGACGACTGGCGCTGGACCGGTCCGACCGACGCGCTCGGTGCATGGGCGGCGCGGCTCGGCGCGCCCCGGCTGGCCCAGCGGGCCACGACGCTCGGCGCGGCGCGGGTCTGAAGGCTCAATACGACCAGAGCGGCGCGGGGACCTCGAACCCGACCGGGGTGCCCCAGTGGTTCCGGTACGAGACCTCGTGCACCGGGACCCGCGGGGCCACACCCCAACGACCCGTCGGGTAGCCGAAGGTCACGCACGACGCGAACCTCCAGCCCTCCGCCTCGGGGACGCCGAGGATCTCCAGCGCCGGCGCCACGTTCAGGGCGAACGCCGACGTCCAGGCCGATCCCACGCCCTCGGCCCGGGCGGCGAGGCAGGCCGACCAGGTCGACGGATGGATCGAGCCGCCGGTCGGGTCGCCGAGCGCGAAGCTGAAGAGCATCAGCGGGTACTCCTCGAAGTGCTCGGCGAGATGTTCGGCCGACCGCTTCATGGACAGCATGGCGACGCTCTCGGGCGTGTCGGGGTCGGCGAGCGCGGCCGCGACCCGATCGCCGTAGAACACGGTGAACACCTGGCCCAGGCAGTCGCGGTACACGGGGCCGAGCCGGCCGAGCACCTCCTTGTCGTCGACCAGCAGGAACCGCCAGGTCTGGCTGTTACCGCCGCTCGGGGCCCGGATCGCGGCGTCGAGGATCTTCTGCTGCACCGCCTCGGGGATCGGATCCGGCCGGACCCGGCGCATGGCCCGGGTCGTGTAGAGGGCTTCGTAGACGTCCATCGCCACGCAGCCTGTCACACGCCGCCACCGGTGGCAGACTCCCGCCGACCGGAACGCGTCGGAGACAGGTGGAGTGGCGACATGACCGAACCGAGGGTGGCCCTGGTGACCGGGGGTGGACGGGGGATCGGGGCGGCCATCTCGCTGGCCCTCGCGGGCGATGGCTTCGACGTGGCGATCAACTACCGCCGCGACGAGGAGTCGGCCCGCCAGACGGCGCAGCTGGTCGAAGCGCTCGGGCGCCGGGCCGAGGTGTACGCCGCCTCGGTCGACGACTACGAAGCCGACCGGCGGATGGTCGACGCCGTGCTCGCCGACTTCGGCTACGTCGACACGCTGGTGCACAGCGCCGGGATCGCCAGCCGGGGACAGTCGGTGGTCGACACCGATCCGGCCGAGATCGAGCGTGTGTGGCGCACCCACGCGTTCGGTGGGTTCGCCCTCGCGCAGATGGTGGTGCCGAGCATGCGCACCCGTCCGCGCGGCGACGTCGTGTTCATCTCCAGCGCGGCCACGAAGGCCATGGGCGGGTACTCGGCGCCGTACAACATGGCCAAGGCGGCGATGGAGGCGCTGGCGCGCACCCTCGCCAAGGAGGAGCTCGCGCACGGGATCCACGTCAACATCGTGGCCCCCGGCCTGGTCGACACCGAGATGGGCCGCCGCCTGGCCAAGGCGGTGATGGGCGCCGGCGACGACATCCATTCGATCGCCGGGCGCATGCCGTTCGGACACGTGTGCAGCCCCGAGGAGGTCGCCGACGTCGTCGCGTGGGTGGTGTCCGACGCGGCGCGTTACGTCAACAACCAGTGCATCGGCGTCGACGGCGGCGCGTACTAGGGCACGCCGTCAGGGCCGGACGTGGTCGAAGCCGAAGCGGCCCTTGATGCAGAGGTTCCCGGCGGTCACCCCGCTGTCGTGGGGTGACGACACCTTCACGATGCGGTCGTCGGGGTCGTCGCCCACGCCGTGCTGCACGTGCAGCGTCAGCGTGCAGCCCACCCCGCAGTAGGCGCAGATCGTGTCGGTGCGGGTCTGGCGCGACTCGTCCCAGGTGCCGGCGCCCCGGAGGTCGTGCTCGGACCGGAACATGAGCGCGTCGGTCGGGCACACCTCGATGCAGTTGCCGCAGTAGACGCACGCCGACTCGGGCAACGGGACGTCGTGCTCGGTGGAGATGGTCGACCCGAACCCGCGGCCGGCGATCGCGATCGCGAACGTGTGCTGCACCTGCTCGCCGCACGCGTCGACGCACTGGTAGCAGAGGATGCACTTCGAGTAGTCGCGCACGTAGAGGTCGTTGTCGACCTTCGTGGGCTGCGCGACGGTCTCGGCCGCCTCACCGAAGCGGCCGGGGTCGGCGCCGTAGCGGGCGTTCCACTCCTCGACCGCGTCGTGCAGCGACAGGTCGACGCTGCTCCCGAGCAGCTCGAGCACCAGGCGTCGGGCGTGGCGGACCCGGGCGTTGTCGGTCTCGACCTCCATGCCGGCCTCGACCTCCCGGGAGCAGGCGGGCACGAGGGTGCGGCTGCCCGCCACCTCCACCACGCACACCCGGCAGACGTTGCGGGCCCGGATGGTGTCGCCGTAGCAGAGCGTGGGGGTCGACACCCCGGCCGCCGCGCAGGCGTCGAGGATCGTCGTGCCGCGGGGCACCACCTGTGCCACCCCGTCGATGCGAACCTCGATCGCGTCTCCGGCGGGACCACTCGGTCCGCGCGTGGTCATGGCGTCTCCTCGAACAGACCGAACCGATCGAGCGCGCTCTCCACCGCGTTCCACGCGGTCTGCCCGAGCCCGCAGATCGACGCGTCGCGCATCGCGGCCCCGACGTCGCGGAGGCGGACGATCTCCTCGTCGAGCGTCCCCAGGTGTCGCCCCGATGCGAGCCGGTGGAGCGCCTCCTCCTGACGGACGGTGCCCACCCGGCAGGGCACGCACTGGCCGCACGACTCCTCACGGAAGAACGCGGCGATGCCGAGCACCATCTGGGTGAGGTCGACGGTGTCGTCGAGCACGATCACCGCGCCCGAGCCGAGGGTCGCGCCGATGGCCCGGGTGGCCTCGATCGTGAGTGCGACGCCGACGTCGTCGGGACGCACGAAGCTGCCGGCCGCGCCACCGAGCAGGACCGCGCGCAGGGCGCGGCCCGTAGGGACGCCGCCGGCGAGGCGGAGGAGGTCTCGCAGCGTCGTGCCCATCGGCACCTCGTACACCCCCGGCCGGGTGATCGAGCCCGACACCGAGAACAGCTTGGTCTCCCGCCCCGGCCCGGCGGGGTCGAGCACCCGCAGCACGTTGGCGAGCGTCTCCACGTTGTGCACCAGCGTGGGGGCGCCGAACAGCCCGGCGTCGACCGGGAACGGCGGCTTCGACCGGGGCTCGCCCCGGTGCCCCTCGATCGAGTTGAACAGCGCCGTCTCCTCGCCACAGATGTAGGCGCCGGCGCCGCGCCGGACCTCGATCCGGAACGGCACGCCGAGCCGGGCGGCGTCGTCGCCGAGCAGCCCGGCGGCCTCCGCGACCGCGATCGCGGTCTCGATGCGCTCCCGCGCCTCCGGGTACTCGTCGCGGACGTAGACGATGCCGACCGTCGCCCCGACCGCCCACCCGGCGATCGTCATGGCCTCGATCAGGCTGAAGGGGTCGTGCTCGAGCAGCACCCGGTCCTTGAACGTGCCCGGCTCCGACTCGTCGGCGTTGGCCACCACGTACTTGATCGGGCCCGGCGCGCCGGCGACTGCCGCCCACTTCCGCCCGGCGGGGAACGCCGCCCCGCCCCGCCCCGTGAGGCCGCTCGCGGCGATGGCCTGCCGGGTCGCCTCGGCGCCGAGGCGACGGGCGTGGGCCAACGCGGCGTAGCCACCGTGCGCGCGGTAGTCGTCGAGGCTCCCCGGATCGACGACCCGGACCCGCCGGAGGAGGGTCAGCCCGTCGGCCGGTTGGACCAGGGGCGCCGGCGCCGCGGGCTCGAGCGCACGACCACCGTCGGTCTCGAGCGCGGCCGGGGCCTGCT
>VGCA01000036.1 GCA_016870245.1 Actinomycetota bacterium | reverse complement strand
GCCGGAGCGCAGCGACCCAGAGAGCCGGAGCGCAGCGACCCAGAGAGCCGGAGCGCAGCGACCCAGAGAGCCGGAGCTCCGCTTCGAGGCGTGAGCCCGACGTTCACGGCCTCGCGATGAGGCGGCCGACGCCGTGCTCGCCGCGGTCGAGGCGGTCGTACGCGTCGGGGACCTCGTCGAGCGCGATGTGGCTGGTGCGCACCCGCACCTTCCCCGCCTCGACAAGGGTGAGCAGCTGCGCAAGTTCCCACGCCTCACCGGAGTAGGTGGTCTGCAGCACGCACTCCCACGGGGTGGTGATCATCGAGAACGGGTACTGGCCGAGGCCGGCGCCCACGCAGACCACCTTGCCCCGCGTGGCTGCGGCCGCGACCCCGAGGTGGAGCGTGGAGTCGATGCCGACGAGGTCGAGGACGAGCGACGCGCCGTCGGTGCCCATCGCCTTGATCCGCGCGCCGGCATCGTCGTCGGGGTGCAGTGCGACGTCGGCACCCAGCTCGAGCGCGAACTCGCGCCGCGCCGGGTCGGGCTCCACCGCGACGATCGTGGCCGCGCTCATCGCCCGGAGAATCTGTACCGCGAGGTGGCCCAACCCGCCGATGCCGATGATCGCGGCGACCGACCCCGCCTCCAGCCACGGCAAGGAGGTGCGGATCGCGTGGTACGGGGTGAGTCCGGCGTCGTCGATCGGCCCGGCGTCGACGGGGTCGATGCCGTCGGGCAGCGGGACCACCGCCCGGGCCGGGGCGACGAGGTACTCGGCCATCCCGCCGTCGAAGCCCTGGCCGGCGCCGCGACAGGGCTTGATCACCGGGCAGTACCGCTCGTGGCCCGACCGGCACGTGGTGCAGAGGCCGCAGCCGTACTCGGCGTGGACGACCACCTCCCGGCCGACGACCCCGGCCGGGACGCCGGGACCCACCGCCTCGACCCGGCCGGCCGCCTCGTGGCCGATGGTGAAGCTGCCCCCGTCGGGGAGGAACACCACGGAGGAGTGCCGGATCATGCAGTCGGAGTGGCACAGCCCCGAGCCCGCCACCTTCACGAGCGCCTCGCCCGGCCCGGGCTCGGGGACGGGGACGTCGAGGATCTCGAGACCGGTGGGCGTGACCTGGACGGCGCGCATCGCGGGGAGGCTAGGTGGTCGGGGGAACCCCGAAATCCCGGCCGGTGGGTGCCCGACGGCCGCCGAGCCCCACGACCGGGTAGACCGGGGGCAGGCCCGGGGAGGGCTGGAAACGGCGACGTGACAATTGCGAGAACGCCGTTTACACTCCCGGCACTCGCCATTCTGCCCAGGGGGGGCACGATGTTCTGTACCAATCGTTCCAGGATCCGGCGTGGCACGGTCACCGTGCTCGTGCTCACGCTCATGGCCTCGGCCCTGTCGACCGGCGTCGCCGGCGCCAGCCGCCCCGCTGCCGACAAGGTCGACAAGGCGGCCGTGCTGCGCTTCGGCGTGCCGTTCGAGGACCAGGGCGGACCCTTCTTCGACCCGAACTCGCCCAAGGCCACGGCCAACCCGACGCCTCGGCTCTGGCTCGACCTGATCTACGGGACGATGATCGTCGAGACGACCGACGGCAAGGGCGCGCCCGGCCTCGCCACCGCGTGGACGGCCCCCGACGCCCAGACGGTGGAGCTCACGCTCCGGGACGGTGTGAAGTTCTCCGACGGCACGCCGTTCAACGCCGACGCAGTCGTCGCGGCATGGACCGCGCTGATCAACGGCAACCGGCCGAACAAGGGCACCAACGGCCAGTCGTTCGTCGGCGTCGAGAAGATCGCCGACAACAAGGTCCGCATGAAGTTCAACGCGCCCGTCGCGCAGAACTTCATCAACACCGACCTGAAGAGCGCGAACTACCTGGGTGTGCCGTCGCCGGCGGCCGCAGCGAAGGGCAACCTCGACTCCGCGCCCCTCGGCGCCGGGCCCTATCTGTTCGACGGCTACAACACCGGCAAGGTGGTGCTGAAGCGGAACCCCGACTACTACGACAAGAAGCTCAAGACCGTCGGCGAGATCGACTACATCGACACGCCCATCGGCCCGCCCGCGGTGAGCGCCCTCCAGGCCGGCACGGTCGACCTGATCTGGTCGTTCCCGCCCGACGCGGTGCAGACACTCCAGTCGTCGCCCGGGATCGAGGTCTACTCGGCGCCGAGTCCGCGGCAGTTCCAATTGTCGCTGTGCCCGACCCAGGGCGTGTTCGCCAACCAGAAGGCCCGTCAGGCGATGCAGTACGCGATCGACCGCGACGCGATCAACGAGGCGGCGCTGAGCGGAACCGGCGCGCCGGGGACCCTCATCCTCGCGAGCAACAACCCGTTCTACGACAAGAAGCTGGCCAAGACCGTCAAGTACGACCCGAAGAAGGCCAAGGCCCTCCTGAAGGAAGCCGGCGTGGCCGAGGGCACCAAGGTGACCATGCTCGTGCCGGCGCAACCGCCGTACGACGCGATGGCCGACGTGATCCAGCCCCAGCTCGAGGCGGTCGGCCTCGCGCCCGAGATCACCAAGACGACGAGCTACGCCACCGACGCGGCCCGGCTCAAGCCCGACATGGCCACCGTGTCGCTCGACCCGAACCTGTTCAACCTCGTGTTCAAGGGCGAGAACCCGCTGAACTTCTGCGCCTGGAACGACCCCGCGGTCATCGCGGCGATGGAGGCCACGCAGGACCCCACCAAGTCCGAGGCCGACCTGAAGCAGGCGTGGGCCGACTTCCAGAAGATCGCCCTGGAGCAGTCGGCGAACATCGCCACCAACGCCCAAGGTGTCCTCGCCGCCTACTCCGACAAGGTCAAGAACATGACCATCGTCAACGCGCCGTACGGGCCGCAGCTCTACGGCGTCTACATGACGAAGTAGCCCGTCAATCCCGAAGGCTGTCCCGGTAGCCCATCGGGAGCAGCTCGAGCAGCTGTCCGTCGGGGTCGCGGATCATCACCGCGGCCCCGACGTGCGTCTGGGGCAGGACGCTGCCCCCGTGCTCCACGGCGAGGGCCGCGACCGCGTCGATGTCGTCGACCGCGATCGACAGGTGGGTGAGCCCGATCTCGTTCATCACCCGCGGGCGCGCCGGCGTCACCGACCCGGCGGCGGTGTACTCCATCAGCTCGAGCACGAACGCCCCGCGCCGGAGGTACACCACCTCCACGCCCACGGGCTCGGGCAGGTCGATGAGCTTCGCCACCATGGCGTCGGGCGGGGCGATCTCGAACCACGGCGCGAAGCCGAGGACCGCCTCGTAGAACCGGCGCGACCGCTCCCGGTCGGCGACGCACAGCCCCACGTGGTTGACGATCGGGTCCATCCGCTCCCCCTCCGCGGCCCCGCCCCGCCCCGTTGCGGGCGGAAACGGTGCTCTCGTAGTGTGTGAACACCGTAATCGGAGTGTCCGATTTCGCCGCTGGGGGGCCCGTGCGCCAGACCGACCTCGCGTCCATCGACCTGTTCCGCGACAAGGAGCTCCCCCACGACCCCTACCCGTTCTACGACTGGGTGCGCGAGCAGGGGCCGCTCTGGTACTACCCGCTGTGGGGCGTGTGGTTGGTGACCGGCTACGAGGAAGCCATCGCGATCTATCACGACCAGAAGACGTGGTCGAACTGCAACACGGTGAGCGGCCCGTTCTTCAAGTTCTCCGAGCCGCTCCCCGACACCGACGACCTCACGGAGTTCATCGAGGCCCACCGCGCGGAGCTCCCGTTCAGCGACCAGCTCCCCTCCTTCGACCCGCCCAAGCACACCGCGCACCGGGGCCTGCTCATGCGCCTGATCACGCCGAAGCGCCTCAAGGAGAACGAGGCGTACATGTGGCAGCTGGCCGACGACCAGATCGACGAGTTCATCGACCGCGGCGAATGCGAGCTGCTGCACGACTACGCGATCCCGTTCACCCTGCTCGTGGTCGCCGACCTGCTCGGCGTCCCCGACGAGGACCGGGAGGCGTTCCTCCGTCATCTGCACACGAAGGTGCGGGCGGCGCGCATGGAGCACAAGCCGCTCGGCTACCTGTACGAGCAGTTCACCCGCTACATCGAGGACCGCCGCACCCAACCGCGCGACGACGTCATGACCGAGATGGCCCTGGCCACGTTCCCCGACGGCACGCTGCCGCCGGTCGAGGACGTCATGCGCATCGCCGCGAACCTGTTCTCGGCCGGCAGCGAGACCACCGCCCGGCTCATCGGGATGTGCGTGCGCACGCTCGGCGACCACCCCGAGCTCCAGGAGCGCCTCCGCGCCGACCACGGGCTCGTCTCACCGTTCATCGAGGAGATGCTGCGCACCGAGGCGCCGCTGAAGGGGTCGTTCAAGCTCTCGCGCGTGGCGACCACCGTCGGCGGGATCGACCTCCCGCCCGGCACCACGGTGTTCCTGATGACCGACGCCGCGAGCCGCGACCCCCGCCAGTTCGAGAACCCCGGCGAGTTCGACATCGACCGGCCCAACGGCCGCCAGCATCTCGGCTTCGGGCACGGCATCCACACGTGCGCGGGCGCACCGCTGGCCCGGGCCGAGACCCACGCCACCCTCGTGCGGTTCCTCGAGCGGATGTCGGACATCCGCATCTCGGAGGCCCACCACGGCCCGGCCGACGCACGGCGCTACGAGTACGACCCCACGTACATGCTGCGCGGCCTCAAGGAGCTCCACCTCGAGTTCGACCGGGCGTGAGCGGGAGTGGTGAGCGAGCCGGAAGGAGGCATGGCGCCCGACGCGGTCGAGCGGCTCGTCGTCCACGTCGACGACGCCGTCCTCGACGACCTCCGGGAGCGGCTCACCCGCACGCGCTTGCCCGCCGACCTCCCGGGCGTCGGCTGGGGCCAGGGCACCCCCACCGCGACGCTCGCTCCGCTCGTCGCCTACTGGCGCGACGACTACGACTGGCGCGCGCAGGAGGCCGAGCTCAACCTGCTCGACCACTGCATGACCGTGATCGACGGCCAGCCGTTCCACTTCGTGCACGCCCGCTCGCCGCACCCGGACGCGCTGCCGCTCCTGCTCGTGCACGGCTGGCCCGGGTCGATCGTGGAGTTCCTCGACGTCATCCCCCGCCTCACCCACCCCGAGGAGTTCGGCGGCGACCCGGCCGACGCGTTCCACGTCGTCGCCCCGTCGCTCCCGGGCTACGGGTTCTCGCCACCCCCCACCGAGGCGGGCTGGGACATCGTCCGCACCGCGCAGGCGTTCGTCACGCTGATGGACCGGCTGTGGTACCACCGCTACGGCGCCCAGGGGGGCGACTGGGGCGCGCAGATCACCACCCGGATGGCGGGCCTCGACACCGGACGCATGGTGGGTCTGCACCTCAACATGGCGCTCGCCAACCCCCAGGCGGACCTGTCGACCCTCACCGACGCCGAGCGGGCCGACCTCGCGGTGATGGGTCGCTTCCAGGCCACCGAAGGCGCGTACGCCGCGGTGCAGATGACGAAGCCGCAGTCGCTCGGTGTCGGGCTCGACGATTCGCCGGCCGGGCTGTGCGCCTGGATCCTCGAGAAGCTGCGGGGATGGAGCGACTGCGACGGCGACCCGTTCACCGTCTTCGACCGCGACCGCGTGCTCACCAACGTGATGTGGTACTGGGCCACACGCACGTTCACGTCGTCGGCCCGCCTGTACTGGGAGACCGCGCGCAGCGGCGTGCTCCAGCAGCCGATCCCGTACGTGACAGTGCCCACCGGCGTCGCGCGCTACCCCAAGGAGGAGATCCTCCGGTTCCCGCGCTCGTGGGTACAGGCCACCTACCACGTCACCCACTGGGCCGAGATCGATCGCGGCGGTCACTTCGCCGCGTGGGAGCAGCCCGACCGGTTCGTCGACGACGTCCGCACGTTCTTCCGCACCGTCCGCTGACCCCCCACCCCGTTTTGGCGTCCCCCGGGCAGCACATGGATGCGCGGGGGACGCAAGAACGGGAGTCAGGCGATGACGGGGAGGGTGCCGGGACGGTCGGCGGCGGCCTCGGGAGTGGGGAGCTGGACCTCGTCGCGACGGATGGGGGTGCCGTTCACGAGGACGTGGCGCACCCCGACCGGCTGCTCGCTGGTGAGGCGCTCTCCGGCCGCCGGGAAGTCGCGCACCCGGGTCGTCGGGCCGGGCGCCACCGTGTCGGGATCGAACACCACCAGATCGGCCCACGCACCCTCGCGGACGTAGCCCCGGTCGGCGAAGCCGAAGATGTCGGCCTGCTGACCACTCAGCATCCGGACCGCGCGCTCGACGGTGAGCACCTGCCGCTCCCGCACCCAGGTGCCGAGCAGGTCGGTCGAGAGGGGCGCGTCGCAGAGCTGGTCGACGTGCGCACCGGCGTCGGACAGGCCCAGCGCGACATGGTCGTGCGTGAGCAGCCCGGCCACCTGGTCGGGATCGTCGTTGGCGATGTAGGCCCGGAACCGGGTGGCGAGGTCCTCGGCGACCGCGAGCTCGCACATCACGTCGAAGGGACCGACGCCGCGCTCTCGCGCGAGGTCGCCCACCCGCCGGCCGACGAGCTCGGGGAAACGCGTCGACTCCGACACCTCGAAGGTGTTCCACCGCGGCTTCATCGGCGAGTGCTCCAGGTCGGCCGCCGCGAGCGCCCGCCACTCGGGGTCGCGGTAGGCGGCCAGCCGCACGGCGGTGCCGACCTTCATCAGCTCGCCGAACACCTGCCCGGTGTTGAGGCTGTACGCGTCGGCCATCGTGAACTGCATGGTGAGCGGGCGGGGTGTGACCTGGGGCCACACGTCGAGACCCCGGGCGAGCCCCTCCCGGTGGCGTTCGAGGTGCTCGAGGTGCTTGCCGTCGGGCAGCGCGAACAGCGGCCAGAAGAACGGGCGGCCCACCTTCTCCTGCAGCGCGTAGAAGTCGGGGTAGGTGCACTGCTCGCCGGGAGTCGCGAGCACCGCGCCCTTCCCGGTGGCGCCGGCGGCCATGTAGAGCGCCTCCACCTCGTCGCGCGCGGCGAACCGGCTCGGCACGGGCTTGCCGTCGACCCCTCGGTGCGCGTACGAGAACGAGCTCGAGAAGCCGGCCGCGCCGGCTGCGATCCCCTCCTGGAGGAGCGCGCACATCCGCGCGATCTCCTCGGCGCTCGCCGCCCGCTCGTAGGCGGCGTCGCCCATCACGTAGAGGCGCAGCGCCGTGTGCCCGACGTAGCACGTGTAGTTGAGCATCGTGCCGCGCGACTGCACGAGCTCCATGTACTGCGGGAACGTCTCGAACTCCCACGCGATCCCCTCGGTGAGCGTGGCCGCGTCCATGTCCTCGACGTTCTCGAGCGTCCGGACGATCACCTCGTGGTGCTCCGCGCGGGTGGGGGCGATGGCGAACCCGCAGTTGCCCGCCACCACCGTGGTCACGCCGTGGTACGAGGTCGGTCGCAGCGCCGGGTCCCAGAACACCTGCGCGTCGTAGTGCGTGTGGATGTCGACGAAGCCGGGAGCCACCACGCAATCCGCCGCGTCGAGCACGTCGTCGCCGCGCAGGCCCGGGCCGATC
Organism: Actinomycetota bacterium; assembly: GCA_016870245.1. Classification (GTDB taxonomy): domain Bacteria; phylum Actinomycetota; class Acidimicrobiia; order IMCC26256; family PALSA-555; genus CAIUKV01. The sequence goes on along the minus strand of VGCA01000036.1, from coordinate 12,808 downwards.
TCGACGACCCTGCCGTCGGCGATCCGCACGTCGGCCGTGTACCCGGGTGCGCCGGTGCCGTCGACGACGGTCCCGCCGCGGATCACCAGCTCACCGCTCACCGGACGCTCCTTCACGCTTCTCCTGCAGGGTCTGGTCGCCGATCATGAGCATCTGCATCTGGTTCACCGGCCCGCCCGCGACCGTGCCGCCGTCGACCGGCACCACGATCCCCGTGATCTGCGCGGCCCGCTCGCTCGCCAGGAACAGCATCGCCTGCGCGACGTCGGCGGTGCTGCCGTGCCGCTGCAGCGGCTGGGTGGCACGGATGACCGCGCCCATGTCGTAGCTGTTGATCCCGGTCTGGATGTGGCCGGGCGCGATGACGTTGACCCGGATGCCGTGCTGGGCAAGGTCGATCGCCATCGAGATCGACACCTGGATCACCGCGGCCTTCGACGCCCGGTAGACCATCGGGGCCGCCCCGCCGGTGAGCGCGGCGATCGACGAGGTGTTGATGATCGCGCCGCCGCCGTGCGCGGCCATGTGCCGGGCCGCGCGCTGGCTGCCGATGACGACGCCCCACAGGTTGACGGCCATCACCCGCTCGTAGTCGGCGAAGTCGTTGTCGAGGAAGCGGGCGAACCCGCTGCCGATGCCCGCGTTGTTGACCATCACGTGCAGACCGCCGAAGCGCTCCACCGCGAAGTCGACGAGCCCCTGCACGTCGTCGGTGTCGGAGACGTCGGTGCGGCGGAACGCAGTGGCGTCGCCGAGCTCGGCCGCGAGGGACGCCCCCGCGTCGCTCGAGGTGTCGGCGATCACGACGCGCGCGCCCTCGGCCGCGAACAGCCGCACCGCGGCCTCGCCGATGCCGCTCGCGCCCCCCGTGACGATCGCGACCTTCCCGGCCAGCTCCCCACCGGACCCGCGGGACCCGCTCGTCGGACCGGTCATCGCACGGCCCCACGGATCTGCAGGTGCTTGATGCCCCCGTTGACGTTGGAGCTCAACCGCTCGACGGGGCCCGCGAGCTCGAACCACTCGAGGCGATCGACCAGGTGCCGGAACACCGTCTCGAGCTCCACCCGGGCGAGGTGCGCGCCCATGCAGAAGTGCTCCCCGAAGCCGAAGGCCAGATGCGGGTTGGGCGAACGGTCGATGCGGAAGGCGAACGGGTCTCCGAACACGTCCTCGTCGCGGTTGCCCGAGGCGAAGATGATCGCGACGTTGTCACCCGCCGGGATCGGCACGCCGTGGATCTCGCTGTCGACCTTGGTGTAGCGGATGAAGTGGATGATCGGGCTCACCCACCGCAGCGTCTCCTCCACCGCGGTCGGCAGCAGCCCCGGATCGGCCAGCAGCCTCGCCCACTGGTCGGGGAACTCGGAGAACGCGAGCAGGCCACCGCTGATGGCGTTGCGGGTGGTCTCGTTGCCGGCCTCGACCATGAGCTCCACGTAGTTGAGGAGCTGGTTCTCGGTGAGGGGCTGCCCGTCGATCTCGGCCGCGATGAGGTGGCTGACCATGTCGTCGCCGGGGTTCGTCCGCCGCTCGGCGATCAGCTCGCCGAGGTAGGCGTGCAGCTCGCCGCGCGCCCGCCGCAGCGTCTCGCCGGGCGACTCGCCCTCGCGGCGGAACTCGGGGTCGTCCTTCCCGATGATCTCGTTGGTCCAGCGGAACAGCAGCTGCCAGTCGGTCGACGGCACCCCGAGGATCCACGAGATGACCGCGATCGGCAGTGGCGCCGCGATCTTCTCGACGAAGTCGAACTCCTCGAGGCCCTCGGCGGCGACGTCGTCGAAGATCTGCGTGGTGATCCGCTCGATCTCGGCGTGCCGCTCGCGCACGGCACGCGGCGTGAACCGGCGGATCGCGACCGACCGCATCGGCCCGTGGCGGGGCGGGTCGAGGGTCACCACCATGTCGGACGGCTGGATCGGCGCACCGGCCGGCATGATGATCAGCCCGTGCTCGTTGGACCAGCGGTCGGGCTGCTTGGCGACGAGCTGGATGTCGGCATGGCGGGTGACGGCCCAGAAGGGGGTCCACCCCTCCGGCTCGAACCAGCACACGGGCGCCTCGGCCCGCAGCTGCGCCCACACCGCGTGCGGGTAGCCGCGGGACGCGAAGCGGCTCCCGTCGACGAGGTCCATCGGGTCGATGCCTGCGGGTGGCGCCAATCGCTCGGTCACGCGTCCCCCCTCTCCGGCCGCCGACCCTCGCGGACGGCCGTCTCCACCAGGTCCATGGCCCACGCGATCCCGGCCACCGCGTCGACGGGCTGGAGTCCCCACTCGACGACGAGCCGCTCGTAGGCCGTCACGCTCAGCAGGATGTCGAGCATCGCCGCGGCGACCGTCTGGTCGCGATCGTCCCAGTCCGGAACCGCGCGTGTGACCGCCGCGTGCAGGCCCTCCCGTTGCCGACGGGTGATCGACTCCACGGTCGCGTCGGCCGGCGGGCGCCCCTTGAGCGGGATCGACGACACGTACTGGTAGATGCGGGCGGTCGCCTCGGGGAGGGTGTCGAGCGTGAACGACTCCGGCTCGACGTCGACCTCCTCCTCGATGCGCGCGAGCACCGCGTCGCGCAGCGCACGCTCGTTGTCGAAGTGGCGGTAGACGGTCCGCTCGTTGACCTCGGCCCGCTCCGCGACCGCGCGCACGGTCACCGCCCGCCAGTTCCAGCTCGCGGTGCCCTGGAGCAGCTCGACGGCCGCGATCACGATGCGGTCCCGGGTCTCGGCCGCGCGCTGGCGGCGGACCGGGCTGTCGTAGCGCCGCCGGGTGGCGACATCGGCGTCGACCCCGGTCACGGCAGTCGGGCGGACCAGCCGCCGTCGACCGGGATGATGGCGCCGCTCACGAACGACGCGCGGTCGGAGCAGAGGAAGGCGGCGACCTCGGCGACCTCCTCGGGCTTTCCGGCCCGACCGAGCGACGCCTTCTCGTACATCTGCGGGAAGTTGGCTCCGCCCGACGCACCCATGATCTCGGTCTCGATGAAGCCGGGACACAGGCAGTTGACCCGGATGCCCCGGCGCCCGTACTCCGACGACGCCGACTTGGTGAGGGAGACGACCGCGGCCTTGGCCGCGTTGTACACCGAGGTGGGCATGCCGACCTCGGAGGCGTTGAGCCCACCGACCGAGGACCAGTTGACGATGGCACCACCGCCCGCCTCGCGCAGCTTCGGGATCCCGTACTTCATGCCGAGGAAGACGCCGCGCAGGTCGACGTCCATGACCTTGTCGTAGTCCTCCATCGGGAACTTGTGCAACGGCGCCGCGAGACCGATCCCGGCCACGTTGAGCACGCAGTCGACCTTGCCGAACTCGGCGACCGCGGCCTCGAACATCGCGGCGACGTCGTCCTCGCTCGTGACGTCGCAGTGGACGGGCAGCACGCCCGCACCGACCTCGGCCGCGGTCTGCTCCTGCGCGCCGCTGATGTCGCCGGCCACGACCTCGGCCCCTTCGGCGACGAACAGCTTCGTCGCCGCCTTGGCCATGCCGGAGCCGGCGCCGGTGATCACCGCCACCTTGCCGTCGAGCAGTCCCATCAGTTCCCTCCCGGGATCGACGCGGGCAGGGTCTCCCAGCCGCGCACGGTGGACGTGGGGGCGAGGCGGGCCTCGGAGAGGTCGACCTCCCAGTCGGGGAACCGCTTCAGCAGCTCCTCGAGCGCGACCCGCCCCTCGAGCCGGGCGAGCGCCGCACCGAGGCAGAAGTGGATCCCGTAGCCGAACGAGAGGTGCTGGCGGATGTCCCGATGGATGTCGAACCGGTCGGGGTCGACGAACTCGCGCTCGTCGCGGTTGGCCGCGCCCGCGAGGAGCAGGATCGCGCTGCCCTCGGGGACCGTGCGCCCGTGGAGCTCGACGTCGCGCGTGACGTAGCGCCCGATGTGGGGCGCCGGCGACTCGAAGCGCAGGAGCTCCTCGATGGCGTTGGGGATCAGCGTCGGGTCGGCGGCGAGCTCATGGCGCTGGTCCGGGTGGTCGGACAGCACCTTGCCCGCCCAGCCGATCAGCCGTGTGGTCGTCTCGTTGCCCGCGCCGGCGATGACGGCGAGGTAGGTCAGCAGCTCGTGGCGCTCGAGGCGGCGGGTCACGCCGTGCTCGTCCTCGAACTCGGCGTGGAGCAGCTCGGTCATGAGGTCGTCGGACGGGTGCTCGGCCCGCCAGTCGAGGTAGACCCCGAAGTCCTCGAACGCCGCGGCGGGGTCGAAGGAGTCGCTGTAGTCCTGGGGCTTGCCGGCCTCGGTGCGGATGTTCGCGTTGGCGCGATCGCGCACGGCCTCCTGGTCCTGGTCGGGGATCCCGAGCAGCATCCCGATGACGCGCATCGGCATCTGCGCGCCGTAGTCGGCGACGAAGTCGAAGCGGTCGGCGCCGACGAGCGGCTCGAGCGAGTCGGCGCAGTACGCGCGGATCCGGTCCTCGAGCGCCAGCATCTTGCGGGGGGTGAACACCCGCGACAGCAGCTGACGGTGGATCGTGTGGGTGGGCGGGTCCTCGAAGATCAGCGTGCCCGTCGGGATCTCGATCCCGGCCTTGATGAGCTCGAGGATCCCGCCGCGCGCCGAGCTGAAGGTCCGCTTGTCGACGAGGCTGCGCTCCACGTCGTCGAAGCGGCTCAACGCGTAGAAGTCGTGGACGTCGTTGTAGTAGCAGGGCGCCTCGTCGCGGAGCCGCCGGAACACCGGGTACGGGTTCGCGTCGATGTCGACGTCGTACGGGTCGTAGGAGAGGTCGGTCATCGGCTCAGGCCTCCTTCTTTATGCGGTGCTCCGCGACGCCGGCAGGCTTCGCCGGGGAGCTGCTGCGCACCTGGGTCCGGTAGGGAGTCGACGGCTCGTCGAGGATGACGGTCTTGGTCTCGAGGAAGTGCGCGAGGCCCTCCTTGCCGCCCTCACGCCCGAGGCCCGACTGCTTGAAGCCGCCGAACGCGATGCCGAAGTCCGTGCGGAAGGAGTTCATGCCGACGGTGCCGGAGCGCAGCTGGCGGGCCACCGCATAGGCGCGGTCGGGGTCGGACGTGAACACCGAGGCGTTGAGGCCGTAGATCGTGTCGTTGGCGATGCGCACGGCGTCGGCCTCGTCGGTGGCCGGGATCACGCTCAGGACGGGTCCGAAGATCTCCTCCTGCGCGATGGTCGACGAGTTGTCGACGTTGCCGAACACCGTCGGCTCGACGAACCAACCCCGGTCGAGGTGCGCGGGACGCTTGCCGCCCGCGGCGAGGGTCGCCCCCTCGGCGATGCCCTTGGCGATGTAGCCCTCGACCCGATCGCGCTGGCGGGACACCGCGAGCGGGCCCATCTGCGTGTCGGCGTCGAACTGGTTCCCGACGACGACCTTGCCGAAGTTCGCGGCAAGGGCCTCGACCATCGCGTCGTGGCGGGCGCGGGTGACGACCACCCGGGTCAGCGACGAGCAGACCTGGCCGGTCATCACGCACTCCTGCCGGGCGATGGTGGCCGCCGCGGCCTCGATGTCGGCGTCGTCGAGGATCACCGCCGCCGACTTGCCGCCGAGCTCGAGCGTCATCCGGCCGATCCGCTCGCCCATGATCGCCCCGATCCTGCGGCCGGCGGCGGTCGACCCGGTGAACGTGATCTTGTCGACGCGCGGGTCGCGCACGAGCAGCTCCGACACCTCCCGGTCGGCGGTGACGACGTTGAGCACACCCGGCGGCAGCCCGATCTGCTCGGCCGCCTCCGCCGTGACGTAGCCCGCACCCGGCGCCTCGGGAGACATCTTCAGCACCACGGTGCAGCCGGCGAGGAGGGCAGGCCCGATCTTGTGGGGGATGAGGCCGTGGGGGCTGTTCCACGGGACGATCGCGCCGACCACGCCCACCGGCTCGCGCACGATGAGGCCGAAGCCTCCCATGCTCGGCGTGGCGGTCTCCTCGAAGGCGAAGGTCTCGGCCAGCGCGGCGTAGGCGTCGAAGTCCTTCTGCATCGCACCGGCGGCGTACCGGGCGAACGTCGCGATCGTGCCCGACTCGCGCGGCCAGATCTGGGCCAGCGCGTCCGACCGCTCCTGGAGTGCCGGGCCGAACGCCCGGAGGTACTCGGCCCGCTCGGCGTGGCTCAGGCGGGGCCAGGGACCCTCGTCGAACGCCTTGCGCGCGGCACCGACGGCGCGGTCCAGGTCGGCGGCCCGGGCCTCGGCGACCCGGAAGTACAGCTCCTCGGTGCCGGAGTCCACGACGTCGATGACGGCGTCGGAGGAAGCGGCGACCCACGCGCCGTCGATGAAGAGGCGGTCGGGGTGGGCGACCGGTGCGGTCGTGGTCATCGGGCGGTGCTCCTCGGTGGCAGTCGGATCAGGTGGGGCCGGAGGGAAGGTTGGCGCCGACGAAGCGGCTGGCGTCGTTCATCGACTCCGGCACGGCGAAGCCGTCGAGGGCGCTCGCGCCGGCGAGGTGTTCGCGCACGGCCTCGGGCGTCGCGGGCCGCCCGTCGGGCGTGTACCAGCCAGACGTCGAGCCGACGAAGACGCGGGCCACGTGACTCGCCCCGACGGAGAACACCCGGTGCGTCTCGGCGCAGTCGCGGCTCGCGAGGTAGACGACGAGCGGCGCGCAGTGCTCGGCGGTCATCAGGTGCGCGATCGGCTGCAGCGACGCCGCGGTGTCCTCGAGCACGTCGGGTGGGTACGGAGGCGGCCCGCCCTCGCCGATGCCGGTGAACGCCATGGGCATGATCGCGTTGGCCCGGATGCCGTGGGCCGCCCCCTCGAGCGCGACCACGTTGCACAGACCGACGAGGCCCGCCTTCGCCGCGGCGTAGCTCGCCTGCCACGGGCTGCCGAACATCCCGGCACTCGACGAGGTGAAGACGATCCGGCCGTAGCCCTGGGCCTTCATGTGCCGGTACGCGGGCTGGGTGACGTGGAAGGCCCCGAGGAGGTGGGTGTCGACGATGGCGCGGAAGTCGTCGACCGTCATCTCGTCGAAGGCGGCGTTGCGCAGCTGACCGGCGTTGTTGACCACTGCGTCGACGCGGCCGAAGCCGGCGAGTGCGGCGTCGACGATCGCGGCGCCGCCCTCGGGGGTGGCGACCGTCCCCACCTGGGCGAGCGCCCGGCCGCCCGCCGCCTCGATCGCGGCGACGGTGTCGGCGGCCCGCTCCGCCACGACGTCGTTGCAGACCACGGCTGCACCCCGCGCCGCCAGCGCGCGGGCGTACGCCTGCCCGAGACCGTGCCCGGCCCCGGTGACGATCACGACCTGTCCGTCGAGACGGATGCTGTCCGAGCTCACGACGCGCTGCTCACCACTCGCTCCCCCGGTCGCCGGCGGCGGCCATGCCATTTGGTGTCAGTACCGTATGACACCAACCGGGGTCGCCGCAATTGCGCGGGCCCCGGGCCCGCGGGTCAGACCCCGGCGAGCAGCCGCCGGGGGTTGTCGACCAGGATGGTCTCGAGGTCGGCCTCGGTCACGCCCCGCTCCACGAGCATCGGGGCGAACCCCGTCGTCAGGTAGGTGTAGGGCCGCTCCGACACCTGCCACTCGATCTCGTCCCGGCGCCGGGCCGCGGCCTCCCGGAACTCGGGCGGCACCCAGAAGGCCGGCCGGGGCGAGGTCTGCACGCAGATGTGGTCCTGCGACAGGCACACCTGGCTCGTGTACCCGTCCCGCACCAGCGCCGCGACGTGGTCGGCCCGCCGATCATCGGCGGCGCCGATGATCTCGAGGCCCACGCGGTCGATCCCCACGAACGTGCCGCGGTCGGCGAGCGCGCGGATCGGGTCGACCGACGTCTGCTCGTCCTGGTGGCCGATGAGGACGCGCCCGAGGTCGGCGCCGTGCTCGGCGAAGATCTCCTGCTGCACGTCGCCGTGGAGCGAGTGCTCGGTGTGGGTGATGATCGCCACCCCGGTCTCCTTCTGGGCGAGCGCGGCGCCGGCGAGGACGCGCCGCTCGGCGTCGGTCACCTCGACGCCGGTCGCGGCCTTGATGGCGCCGGCCCGGATGCCGCCCGTGCCCACGATCCCCTCGGTGATCTCGCCGGCATAGTGCTCGGCGACCTCCTCGGGGTCACGGGCCCGCCAGTAGAACGGCAGCCCCCACCCCTCGTGCTGCGTGTAGAAGCCGGTGGCGCACACCACGTGCATGCCCGACTTCTGCGACACCTCCGCGTAGAGCTCGGGGTCGCGGCCGAGCTCGATCGGGCAGGGGTCGACGAAGGTGCGGAATCCGCCGTCGCGCAGCTCGGCCAGCTTGTCGACCGCGCGGGCCACGATGTCGGCCCGACTCCACTTCTGGTGGCGGTCGAGCTCCTCGCCGGACCAGCTGATCACGATGTGCTCGTGGACGAGCGTGCGTCCGAGGTCGGCCGCGTCGACCGGTCCGGTGACCGTCTGCACCTGTGCCATGGGGGTCCCCCTTGTCGCCAGGACCCGATCTGATCACACCCGCCGATCCTGCGTCATCACGAGCACGACCTCGGGTCCGAGGTGGCGCAGGAAGGGGCGGGATAGGGTCGGTCGGTGACACCGGTGCCCGACCGACCCGTCGTCGACCTCGACCTCGACGCGGCGACGAGCCGGGCCGCGTCCGACGCCGCGTGGGCCGCGGTACGGGCGACGGGCTGTCCGGTCGCGTGGACCGAGCACGACGGCGGCTTCTGGGTCGTCACCGGGTACGACGAGGTGGCAGCGGCCTTCCGTGACTGGGAACGCTTCTCCTCGGCCCGCCTCTACGACCCCGACCAGTGCGCGATCTCGGTGAGCAACGGCACCGTGCCGCTCCTGCTGCCCGAGGAGTCGGATCCGCCCGAGTGGAACGACCACCGCCGCACGATCGCCACGCTCCTCTCCCCCGCGGCATCGGAGCACCTCCGTGGCCGGGCCCGCTACTGGGCCGACCACTACCTCGACCGCGTGATCGCGCGCGGCGCGTGCGATCTGGTCGACGACTTCACCGTGCCGGTGCCCGCGTCGGTGGTGCTCGAATGGATGGGCTTCCCCCGCAGCGAGTGGGAGTGGTTCTGGACCGCGTTCCACGGCGTGTCGGCCCACCCCAACGGCACCCCCGAGCACCGCAAGGCCACCGAGGCCTACGCCGACGTGATGACCCGCATCACCGAGGAGCTCCGCGACCGCGTGCGCGCACCCCGCGACGACGCACTCACCACGATCGCGCTCCACGAGGTGCACGGCGAGCGCATCGCCGAGGACGTCGCGAAGTCGATCGCCTTCCTCACCGTGACCGGCGGGATCGACACCACCACCTCGTTCACCGGCGCGGCGTTGCTCCACCTCTCGGAGCACCCGGCCGACCGCACGCGGCTGCTCGTGGATGCCGACCTGCTGCCGGTCGCGACCGAGGAGTTCCTCCGCTACTACCCGCCCGCGCGCACCCATGCGCGCACGGTGCGCGACGACACCGAGTTCGCCGGCGTCACCATGCGCCGCGGCGAGCGGGTCGTGCTCAGCGAGGCGGCGGCCGGTCGCGACGAGTCGGCCTTCGTCGACGCGGGCACGTTCGTGGTCGACCGCGACCCCAACCGGCACCTCGCCTTCGGGGTGGGCATCCACCGCTGCCCCGGCTCGCACCTCGCCCGGGTCGAGTTCACCGAGATGGTCACGACCGTGCTGCGTCGGATCCCCGACTACACGATCGACCCGGCCGGCGTGGAGGAGTACCCCACCTGGTCGATGGTCGGGGGCTGGCGCCACCTCCCGGCCACCTTCACGCCGGGCGCACCGATCGCCGCCCTGGGCTGACGGGATGACGGCCGGTCGACGGCCCTGCGCGCCGGCTACGGGTGCTGCGCGTCCATCCCGGCGCGGAGGGCCGCGGGATCGAGGCCCGGCACCGCAGGGAGCGCCCGGTAGACGAGCTGCCCGCCGTCGATCGAGAGGTGGAAGACGACCTCCCCCGACGGCGTGGTCTCGGAGAAGCCGTTGGTGCCGCCGAAGCCGATCATCCAGTTCCCGCCGGCGAGGCGCCGGGCGCTGCCGGCGAACGGCGACACGGGCGCGTGGGTCAGATCGAAGATCTCCTCCACGAGGGTGGCGGTCCCGGCCACCGTGTCGATCCCCGTGGCGCCGAACCGGTCGGTCAGGAAGCCGAGCGTGTGCACGATGTAGCGCAGGGCCCGGGGGGTACGCGGCGCCGCCAGGTCGCTGCCGTTGTCGTACAGCGTGACCTCGAACTGCGTGGCGCTCGCGCCGGGGAGGTACCGGGCGTCGTGCTGGCCCCCGAAGCCCGGACCGGGGAAGCGGGAGTCGCCGGAGATCACGAGGCTGTCGCCGGGAACGTCGACGCCCCCCAGCTTCCATTCGACGTCGCCCGTGGCCCGCTCGATCGCGTAGACCGCGTCGAGGTGGCGGAACGACAGGAGATAGCCGGTGGGCGTCTCCTCGACCGAGTTCCAGTGGAAGATGTCGTACAGCGGCGTCCCGAGCGACATGTCGGGCCTGTTCCGCACGTACCCGTACCACTGCGGATCGGTCTCGGCGACGTCGATGTGGTCGGACGCAAGCCAGCTCCAGAGGATGTCACCGGTGGCGGGGTCGATCTCCACGAGGCGGTGGTCGAACACCGGGACGTCGGCGAGCGACGGGTCGATGATCGACAGGTCCTGGTTCGGCAGCTCCTCGTTCAGCACGATCATGTAGTTGCCGTTGGCGAGACGGATCATGTCGTGGAAGTCGAAGGCGGTGCCGGGATAGGGATGGGGCGCCTCGATCGTCGTGATCACGGAGCCGTCGAGGCCGATCTCCTCGGCCGCCTCGCCGTTCCAGCGGGTCCAGGCCAGGTTCCCGTTGGGGAGCTGCTGCAGGAAGATCGACGACTGCCTCGACCACCACACCGGCACTCCGTGGGCATCGAAGACCACCGCGTAGGTGGGCTGGAACCCGGCCGCTGTGAACTGGATCGGCGCGATCAGGTAGTGGCCCGCCTGGGGCGTTCCCTCGCGGGTGACGGTGAACTCCGGGAAGTCGCCGGGGAGGCAACGCACGGAGTAGGTGCGCGCCGCACCCTGGTCGACGATCGTGAAGCGCTGTCCCTCGGCGCGCCACACGCTGACGGTGAAGCGGCCCGTCTGCGCGGGGTTGCCCCCGACCGAGATCGGCTGGGCGTCGGGCGCCTCCACGCGTACGTCGAACGGCACGTTGGCGCAGCGGACCACGTAGTCGCTCACGTCGGGCGAGAACTCCGGGAACATCTCCGCCGGCGCGGTGGACACCGAAAGGCTGGTGACCGGGGGCTCGGCAGGCGGCTCTTCGACCGGCGGCTCGGGGATGCACCCCGCGCCCACCAGGGCGATCGCCGCGGCTGCCGCGCCGACGGTCCACCGGCGGTGCCGCCGCCGCCTCACTCCCGCCGCCCCCGCCGCCACTGGTCCCACGCCCATCGGCCTCCTCGAAGCACGGTGCCCCATGAATGTGAAGGGCGTGTTCCCGCCCCGTGAGGGCTCCTCGGCCGATCACGGCAGTAACCGACAAATGCGATGATAACCCCTACGGGGTCACGCCCCCTGGTTGGCCAGGTACCGCTCGCGCCACTCGTGGCGGGAGCGGATCGACGTGTCGACGTCGGGCGAGAGCGCCCGCAGCGCCCCGACCGTCGCCTGCTCGCGGGGGATGACGGCGAACGGGTCGTGGTCGAAGAACCGGCAGGTGTTCTGCCAGGTGATCTTGTGCATGTCCTCGTCGGAGCAGCCGGCCGCGGCCATCTCCCCGTGGATCTGCTCCGGCGCGTCGGGCCAGATCGAGTCGGAGTGGGGGTAGTCGCACTCCCAGGCGATGATGTCGATGCCGATGTCGTGCCGCACCTTCAGCGACGTGGGGTCGCTCACGAAGCAGGCGAGCGAGTGCTCGCGGAAGATGTCGCTCGGGAGCTTGCCGCCGAAGTCGTGACCGAGCCACACCTGGTTCCGGTAGTGGCGGTCGCACCGGTCGAGGTAGAAGGCGATCCAGCCGATCCCGGCCTCCGACCACGCGACCTTCAGGTCGGGGTACCGGAAGAAGGCCCCGCCCCAGAGCAGGTCCTGGGCGGCGATCGTCGACACCTGGGTGGCCAGGATGATGAGGTTGTCGATCGGGGCGCTGGGCGCGCTCTTGATGGCCCCGAAGCCGAGGCCGATGTGCAGGTTGACGACGGTGCCCTCGTCGCACACCGCGTCGAAGAACGGGCCCCAGTAGTCGAGGTCGTGGTAGCTCGGCAGGCCCATCAGGTGCGGTAGCTCGGGCATGGTCACCGACCGGCAGCCCTTGGCCGCGAGCCGGCGGACCTCCTCGGCCATTCCGTCGCGGTCCCAGACCGGCATGAGGCCCATCGGGATGAACCGGCCCGGGTACGCCGCGCACCACTCGTCGACATGCCAGTCGTTGTACGCCTTCAGCATGATCTTCGAGAGATCGCGATCGGGCGCGTTGTAGAAGAAGCCCGCGTTGAAGCCGGCGAACGACGGGAAGCACATCGAGGCGAGGATCCCGTTGCGGTTCATGTCGCGCACCCGCTCGTGGATGTCGTACGCGCCGGGGCGCATCTCCGCCATCGCGGTGGGGTCGAGGCCCCACTCCTCCTTCGGCCAGCTGATCACCGCGTTGAGCCCGACCGTCCCCTGCATGACGCCCTGGAACGACCAGACGTCCTTGCCGGCGTCGTTCTGCACGAGCGTGGGCGCCCGGTCGGCGTAGGCGGCGGGGACATGGCCGTCGAACATGTCGGCGGGCTCCACCACGTGGTCGTCGATGCTCACGAGGATCAGGTCGTCGATCTGCACAGGTACCTCCGGGGAAGCGGTTCGGGCGCCGCCGGGTCGGGGGCGGCCGCCCGAGGGGGTCACGACGCCAC
>VGCA01000035.1 GCA_016870245.1 Actinomycetota bacterium | reverse complement strand
TCGGAGGACCCCCGCGCGCCCGGCGGCCCCGGGTGGAAGCGGGGCGGTCCCCCGTGGCGACAGGGTCTCGGGCCCGTGGTCAGCCTCGAGGTGCCGCTCGAGACCGACGACCCGACGGCGCCGCTGTGGGCCACCGTCGCGGCCCGGCTCCCCGAGGAGATCACCACCGTGGCCGACGACGGCCGGGTGGCCCGCTACGGCTACAGCGCCGTCGGCTCGACTCCCCAGGCGCCGCGCTACCGCCGCCTCGCCGATCCTCCCCCGCCTCCCCCTCCGGCGCCCCACCGCACCTGAGCCGCCCCAGGGGAGGCCCCGAGCCCCGGCCGCGCACGATTTCCGCCTTCGAAGGCACCACGGCGGCTCCGGACATGCGAGAATGGAGGTTCGGCGTCCCGGGGGGACGGTCGCCGGAGTCCGAGACCGAGGTAGGTGAGCCGTGGCGAGGAAGGGACGAGCCCGTCGCTTTCGGGAGGCGCGCGAGCTGAAGCAGGGGTTCGACGACGGGCTCTTCAGCGAGGGCGACAAGACCCTGGCCGACATCGCCGACGACGACGCCGACTGGGACGACGACGAGTTCGACGATGACGACGACGGCGACTGGGACGAGGAAGACCCGCTCCTGATGGACGAGGGCGGCCGACAGGCCTCCTGAGGCGACGCCTCGCCCCCGACTCCGCGATCACGCGCGCCGGCGCGTGGGTGCCGCGACTCAGGCGGTCCGGGGATCCGCGCGCTCGGCGTCGACGGCGTAGCGCCGGATCGCCTCCGCCACCGCGTCGCGACCGATCGTGCCCTGCTCCACGAGACCGTGCAGGGCGCCGACCACGATGTGGCGGGCGTCGACCTCGAAGTGCGCCCGCAGCGCGGTGCGGGTGTCGGAGAACCCGTAGCCGTCGGTGCCGAGCGGCACGAACGGCCGGTCGACGAAGCGTCCGATCTGGTCGGGAACGGCCTTGACGAAGTCGCTCACCGCGACGACCGGTCCGTCCATGCCGGCGAGCAGCGACCCGAGATACGACACCTGCGGCGTCCCGGCCTCGGGGTGCAGACGGTTCCAGCGCTCCACCTCGAGCGCGTCCTCGCGCAGGGCCTTGTAGCTCGTGGCGCTCCACACGTCGGCCGACACGCCGAACTCCTGCGCGAGTAGGGCCTGGGCCTCGAGCGCGGCGACCATCGCGCTGCCGCTGGCGAAGATCTGTGCCTTCGGCCCGGGAGACGGCTCGGTCTTCACGCGGTAGAGCCCGCGCACGATGCCCTCCTCCGCGCCGTCGGGCATCGGCGGCATCGACAGGTTCTCGTTGTACAGGGTGACGTAGTAGAAGCAATCCTCCTGCGCCGCTCCGTACATCCGCTCGATGCCGTCGCGGATCACCACGGCGAGCTCGTACGCGTACGCGGGGTCGTACACCCGGCAGTTGGGCACCACCGACGCCAGCATGGGGCTGTGCCCGTCGGCGTGCTGGAGCCCCTCGCCCTGCAGCGTCGTGCGCCCGGCGGTCGCGCCGAGCAGGAACCCGCGGCCGCGCTGGTCACCGAAGCTCCAGATGAGGTCACCGATCCGCTGGAAGCCGAACATCGAGTAGAAGATGAAGAACGGGATCATCGGCTGACCCCACGTGGCGTAGGCCGTGCCCGCCGCGGTCATCGACGCCATCGAGCCGGCTTCGGTGATGCCCTCCATGAGCAGCCGGCCGGTCTTGGCCTCCTGGTAGCTGAGCAGCAGCGAGGCGTCGACGGGCTCATAGGCCTGTCCGAACGGTGAGTAGATCTTCACCTCGCGGAACAGCGCGTCGAGCCCGAAGGTGCGGGCCTCGTCGGGGATGATCGGCACCACCCGCCGCCCGAGCTCGGGATCGCGCAGCATGTTGCGCAGCAGCCGGGCGAATGCGGTCGTGGTGCTCGCCTGCACCTTCTCGCCGGTGCCCGCGAGCATGTCGGCGTAGATCTCCTTGCCCGGTAGCGCGAGGGGCTTCGACCGCACCACCCGCTTGGGCAGATCGCCACCCAGGCGTCGCCGACACGCCGTGAGGTACTCGTGCTCGGCCGACGACGGGTCGAGCCGGTAGTAGGGCGCGATCCCCGACTCGAGGTCGGCGTCGGGGATCGGCAGCCGCAAGCGGTCGCGGAAGCCCTTGAGCTCCGCCGCGCCCATCTTCTTGATCTGGTGGGTCGCGTTGCGACCCTCGATGTCGGTGCCGAGTGACCAGCCCTTCACCGTCTTGACCAGGATCGCGGTGGGCGAGCCGTGGTGCTCGCTCGCGAGCTTGTAGGCGGCGTACACCTTCCGGTAGTCGTGTCCACCACGCGGCAAGCGCATCAGGTCGCCGTCGCTCAGGTGCGCGACCATCTGCTGCAGGCGCGGGTCGGGTCCGAAGAAGTGCTCCCGGATGTAGGCGCCCGACTCGACCGAGTACTTCTGGAACTCGCCGTCGACCGTGGTGTTCATCGTGTTGACGAGCACCCCGTCGACGTCGCGCAGCAGCAGGTCGTCCCAGCCGCGGCCCCAGACGACTTTGATCACGTTCCAGCCCGCGCCGCGAAAGCGCGCCTCGAGCTCCTGGATGATCTTGCCGTTGCCGCGCACCGGTCCGTCGAGGCGCTGCAGGTTGCAGTTGACGACGTAGACGAGGTTGTCGAGCTGCTCGCGCGCCGCGATCGAGAGGCCCGCCTGGGCCTCGGGCTCGTCCATCTCGCCGTCGCCGATGAAGCACCACACCTTGGCCTGGCTCGTGTCGACCAGCTCGTGATGGAGGAGGTAGCGGTTGAAGCGGGCCTGGTACACCGCGTTGAGGGGGCCGAGGCCCATCGACACGGTCGGGAACTCCCAGAAGTCGGGGAGCCGGCGCGGGTGCGGGTAGCTCGGGAGCCCCTTGCCCGTGGTCTCCCGCCGGAAGTAGTCGAGCTGCTCCTCGGTGATGCGTCCCTCGAGGAAGGCCCGGGCGTAGATGCCGGGCGACGCGTGACCCTGCACGAAGATCTGGTCGCCCCAGCCACCGTCGCTCTTGCCCCGCCAGAAGTGGTTGAAGCCGACGTCGTAGAGCGCGGCGGCCGACGCGAAGGTCGAGAGGTGGCCACCGAGGCCGTCGTAGAGGTCGTTGGCCCGGTCGACCATCGCCACCGCGTTCCACCGGATGGCGGCCCGGATTCGCTTCTCGAGCTCCTCGTCGCCCGGGAACCACGGCTCCATCTCGGGTGGGATCGTGTTGATGTAGTCGGTGGTGACCATGGCCGGAACGCCCACACCCTGCTCGCGCGCCCGCTCCATCAGCCGGGCCAGCAGGTAACGGGCCCGGGCCCGACCCCGGCCCTCGATCACCGCGTCGAGCGAGTCGAGCCATTCGGTGGTCTCCGACTCGTCGATGTCGGGGAGCTGGTGGACGAACCCGTCGATGAACACTGGTGCCTCCTCCCTCGTCGCGTCGGCCTCAGGTTACGGGGGCCTCCG
The DNA here is from genome assembly GCA_016870245.1 of Actinomycetota bacterium. GTDB lineage: Bacteria > Actinomycetota > Acidimicrobiia > IMCC26256 > PALSA-555 > CAIUKV01. Next base: position 17,011 of record VGCA01000035.1, on the reverse strand, counting down.
ACGGGAAATTGCCGGTGGTCGTTCAACTTCCGACCCGCTTCCTGCCGATAGGTGTCACGTATGGCAGTGGACGACCGGGCGGCCATCGCCCATCTGTTGCGGCGCACCGGCTTCGGGCCGTTCCCCGGCCAGGTCGAGGCCCTGAACGCGGGCGGGCTCGCGGCGGCGGTGGACGCGGTGCTGAACGGCACGCCGTCCCCGCTGCCCGCGGCCCCCACCCTCGACGACGGGGACGGCGAGCGCCCACCCGAGTGGTGGATCCGGCGGATGCGCGACCCCGGTGCCGGGTTGGTCGAGAAGATGACCTGGTTCTGGCACGGCCTCCTGACCACGGAGTACTTCAAGGTCGGCAGCTGGCGCCAGCTCTGGGACCAGCACCAGCTGCTGCGCCGCAACGCGCTGGGCAACTACCGGACGATGCTCCAGGAGATCACCATCGACCCCGCGATGCTGATCTACCTCGACGGCGACCCGTCGGAGGCCGTCGACCCCAACGAGAACTACTCCCGCGAGCTCCAGGAGCTGTTCACCATCGGGGTCGAGCACGTCACCGAGGAGAACGTGAAGGCCGGCGCGAAGGCCCTCGCCGGCTGGGACGTGAACTGGCAGACGGGGGTCGCCACGTTCTATCCGGCGCACGCGATCTCGACACCGGTCATGTTCCTGGGCAGGTCGTGCCTTCGCGCCGAGGACGTGGTGAACGCGGCGATCGACCACCCGGCGTGCGCGCCGTTCGTCGCCGCGAAGCTGTACCGCTACTTCCACGGCGTCGAGCCCGACCCCACCCGCAAGGCCCAGCTCGGCGACCTCTTCCGCGCCGAGGGCTACGAGATCTTCCCGCTGGTCGACGCGATCATCCGCGACCCCGCCCTCTTCGGTGCCGATCGGCGCTTCAACCGGGCGCGCACCCCGGTCGAGTACGCGAGCGCCGCATTCGCCGCGATCGCGAACGACGACATCCGGTGGGAGACCGACGTCGTCGACGAGATGGGCCAGCTGCCGTTCTTCCCGCCCAACGTCGCCGGCTGGCCGCTCGGCAACCGGTGGCTGGCCGCCAACGTGGCGGTGCTGCGGGCCCACATCGGCAACGAGGCCCCGGCCATCCCCGCCATCGTCGACGCCGCCGACCCGGTGCAGGCGGCCCTCGACCGCTGCGCGCTGTACGAGGTCAGCCCCCGCACGCGCGACGCGCTGAACACCGCTCGCGCCGCGCTCCCCAACCCGACCGTGCGGGCCCGGATGCTCCTCGGCCTCGTCGTCTCCTCTCCCGACATGGCGCTCGCATGACCGACCCGACCGCTCCCGACACCGCTGCCGAGTCGGCCGGCGAGCTCACGGCCCCCGAGCGCGCGATCACCCGCTCGTTCCCCCGCCGCCGGTTCATCCAGGTCGCCGGCGGCGCCGCGGCGATCGGGGCCGTGGCCGCGTGCACACCGGAACCACCCCAGGCACCGGGACCGCCGCCGCCGACCACCGCCCCGCCGGTCACCACCCCCCCCGCCGCCCCCGATCGACTACTCGCAGCGCGTGCTCGTCGTGCTCGAGATGGCCGGCGGCCACGACGGGTACTCGATGGTCGTGCCGTACCGCGACCCCGCGTACTACCGCCTGCGGCCCACCGTGTCCACGTCGGCCAACGCGGTCATCGACATCAACGGCTCCCTCGGCTGGCACCCGGCCCTCGACCGGATCTCCCGTCGACCCATCGCCCTGGTCGAGGGCGTCGGCGGCGCCAACCCGAACGGCTCGCACTTCGAGATGCTCCGCCGCTGGTGGCAGGGGGACCCCGACGGGCGCAACCCGCAGTCGACCGGGTTCTTCGGGCGGATCTGTGACGCAGTCGGCGATCCCGCGGCACCCGCCACCGGGGTGTCGCTCGGGTGGGGTGGCACCACGCCCGCGCTCGCGACCCGCAGCGCGGTGACCGTCGCCATGTCTCCCTGGAGTGACGCCCAGTTCCCCGCCCCCTGGGACGCCGGGCTGCGGGCCACGTGGATGGCGGCCCAGCGCGCGATGGGCAACCCCGACCGCGCCGAGGCCGTGACGATGTACAACGCCCGCTACGGCGTGTACAACGCGCTCCGCTTCAGCGACGCGATCGCCGCGCTTCCCGACTCGTCCTGGCCCTATCCGCAGACCGGGCTGGGCGCGCAGCTCGCGACCGTGGTGCGCCTCATCCGGGCCGACATCGGGACGCGGGTGGTGTTCGTGCCCATGGGCGGCAACTTCGACTCGCACGAGAGCCACCGCGGCACCCACGACGGGATCATGAACGAGCTCGACGACGCGCTCGACGCGTTCCTCGGCGAGCTCGCGTCCCTCGGCTTCACCGACCGGGTGCTCGTCGCCAGCTTCAGCGAGTTCGGTCGCCGGGCCGACCAGAACACCGACGGCCTCGACCACGGCACCGCGTCGGTGATGCTCCTCGCCGGCGCGGTGAACCCCGGCGTGTACGGCCAGCGGCCGAGCTTCACCGCGCTCGACCGTGACGGCAACCTGATCGCCCCGGTGGGGATGGGCGAGTACTACGCCGTGCTGTCCTCGTTCATGGGCGTGCCGCCGAGCAGCGTGCTCCCGGGCAACCCCGTCCCCGTCCCCGGCATCGTCACCGCTTGACCCCTCCGGGTTCGAGGGGCCGCCGTCGGTCATTCGCAGCAGGTGTTCTTCATCTTGCAGTGCGGGCAGAGCCAGCGGAAGCGGATGGGGTCGAACTCCTCACCACAGTGCTGACAGGGCATGGGTCACCTCCGGTCGACGGGCGCGACCGTATCCGGGTGCACCCCCTCAGACGCGGACGACCACCCGCCCGGTGGTGCGGCGGTCGGCCATCGCGGTCATGGCCGCGGGGAGGTCGTCGAAGCCGACGACGTCGCCCACGACGGCATGGATCCGACCGGCCCGCAGGCGCTCGATGATGTCGGCGTGGAGGTGGGCGCCCAGCTCGCTCGACACGAAGTTGGCGCCGATCGCCGCCTTCATCATCGGGATCATGTCGGGCGGCGCGTAGGCGAGCAGCACGCCGCAGAGCTTGAAGTTGCCGGTGGCGAGCCGCCGGGGCACGAGGAACGGCTCGTCGAGGACGCTCTTGTCGGACGCGAAGCCCATCATCAGGTAGCGCCCGTTGTAGGCCAGGCAGTTCATCGACGCGGGCATGACCGCGGCGCCGACGTTGTCGAACACGACGTCGACCCCCCGCTGCCCGGTGGCCTCCATGACGGTCGCGGCGAAGTCCTCGACGTTGTAGTCGACGACCACGTCGGCGCCGAGGTCGAGGCAGAGCTGCTTCTTCGCCTCCGAGCCGACGGTGGCGATCACCCGTGCGCCGGCGTCGGCTGCGAGCTGGACCGCGGCCGAACCGGAGCCTCCGGCGGCCGCGTGGACGAGCACGGTCTCGCCGGCCTGCAGGTCGGCGCGGTCGAACAGTCCGAGCCACGCGAGGTGGAACGGGAACATGATCGCCGCGGCGTCGGGGAACGGGATGTCGTCGGGCACCGGGAACGACGCGGCGGCCGCGGCGATCGCATACTCGGCGAAGCCGCCGTGGGCCATCTTCGTGCTGGCCGCGACCCGGAGCCCGAGCATCGCCTCGGCGCCGGGGCCGACGGCGTCGACGGTGCCCATGGTCTCCATGCCCGGGCTGTAGGGGAACTCCGGCCGGAACGCCATGTTGCCGCCGTTGATCCGCTCGAGGTCGTTGAGGTTGAGCGCGATGCCCTCGGCCCGCACCCGCACCTCACCGGGACCCGGCTCCGGGAGGGGGACCTCCTCCAGCTGCAGCACGTCGTTCGGCTCGCCGTACCCGTGGATCCGCCACGCACGCATGGTCTCGCTCACAGGGCACCTCCTGGTGGGACTCTCCGAGTGATCCGACCCGCCCGAACGACCACGAAGGCGCCCGCGTCGAGCTTCTCCCATCCCGGCTCCTCGGTGAGCGGGACGCTGGCGACGACGACCGCGTGCTCGTCGGCCGCGTCGCCGAGCCGCAGCGCGAGGCGGTAGTCGTCGTCGTCCATGGCGATCTCGCCGAGGTCGGCCGCGTGCTTCTCCAGCACGTGCAGGGTCTTGTGCCCGTCGTGGTAGGCGTAGAGCGTCACACCGTCGGACAGCAGGAAGTTGACCCGGCTGTCACGTTCCGAGAGCTCCCTGCCGGCGGCGAGGATCTCGGCCGCCAGGAGCCGCTCGTCGGACGCGCCGGCACCGAGGTGCTCCATGCGGGTGAGGAGGTGGTGGAACGCCCGCTCCGAGTCGGTCTCCCCCTCCTGCACGAAGCGCCCGAGGTCGAGGCGGTCGAGGTCGCGCACGGTGCCGTTGTGGGCGAACACCCACTGCCGCCCGAGCGCCTCCGACGACCACGGGTGCGCGTTGGCCTCGGTGAGGTCTCCGACGGTCGCGGCCCGCACGTGCACGATGAACATCTCGCTCGCCGGGTGCTCGTCGGCCAGCCGCGCGGCGAGCGCGCTCTCGTGCGCGGGGATGGGCTCCTTGCGGATCTCGGCGTGGCCGTCCTCCCACCACGCGATCCCCCACCCCTCCCGGTTCTCCTCGGCTCGGGGCCGGAACTCGTGGAAGTACACGCCCAGCCGCGCGGCCGGCGCGACCGAGACTCCCAGCAGCTCACACATCCGGTGTGCCTCTCGCGCTCAGCCGGGCAGCGGCGTTGCCATCGCCAGCGCCGCCTCCGCGTCGAGCACCGCGACGGCCCGGTCGTAGAGCGCCTGTGCGCCCTCGGGCGAGTCCTCCACTGCGGTCATGCCGATGTGGCCGGCCTCGGTGAGCGACGCCATCATGTGGAACACCACGCCGGTCTGGCGGGCCTGGTCGAAGTGCAGCCCGTGGCGCACGACGATGTCGAAGAGGTCGTCGGGGGTGAGCCCCCGGTAGGCGGGCGACTCCACCCGGTCGCTGGCGACGAAGAACTTGTGCTTCCCCGACGGCGCCGTGAACGTCGCGGTCTCGGGGTCGTAGGCGCCGTCGGTGAGGAACTGCAGCGTGAGGAACGGATGGGTGGTGCCGCCCTTGCGGAGGTTGATCTCGATCGCGCGGGCCTCCCACTCGCCAGCGGCGTTGCGCACCACCACGAAGTCGAGGGCGAAGCGCCCGATCACCCCCTCGCGGGCGAGACGGGCCCCGACCTTCGCCGCCTCCCGCGTGATCGTGGATGCGTACTCCGGGTTGGCCGGGAACACCGCCCCCAGGTAGGTCTGCCCGCTGGCGCCCCCGAGCAGCTGGTCGTGCGTGGACAGCAGCTCCACGTCGCCCAGCGGCGTGATCCGCAGCTGCACGGAGGGGCTCGTGAAGTCGGAGCCCACGATGCGCTCCTCGATGACGCCGCCCCGCTCCTCGAGCTTGTCGACGTAGACCGGATAGGTCGCGTCGGGGAGCTCGAGCTGCATGCCCTCGACCGCCGCGCGCACCGCGTCGCGCTCGCCGTCGGACCCGGGCGCCGGCACCGCCGACAGGTCGATGAGCGCATTGCCCTCCCCCGACACGCCCTCGTTGAGCTTCACCAGCATCTGGCCGATGCCCGGCTTCTCCGCCCGGGCGCCGACGATCGCGTCGACCACCTGGTCGACCGACCACAGGTCCTCCACCCCGAGCGGGTGGGGCACCCCCTCCTCGGCGAACAGCCGCCGACAGCCGGACTTCGTGCCGAGAGGGAAGAACTTGGGGTCGGCGCCGTACATCGGGATGCCGAGCCGCACCGCGAGGTCTCGCTCCAGCTCGGTGGTGTTGTACGGCACCAGGTGCGCCCGGTGCGGGTCGATGACGAGCGAGCGCAGGTGGGCGAGCAGGCGGGGCCGCTCGAGCAGCTTGGCCGACAGTGGCCGGGGGCTGCCGTCGAGCACCGGCACCGCGAAGAGCCGGGGCCGGGCGTGGCTCGGGATCACCCCCGGCAGCAGCCCCAGGTAGTAGTCGATCACGTTGGGGAGGATCGGCTGCGAGGTCACGTAGATCAGGCGCGCCCGCGGCTGGCGTAGGAGCAGCAGCAGGAAGAGGTAGCGCTCCTCGTAGGGCTGCATCGACACCGCCGAGCCCTCGATCGTGTCGAGCGAGATCGACGGCACGACGACGATCGTCTGCTCGTCGTCGCTCATCTCCTGGATCGAGTGCCACAGCGGCACGAGCCGCGCCTGCAACGCCTCGAATCGCGCCTGCGCGTCGGCGGGCGATGCGGGCGGTCCGTCGGTGGCTTGCATGTTCGGTGCTCGACTTCCGTGGGCGCGGGAGATCACAGCATTGCCGATGCGCCCGCGGCCCGTCGACCTCCAACGCACGATCCACCGCCACGCGAGAGGGCGGGGCCCGCAGGCCCCGCCCTCGTCAAGACGTCGCCGAATCGAAGTGCTTCAGTGGACGTCCGTCTGCACCACGATCGGCTGGGCGACCTCGATGATGCGACCCTCGGGGTCGGCCAGGAACCCGACCCGGTGGGCGTGCTCGGGCAGGTCCCGGGGCTCCTGGGCCACGCTGCCCCCGGCCGCGATCCCCCGGGCGAACACCGCGTCGACGTCGTCGGTGACGAAGCCGGGGATCACCCCTGCAGGCGCCGGCGCGCCGTCGGTGAACGTCAGGAGGATGAGCGTCCCTGCACCCTCACCGGTGGCCGCGAACACGATCTCCTCCATCGGCCGGTCCGCGATCGCCGCGCTCACCCGGAAGCTCTCCTCCAGGCCGAAGGTCTGCGCGTAGAACGCGGCGCTGGCGTCGAGATCACCCACGACGATCTTGGTGAACGAGAAGTGGTCCACGGGGTACCTCCGGTGCTCAGGATCGGGACAGGGCGGAGAGGTCGAAGGCGGCGTCGGCGACCCGGGTGTCGTACACCTCGACCAGGTTCGCGACGCGCCCGTCGTGCACGTCGACGAAGATCCCGTAGAGGTTCTCGTAGTCGACGCCGAGGTGCGTGCGCGCCCGCAACGACATCAGGGTCGCGACGGTCACGCCATCGGACACGAGCACGTGGTGGGTGCGCCCGGCGATGCCCTCCGGGTAGAGGATGCGTCCCGCCTCCGCCATCGCCACGTAGGCGTCGCGGCCCCGCCGCCGGGTCATGCCCACCTGGTGGCCGGGGTCGGCGACGAGCCGCTCGACGAAGCGGTCGGGGACGAACGCGAGGTAGTCGTCGAGGAACGCGAGCACCACCCGGATCGCCGCCGCCTCGGGCGTGTCGTCGTCGGCGGCCGGCGGCACCGCGACCGCGGCGGGCACCTGCTGCACACCGGGATCGGCCGGAGGACCGAGCGCCGAGAGGTCGAACTGCGTGGCGGCCACGCGGAAGTCGAGCATCTCGACCTGGGTCGCGATCCGGCCGTCGACCACCTCGTAGAACATCGTGTAGACGTTCTCGTAGTACGCATCGGCATTGGTCACGGCTTCGCGCTCGATGAGCTCGGCGACCCACCCGTCGCCCGCCACCGCCCGGCGCACCGAACTGCGGAGCGCGCCGAACGGGTACAACACGCGGCCGGCGCCCGTGTTGGCGTCGACCGCGCCGCGCCCGCGCCGCATGGTCATTCCGGCGTGGTACACGGGCTCGTCGACGAGGAACGGCCCGTAGCGCGCGGGATCGAAGGTCGAGAACGCCGCGCGGTACTCCTCGACGCGCGGGCGGTCGTCGCGCGCGGTCGGCGGCTCTGCCTGTTCCACTCGGTCCCCCTCGACGCGTGCCGCAGTCAAGCACAGGCAGACGGTGGCGTCCCGGTCGACACGCCGACCGGGACGACGTGCGACCGTGCTCCACGCGCGATCAGGTGGTGACGGCACCGCCGTTGATCTCGATGGTCTGACCGGTCACCCAGGCCGCCTCGGCGGAGGCCAGGTACACGCAGGCGGCGGCGACGTCGTCGGGCACGCCCGTACGCCCGACGGGGATCGACTTCGCCAGCGCCGCGGTGACCGTCTGGCTGGGGTTGGTCATGAGCCCGATCGCCAGCGAGTTGGCCGTGACGCCGGCGCGAGCGTTCTCGATCGCGAAGTGGCGCATAAACCCGATCGCGCCGCCCTTGCCCCCGCCGTAGGGCGCCACTCCGATGTTGAGGCCGATGGTCCCCGCTCCCGAGGCGATCGTGATCACCCGGCCCCACCCCCGATCGACCATCCCGTTGATCACCGCGCGACTGCAGTGCATGACCCCGTAGAGGTTCACGTCGATCGCCCCCCGCCACGACGCGGGGTCGGAGTCCTTGAACTGGGTCGGCTGCATCCCGTGCTCGCCGCCGTTGCCGGCGTTGTTCACGAGGATGTCGACGGGACCGAGGGCCGCCTCCGCAGCGGCAACCCCCGCAACCACGGCCTCGTAGTCGGTGACGTCGAACCCGACCGCCGTGGCGGTCCCGCCGACCGCGCGGATCTCCTCCACCACCGCCTCGGCCCGCTCCACCCGCAGGTCGTTCACCGCGACCGCCGCGCCCTGGCCGGCGAGCATCCGGGCGATCCCCGCACCCACGTTCTGGCCGGCGCCGGTGACCAGCGCAACCCTTCCGTGCAGCTCGAACACCGATCAACCCCCTCCGACGGCCACCCGGGCCGTCCCCCTCTCCGCGGACGATATCGCCGCCGTCGTCGGACCCCACCAGCCGGGGCCGCGGCCCGATCCCTCGAGGCCCCGGGCACCAGGGTGCTCCGGCTCCCGGATGCCGCACGACGTGGCCCGTCGCCGCCGGTGGCGGACCGCTGGCTCACGAACTAGAAACCCTCGGACACCCGGGTGCTGCAACGGCGATGGGGGTGGTACGGCATGTGGCTCGTGAGCGTGCGCGACCTCCAGTTCCGCGCGCGCCGGTTCGTCATCGCGATCGTGGTCGTCGCGGCCGTGTTCGGCATCGCGCTGGCCATGGACGGCATGAGGCGCGCGGTGCAGGACGAGGCCCCCGCCATCGTCGACGGGTTCGACGCCGACGCGTGGCTGGTCGCCGAGGGCGCCACCGGACCGTTCACCAGCACGCGCGTGCTCGACGCCTCGGTCGCCGACGACGTCGACGGAGCCCGGCGGGCCGACCCGGTGGTCCTCAGCCGCACGTCGATCGCCGCCGACACCCCCCGCGATGTCAACCTGGTGGGCTACGTCCCCGGCGGGATCGGCGCCCCGCGGATCGCCGAGGGCCGGGCGGTGCGCGAGCCCGGCGAGGTGGTGCTGAGCAGCGGCACCTCGGAGTCGGTGGGCGACCGCGTCACCATCGGCGGGCGGCGCTTCGTGGTCGTGGGCCGGTCGGTGGGCGGTCGGTACTACTTCGGGGTGCCCACCGCGTTCGTCGACCTCGCCGACGCGCAGGACATCATGTTCAAGGGCGCGCCGCTCGCCACCGCGATCGCGGTGCGGGGTGACGCCGACGCGCCGGCGGGCACCGTCCGCTTCGAGGACGACGCCGTGGTCGACGACCTCAACCGCCCCCTGCAGCAGGGGTTCTCCAGCATCGCGATCACGGCCGCCCTGATGTGGCTCATCGCCGCGGGGATCATCGGCCTGATCGTCTACCTGTCGGCGATCGAGCGCACCCGCGACTTCGCGGTGTTCAAGGCCACGGGCGCGCCCAACCGGGTGATCGTGGGCGGCCTGATGCTCCAGGCCGTGATGGTCGCGCTCGTGGCCGCAGTGGTCGGCATCCCGATCTCCCGGCTCGTGGCGCTCGGGATGCCCGCCGAGGCCGGGCTCGTGTGGTCGTCGGTCCTCCAGCTGGTGCTGGTCGCCATCGTCGTCGGCGTGCTCGCCAGCCTCGCCGCGGTGCGCAAGGCCTTGACCACCGACCCCGCGGTCGCGTTCGGGGGGAAGTGAGATGCCCGACATCCGGATCCGCGACCTGACCATGGAGTACTCGAGCGGGGGGCTCATGGTCCGTCCGTTCGACCACTTCGAGCTCGACCTGCAGACCGGCGACCTGGCGCTGCTCCTCGGCGCCAGCGGCTGCGGCAAGACGACCCTGCTCTCGATGCTGGCGTCGATCCTCACGCCCACGGCCGGCTCGATCAAGGTCGGCGACACCGAGGTGACCCAGCTCAAGGGCGCCGAGCTCGCCCGGTACCGACGCGAGACCGTCGGCGTCGTCTTCCAGGGCTTCAACCTCATCCCGAGCCTCACCGCGACCGAGAACATCACCGTCGCGATGCGCTTCGCCGGTGTCGACAAGAAGCGCGCCCGCGACCGGGCGGAGGAGCTGCTCACGATGGTGGGACTCGAGGAGCGCATGCACCACCGCCCCGGCAAGCTCTCCGGGGGGCAGCAGCAGCGGGTCGCGATCGCCCGAGCCCTCGCGCTCGACCCGCCGCTCATCGTGGCCGACGAGCCCACCGCGTCGCTCGACTACATGCAGGTCGACGGCGTGATCCGGATCCTCCGGGAGCTCGCCGCGCCGGGCCGGGTGGTGGTGATCGCCACCCACGACGATCGGCTGCTGCCCCTCGCCGACCGGGTGGTCGAGCTCACCCCCCGCCACGCCGACGAGACCCGTCCACCCGAGCGGGTGGAGCTGGCGGCCGGGCAGGTGCTGTTCCGTCAGGGCGATCCCGGCGACCTCGTGTACGAGGTCGATGCCGGCCACATCGAGATCGTGCAGGAGCTGGCCGACGGCGGCGAGACCGTTCTCGCACTGGTCGACGCGGGCAAGTACTTCGGCGAGCTCGCCCCGATGTTCGGGCTGCGCCGCTCGGCGACGGCCCGGGCGGGCGCCGGCGGCCCGGCGGTGGTCACCGGGTACACGATGCGCGACTTCCGCGCCCGACGCGGCGAGGTCGCCCCCAGCGGATAGCCCCAGGGCGAGACGGCCGCGGTGACGGGTTAGCGTGTCGCCGCTCGCCGGGTCCCACGGCCCGGTGACCATCGCCCTCGCACCCAGGAGACCGCCGCCGTGGCCGAGCCCGCCGTCATCGTCGAGAAGGACGGACACGTCCTCACCGTCACGCTCAACCGTCCCGAGAAGCGCAACGCCGTCAACTCCGAGGTGATGTGCCGCCTGTACGACGCGTGGGTGCGCCTCGACGAGGACGACGACGTGTACGTCGCGATCCTCACCGGCAACGGCACCACGTTCTGTGCCGGGATGGACCTCTCCGAGATCGGCAAGCTCGGCGGCCCGCCGACCAACGAGTACATGGAGCGGGTGCAGAAGAACCCGTCGATCATCTACGGCGCGTGGCTGAAGACGTACCGCCCCACCAAGCCGGTGATCCTCGCCGCCGAGGGCTTCGCCCGGGCCGGCGGCACCGAGATCCTGCAGGGCACCGACATCCGGGTCGCCGGGGAGAGCGCGATGTTCGGGGTGACCGAGGTGCAGCGGGGGCTGTTCCCGATGGCCGGCTCGGCCGTGCGCCTGCGTCGCCAGATCGGCTACGCCGTCGCGGCCGAGATGCTCATCGCGGGCGAGGACCTCCCCGCCCGGCGGGCCTACGAGCTCGGCCTGGTGAACCATGTCGTGCCCGACGGTGAGGCGCTGACCAAGGCCCGCGAGATCGCCGACCGCATCTCGCGCAACGGCCCGATCGCGGTGAAGGCCATCGTCGCCACGCTGCGCGAGACCGAGACGCTGCCCGAGCCGGAGGCGTTCAAGATCGAGCAGGTGCACGGCCAAAAGGTCATGGCGTCGGAGGACGCGAAGGAAGGCCCCCGGGCGTTCCTCGAGAAGCGCGACCCCGTCTTCCAGGGAAAGTAGGCGTCCACCACCATGACGGGACCGACGGCCCTCCGCATCAGCCCGGCCTGGGACGACCCCGGCGCGGTCGTGGCGACGATCCGCGCCGCCGGGCCCTTCTGGCCGCTCGCCAGCTACGCAGCGAGTGACGCCGAGCTCGACGCGCTCGGCTCGCACACGGCCCAGACCGAGTTCACGCCGCCGTGGTTCCGCCAGGACTTCGCGCGCCACGGCGAGGCACTCGTCGCCGGCGCCGACCGCATCCTGGCCAACCCGCACTTCCTCGACGCGGCCCGTGCGATCGCCGGGCCCGACGCCGTGGTGCGCCCCACGACGGTGTACGTCAACGTGATGGGCCCCACGCCGTTCCCCTTCGCACCCCACCTCGACGTGCCCGCGTTCCGGGGCTTCACCCGTGACGACTTCCCGCTGTGGATCCTCAAGGCCATGAAGACGTCGGGACTGTTCGAGCCCTGGCGCACGAAGATCGTCACCGCGGTGTCGTGGTTCTACGACGGGCCCGGCGGCGACTTCCACTACTGGCCCGACGGCCCCGACGCGCCCCCTGCGGTGGAGCACCCACCGTTCGCCAACGTCGCGGTGGTCGCCGACAACGAGGCCACCTTCCACGGGGTCGCACCGCTCGGGCCGCCGGGGGCGCGCATGCCCACGACCCTCGACCGTCACAGCCGCCTGGTGCGCGCCGACGCCGGGTGGGACGCGTGCGCCGCAGACGGCACGGTGCTGGCCCACATCCCGGATGCCGAGGCCCGGATCACCACCTCGTGGAAGGCCGACGTGTACGCCACCGCGGCCGACGCCGCCCGGGCCGACGCCGGCGACGATACCCTCGACCTCGCCACCGTGGTCGACGTCTTCCTCGCGGACCTCGCCGACCGCGGCCTGTCTGCGACCGCCCCCGCCGACCCGCTCGCCGATCGCGAGTGGGTTGGCCTCCTGGCCGACACCTACTGCGACCCGGTCCCGGCCATCACCGTCGCCTGACCCGGCCGGGGACCGCTGGGCTCACGGCGCGACCGTGTACAGCCTCCAGGTCCCGGGCACGCCCTTGAGGTCGTGGGCACCGCGGTCGACGAACTCGACCCCGGAGCCCACCATGAGGTCCTTGACGGTCGCCGACACGACGATCTCGCCCGGGCCACCCGTCGCCGCGACGCGTGCGCCGATGTGCACGGTGAGCCCACCGATCTGCGGGCCCCTGACCTCGACCTCCCCCACGTGCACGCCGGCCCGGATGGCGAGCCCGATCCCTTCGAGCTCGTCGCCCATCGCGCGTGCGCAACGGATCGCGGCGCCCGGACCGTCGAAGGTCGCGAGGAAGCCGTCGCCGGTGGTGCCGATCTCGGTCCCCCCGAACCGGGCCAGGGCGTGGCGGGCGATGGCGTCGTGGGCGTCGAGGAGGGCCCGCCAACGCGTGTCACCGACCTCGGCGGCTCGCGCGGTCGATCCCACGATGTCGGTGAACAGCACCGCGGCGAGCCTCCGGTCGGGGTCGCGCAGCGCCCGGGTCCCCGTGAGGAACTCCTCGATCTCGTCGAGGAGCTCGTCGGCGTTGCCGGTGAACCAGAGATGGTCCGCCCCGTCGAGCGCCGCCCAGCGGGCTCCGGGAATGTTGCGGGCGATGTACTCCCCGAGCTCGTGCCGGGCGATCTGCGTGTCGCGTCGCTGGATCACCAGCGTCGGCGCCTGGATCAGTGGGAGCGCGTCGCGCACGTCGGTCTCCAGCGACTGGCCGTAGTAGTGCTCGACCGCGCCAGGCGACACCGCCCCCCGTGCGTGACGGGCGAGCAGCTGCATGAACCGCTCGTCGTCGGCCCGACTCGGGGCCAACGTGGCCATGTACCGGGCGTCGGCCTCCGCCCACGACTCCGCCTGCGTGCGCACCATCGCGCGCAGCTCCGCCTCGGGCGCGCCCCACGGGTAGTCGACGTCGACCGCGAAGCGGGCTGCGCTGTTGAACAGGACCAGCGCGCGGCAGCGCTCGGGGAACGACGCCGCGAGCAGCACGGCCAGGGCCCCACCGTCGGCCACGCCCACGACGGCCGCCTGCTCCGAGCCGGCTGCGTCCATGACCGCGACGATGTCGGCGATCTGGGTCTCGAGATCGGGCAGGTCGTCGAGACCCACCGGATCGGAGAGGCCCGTCCCGCGGCGGTCGAACAGGATCAGGCGGCCCATCGCCGCAAGGCGGCGGCGCTGGCGGGCCAGCTCGGGGACGTCCCAGAAGGTCTCGACGTGGTGGACCCAGCTCTCCACCAGGACGACGTCGAGAGGTCCGTCGCCAACCACCTGGTAGGCGAGGTGCACCGAGCCGTTCCGTGCGTACTTCGTCGGCGGCAGTCCGTCCACGACCACAGAGGATGGCAGAGTCGGCGGCGACGACCGGTCGACGCACGCCCCGGACGCGCATCAGCCGGGGTCGCGGACCCCGGCTGAACGACGCATCGCTGGGTGGGCGATAGAGGATTCGAACCTCTGGCCCCTTCCGCGTCAAGGAAGTGCTCTACCCCTGAGCTAATCGCCCCAGGAACCGGGCATCGTAGCGGTCCGGGACTCCGGTGGGCCGACCGTACCGGCGTCCGGCGGCTCAGGGCCGGGCGATGGCATCGAGCACGTCGAGCCGGGCCGCGCGCCGGGCGGGGAACCAGCCGGCCAGCACTCCCGCAAGCAACGCGACGACGAGGAACACCGCCAGCTCGAGCCACGGCACCGACACGGTGGTGAGCCCCTGGCTGCCGAGCGCCGCCACGAACAGCCAGCCCCACACGAGCCCGACCGCGATGCCCACGAGCGCGCCGATCGCCGCGATCACCACGGCCTCGCGGTGGATCATCGTCCGCACCTGCGCGCGGCTCATGCCCACGGCCCGCAGCAGGCCGATCTCCCGGGTGCGCTCGTGCACCGAGAGCGCGAGCGTGTTGACGATGCCGAGGACTGCGATGACCTCCGACAGGAGCAGGAGGGCGATGCTGACCGCGAGGAACCGGTCGATCGCCCGCTCCTGGTCGTCGCGGTAGCCGGCGCGGGTGAGCACGTCGACGTTGGGGAAGTCGCTGCGCAGGTCGGCCCGCACCTCGGTGGCGACCGCGTCGGCGTCGACGCCCGCGGCGGTCGTGAGGTACACGAGGGTGTCCTGCTCGTCGGGGCCGAAGCCCTCTCGGTACACGGCACGGGGCACGACCCAGGAGACGGGCAACCCCCCGGTGAAGTCGGCCTGGCGGTAGACGCCGGCGACGGTCAACGGGAAGTACCCACGCGACATCTGGACGATCACCTGGTCGCCGACCCGGTAGCCGTAGTCGGCCGCCGCGTCCTCGTGCACCAGGATGCCGTCGTCGTCGAGGGCGCCGACCGACCCGGCGACCAGGTCGAGGTCGACCGTCGCCGCGAGCCCGTCGGCCTCGGCGCTCGCGACGGTCTCCTCGTTGCCGAGGATCCGCACCTTGCGGAATTGGAACGGGCTCACGGCGCGCACGCCGTCGACCGCAGCGGCCCTGTCGGCCACCTCGGGCGAGAAGCCGGCGAACTGCTGGGCCTTGAGGATCACGTCGGCCCGGATCCCCCGGTCGACCGCCGCGCGCACCGACGCCTTGGTCGACGCGCCGAACACCGCCACTGCGGTGACCAGGGTGAGCCCGATCACGAGCGCCGAGGCGGTCGCGGCCGTCCGGCGCGGGTTGCGCATCGCGTTCTCGCGGGCGAGCACGCCCGCGGGGCCGATGCGCCGACCGATCCGGCCGAGCGCCCCGGCGAACGGGCCGGCGAACGTCGCGAGGAGGATGACCACGCCCACGAGCACCAGCAGCGCCCCCGCGCCGACCCAGGCCAGGTCGCCGGTGAGGCTGCGGGCGTCGGCCGTGCGGTCGAGCCCCGTGATGATCACCGGGACCGCGGCGAAGGTCAACACCACGCCCACCAGCACCCGCCACGCCGTCGTGCGCCCCGGCGGGCGGGCGGTGTCGCTCATCGCCTCCAGCGGAGCGTCACGGGAGGCCCGGAGGGCGGGCCACAGCGCGGCGACGACCGTGACGAGCACCCCCACGCCGATCGCGACCGCCACGGTGCGGGAGGTGACCACCACGGCACCGTCGGGCACGTCGAAGCCGACCCCCTCGACCACCCGCAGCAGGAGCGCGGCGATGCCGACACCGAGGAAGAGCCCGGCCACCGACGCGACCACGCCGACGACCAGCGCCTCGGCGACGATCGCCGCGACGACCTGCGCCCGGCTGGCGCCGAGCACCCGGAGCAGGCCCAGCTCGCGCGCCCGTTGGGCCACCACGATCGTGAAGGTGTTGAAGACGAGCAGTGCGGCGATCACCACCCCGACCGCCGCGAACGCGAGCAGCGCCGCGGTCAGCAGCGCCAGGATGTCGCGCACCGCAGCCCCGGCGGCGGCCGCCGCGGTGGCCGCCGGCTGCGCTTCGTAGGCCGGGCCGAGCTCGGTCTCGACGCGTCGGGCCAGCCCGTCGACCCCCACGCCGGGCGCGGCGACCACGTTGACGGCGTCGACCTCTCCGGGCGCACCGACCGCCTCCTGCGCGGTGTCCTCGTCGAACGCGGCGTAGGTGAACGCGCCCAGGTCGAGGCGCTCGCCGAACCCGAACAGCCCCGAGATCGTGAACTCCCGGGCCGGGCCGGTGAGCAGGACCCGGACCCGGTCGCCGACCCGGAAGCCGTTGGCGCGCGCCGTGTCGACGTCCATCGCGACCTCGTCGGGCCCGACGGGCGGGCGACTGCGGGCGCCCACGAGGCGAAGGGGCCCGTCGCGACCGTCCTGGAACCACGACAGCCCGAGCGTCGGCGCCCCGCCCTTGCGGATCGCCTCGCCGTCGGCGCCCACGAACTGGGCGTACCCCCACACCACGCCATGGGCCGAGCCCACCCCGTCGATGGCGCCCACCTGGTCCACCACCGCGTCGGGGAACCGTTCCCGCGAGCCCTCGGGGCCGCTCTGACCTCGCAGCTGGACGACGAGGTCGACGTCGCGGACGGTGTCGTCGAACAACCCGTCGTACGAACGGTCCAGGGTGTCGGTCAGCACGTAGGTCCCCGCGACGAAGGCAACCCCGAGGAGGACCGCGACGACGGACAGCACGAAGCGCACCCGGTGCGCCACGATCCCCCTGACGGTCGCTCTGAACATGGACCCCTGATCCGTTCCGATCGGAGGACGGCGCCCCGCTCCGGCACCGGTCGCGATGGACCATGATGCTCGCCACCGACCACGTGGAGGAGACATCGGCATGGGACTGCTCGAAGGCAAGGGCGCGCTGGTCACCGGCGGCGGCTCGGGCATCGGCGCGGCGACCTGCCGGCGCTTCGCCCGGGAGGGCGCGGCGGTGGCCGTGCTCGACGTGAACGGCGAC
>VGCA01000034.1 GCA_016870245.1 Actinomycetota bacterium | reverse complement strand
ACGTCGACGACCGCGACGGCGGCGCCCGCGGCGGCGAGCGTGCGGCTCGTGGCCTCGCCGATGCCACGCCCGCCGCCCGCCACGATCGCGACCCGGCCGGCGAGCAGGGGCTCGCCGGGCTCCCACGGAGTGGGGTCGCTCACCGGGTCACCTCCGGGTCGGTCCTTCGGGGCGGTGCGGTGGAGCCTCGGACGACCAGCTCCGACCGGAACGTCTCGACGATCTGCGCGCCCCGGTCGGCGGGCTCGGTGTCGAGCAGGAGGCTCACGGCGGCCCGCCCCATCGCCTCGTACGGCGTGTGCAGGGTGGTGATCGCCGGATTGGCCATCCGGGCCCACATCACGTCGTTGTTGCCGATCACGCTCACGTCGTCGGGCACCCGGATGCCCCGTTCGGCGAGGCGTTGGATGATCCCGAGCGCCTGGTTGTCGATGAACGCGATCACCGCGGTGATCGACGGGTCGAGGGAGTCGGCGAGCGCGACGCCTCCCTCGAACGTCATCTCGAACTGCTCCGACAGCTCGAACGGCGCGTCGGCGGCCAGCCGCTCGGCGACGCGTCGACGCTCACGGGCCGCCCCGTAGCTCTCGAGGCCGTCGGCGTAGAGGATCCGCTCGTGGCCCAGGCGCCGGAGGTGCACGAGCTGCTGCTCCAGCACGTGCGTCTGGTCGAGCAGGACCGCGTGGGCGCCGCGGACCTGGCGGCCGATGCTGACCACCGGCGGGTCGCCGGGCTGGGGCTCGAAGTCGGCCTGGGGCCAGAGGAGGATGATGCCTTCGGCGTAGCCGCGCGCGCCCTCCACCAACCCGGCCTCGCGGTCGGCGTTGCCCATCGAGTCGGCGACGAGCAGATCGAGCTTCCGACGCCGGGCCTCCTGCTGGGCGGCGGCGGCCACGGTGTGGAACAGCCCGAGGCTCAGGTCGGGGATGACGAAGACGATCGTGTCCGATCGTCCGGTGACGACCGCGCGGGCCATCTTGTTCGGCACGTAGCCCAGCAGGCGGGCCGCCTGCTCGACGCGTTGGCGCGTCTCGTCCCGGACCAGCTCGGGCCGGTTGAGCGCGCGCGACGCGGTCGACACCGTCACCCCGGCCGCCTCCGCGACCTCTCGCAGCCTGACCGGCCCGCGCGCCACGCGAGGGATGCTAGAACGCGGGCATGAGTCCGAGCACCGGAGACTGGCCGCTGCGCGATCGCACCGCGATCGTCGGCATCGGGGAGACGGAGTACTGGAAGGCCGGTGGCGCCGATCGCACCGAGTTCGAGCTCGCGTGCGAAGCGGTGCGGCGGGCGGTCGCCGACGCGGGGCTGACCCTGGCCGACGTCGACGGGCTGAGCATCTACTCGGGGGAGCGCAGCGACCCCTCGGAGCTGGCCCAGACTCTTGGGCTGCGCGACCTCCGCTACGTGTCGCTCTACCCGGGCGGCGGCAACTCGGCGTGCGCGGTGGTGCACCACGCGGCTCTCGCGGTCGCGTCGGGCTCGGCCGACGTGGTCGTGTGCTACCGGTCGATCTGCCAGGGCCAGTTCGGGCGCTTCGGGCGGGCTCGGGTCGGCGCCGGCACCGCGCGCGCCGAGGTGGGCAGCACGGTGGGCGGCCGCCAGGCATTCTCGATGCCGGTCGGGCTCATGTCGGCCGCGCAGAGCTACGCGCTCGAGGCCCGCCGGCACATGCACGAGTACGGCACCACCAGCGAGCACTTCGGGATGATCTCGGTGGCGTGCTACGCCAACGCGCAGCGCAACCCGCGCGCCGTGATGCACGGGCGGCCGCTCACGCTGGAGGACCACCAGCGGGCCCGCATGATCGCCGACCCGTACCGCCTGTTCGACTGCTGCCAGGAGAGCGACGGCGCGTGCGCCGTGGTCGTCACCACCACCGAGCGGGCGCGTGACCTCGCGTCGACGCCGGTGCTCATCGCCGGTGCGGCCGAAGGCCTCGCCGCGGGAGACGGTGGCGACCGGTTCCGCCGCCCGCGGGAGCTGTGGACCTCGGCCGGGCTCGCCGGCGTGGCCCGCGACCTGTACGCCCGGGCGGGCATCGGCCCCGCCGACATCGACGTCGCGCAGCTCTACGAGAACTTCACCGGGCAGGTGCTGATGACCATCGAGGACTTCGGCTTCTGCGCGAAGGGGGAGGGCGGCCCGTTCGTCGAGGGCGGCACGCTCGAGTGGCCCCACGGCGACCTGCCGATCAACACCGCGGGCGGCAACCTCGCCGAGGGCTACATCCACGGTCTCAGCCTGGTCAACGAAGGAGTCCGCCAGCTGCGTGGCACCTCCACCTCACAGGTCGACGGCGCGCAGCACTGCCTCGTGGTGGCCGGGCCGTCGGCTCCGCCGTCGAGTGCACTGATCCTGCGGAGGTCATGAGCATGTTCCCGCCCGAGATGCCGGTGCCGGTGGTGGAGTCGCTGACCGAGCCGTACTGGTCCGCGGCACGCGAGGGCCGGCTCGTGATCCAGCGCTGCACCGACTGCGGTGCCCACCGGCACCTGCCCCATGTCCTGTGCCCGGCGTGCGGCTCGACCGCGTGCGACTGGGACGTGTCGGAGGGCCGGGGGACCGTGTTCACCTACACCGTGGTCACGCATCCGGTGCACGGCGCGGTGGTCGACGTGGTGCCCTACGCGGTGGTCGTGGTGGAGCTCGACGACTGCGGCAACGTCCTCGTGCCGTCCAACGTCGTCGACTGTCCTCCCGACGAGGTCCACGTCGGCATGCCGGTGGAGGTCGTGTTCGATCGGGTGACCGACGAAGTCACCATCCCGCGCTTTCGCCGCGTCTGACCTGACGCGGCACCCCGCGTGGCCGGGACGCGGGGGTTACTCGAGCATCAGGCGAGCAGGAAGGCGATGCTCCCACCGACGCTCACGACCGCGAGCGCGATCGACGCGACGACCACGCCGCGGTGCGTCTGGCCATCGGCGTCCTGGGGGAGGCGGGCCCGGACCCGTTCGAGCAGCCGGGCCGCCCACGGGAAGTCGCGGCTCAGCACGAGGAGGCCGGCGGCGATGGTCAGCAGCCCCGGGCCCGGCAGCACCCACATCACGAGCCCGGCCAGGACGAGGAACGAGCCGGCGGCGATGCGGGCCAGCCGACGTACCACCCCGCGCCGGGCTTCCTCGACGGTCTCCTCGCGGTGACCGGTCTCCATCTCGGCCGCGATCGCCGCATCGGCGATCCGCTCGGCCAGGGACTCGTGGGCGGGCTCGGTGGAGGGCATCTCGACTCCCGAAGGTGGTGACGTGAATCGTTCAACGCCCATCGGGTCCCGTGCGTTCCCGGGGCCGTTCGCGGCGGCGGGAAGCGACGGCGGACCGACCGGGTTGCACCCGGCGTCCGGTGGGGCACGACTTCCCCGAGGCGCGCGCCCCGTTGCGCGTCGGAGCGCCCCGCACCCAGGAGACCGCATGCGCTACACGCTTCCCGACCTCGACTACGACTACTCCGCCCTCGAGCCCCACGTCTCGGCCGAGATCATCGAGCTCCACCACGGCAGGCACCACGCCGCCTACGTCGCGGGCGCCAACACCGTGACGGACGAGCTGGCCGCCGCCAGGGCGGCGGGCGAGCTCGGCGCGATCCCCGGGCTCGAGCGCAAGCTCGCGTTCAACGTGGCGGGTCACGTGCTCCACTCGATCTTCTGGAAGAACCTGTCGCCCGACGGTGGCGGCGTGCCCGAGGGCGATCTCGCCGCCGCGGTGGAGCGGGACTTCGGCGGGTTCGACGCGTTCAGGAGCCAGATGACCGCAGCCACCGTGTCGGTCATGGGCTCGGGATGGGGCGCGCTCTGCTGGGAGCCCCTCGGCGCCCGGCTCTACGTCGCCCAGCTCTACGACCACCAGGACAACATCGCCCCCGGCTCCGTGCCGCTGCTGGTGATCGACGCCTGGGAGCACGCGTACTACCTCCAGTACCAGAACCGGCGGGCCGACTTCGTCGAGGCCGTCTGGAACATCGTCGACTGGACCGACGTCGCCGCCCGCTACGAGGTGGCCCGCGACCTGCGCGTCTGATCGCGGGCTCGCCACGGGCGGCGCGTCGTAGTGTCTGCGCCGTGCAGCGACCCGTCGACGACCGCGTGCAGGACGAGCAGATCCGCGAGTGGATCGCGGCCAACGTGGGCGGTGAGGTCACTGCGCTCGTGCGCCAGGCCCGGTGGCGGCCGGTGTGGTTCGTCGACGTCGACCGTGACGGCGAGCGGCTGGAGCTGTGCGTGCGCGGCGAGCGCAACGACATCCCGGGCGTGTGGCCTCTCCGGCACGAGATGACCGCGCAGGCCCTCATGGAAGCGGGAGGGATCCCGGTGCCGAAGGTGTACGGCTGGTGCGACGAGCCCGCGGCGTTCGTCACCGACCGCGTTCCCGGACGGGCCGACTTCGAGCAGGCGGCCGAGGCCGAGCGCGACGCGGTGATGGACGAGTACATGGGCGTCCTCGCCGCGATCCACGCCCTCGACCCGGCGCCGTTCGTCGCCGCCGGCGTCGATCACCCCGACGGCGACAAGACCGCTGCGACCGTCGGCATGCGCCGCTACGAGCACGTGTACCGGGCCGACAAGAAGCGGCCCGACCCGTTCCTCGAGTTCTGCCTCGCGTGGCTGAAGCGCAACCCGCTCGACCCGAAGGGGCGCGAATCGGTGATCGTGTGGGACTCCGGTCAGCTCCACCACGAGGGCGGCCACCTGGTCGCGGTGCTCGACGTCGAGCTCGCACACGTGGGCGACCCGATGATGGACCTCGCAGGCTTTCGCCAGCGCGACTCGATCCTCCACTACGGCGACATGGACCGGCTCTATGCCGAGTACGAGGCGCGTGGCGGCGTGCCGGTCGACATGGAAGCGATCCAGCACCACAACTTCGCGTTCACGCTGAGCAACCAGCTCGCGTTCCACTCGGCGCTCGCCGACCCCGCGCCCGAGTCCGACTACATGACGAACCTCCAGTGGTGCTGCGAGACCAACCTGTTCGCGGTGGAGGCGCTCGCCGAGATCCTCGGCATCGAGCTCCCGACGGTCGAGATCCCGGACGGCCGGGTGTCGGTCGGCGCCGTCGGCAGCGAGCACCTCGTGGGGATGCTGCGCACCATCGCCGCGGCCGACGAGTTCGAGCAGTACCGCCTCCGCACCGCGTTCCGCCTCGCTCGCCACCTCCAGCGGGTCGACGAGATCGGCGACGCCTGCGTGGCCGCCGACCTCGACGACCTGCACGCGTTGCTCGGCCGGCGCCCCGAGACCTGGCAGGAGGGCGACGCCGCGCTCGAGGCGCACGTCCTCGCCGACGACGGCGCCGACGACGAGGCGTTGGTGCTCCTCTTCCACCGTCGACTGTGGCGGGCCCACCAGATGCTCGGCCCGGCCGGGTCGGCCATGACCCGCCACAACCCCGTCCAGCCCTTCCGCGGCTGAGCCGAGGCCGCCGTCGGGGCCGGGATTCGTCCGAATGAGGTGACCAGCCGGTACCGGTGGGACCGCCGCGGGTCCGTAGTCTTGTCGCATGATCCGCAGGCTCATTCCCTCCCTCGTCGTCGTCGGTGCCCTCGGCCTGGCCGCGGTGCCGGCCGGCGCGCAGTCCACGACCACCACCACGGCCGGGTCGTCGACCACGACCGCCGCGAAGTCGGGGGGCAGCACGACCTCCACCCCCGACGAGTGGGCGAGCGGGGTGTGCGCCGCGGTCAACACCTGGCTCGCCTCGGTCGACAAGACGGTGAAGGGCCTGAAGAGCGCCTCCTCGCTCGACGCCGCCGCCACCCAGGCCAAGGACGGCGTCAAGGCGGCGACCGACACCATGAAGACCAGCATCTCCGACCTGGGCACGCCTTCGACCGGCGACGGCAAGAAGGCCAAGAAGCAGATCGACACGCTCACCAGCCAGCTCGACAGCCTGAGCCAGAGCATCCAGTCGTTGCTGAGCAACCCCGGCTCCAACCCGATCGCCATCGCGGGCACCCTCGCCCAGGTGGGGTCCGACGTGGGTCAGGCCGTCTCCGACGTGCAGGACACTGCCACCGCGCTCAAGGGCCTGAAGCCCAACGGCGCGCTCAGGAAGGCGTTCCAGACCGAGCCGTCCTGCACGCAGCTCAAGAACCGCATCTGACCTCGCGCCGCCGCCCGCCCCGCGCGGAGCACCTCCGGACCGCGTAGGTTCTCCCGCCATGACCGGATCACTGCTCGGGAACGCCGTCCGCCGCGTGGAGGACCCCAACCTCCTGACGGGCCGGGGCCGCTACGTCGACGACCTGCCCATCGACGGCGCGTTGCATGCCCACTTCGTGCGCTCACCGGTCGCGCATGGTCGCGTCGTCTCGATCGACGCGGGCGACGCGCTGGCGATGCCGGGCGTCGTCGCGGTGTACACGGCTGCCGACCTGGGTCTCACGCCGTACGTCGTCTTCTTCCCGATCCACCCCGAATGCGCCCGCCCGCCGCTCGCGGGCGACAAGGTGTGCTTCGTCGGAGACCCCGTCGCCGTGGTCGTCGCCGAGACCAAGGTCCAGGCGATCGACGCCGCCGAGATGGTGGTCGTCGACTACGACCCGTTGCCCGCCGTCACCGACATGGAGGCCGCACTCGCGCCCGATGCGCCGGTCCAGAACCCGGCGATGACGTCGAACCTCGCGGTCGGTCGGCGTGAGGGTGAAGGGGCCCGCGTGCTCGCCGACGCCGAAGTGGTGGTGCGGGCCCGCATCGAGAACCAGCGCCTCGCGGCGGTGCCGATGGAGGGCAACGCGATCGCGGTGATGCCCGGCGACGACGGCCGGGGGCACGTGGTCACGATCTACCCGGCCACCCAGATGCCGCACCGGGTGTGGTCCGAGATGGCCGAGATGCTGAAGCTGCCGCAGGAGCAGATCCGCATCGTCGTCCCCGACGTGGGTGGTGCGTTCGGGGCCAAGGGCTCGGCCGCGGCCGAGCACTACGTGGTCGCGGCGGTCGCGTTGAAGCTCGGGCGGCCCGTCAAGTGGGTGGAGAGCCGTTCGGAGAACATGGTGGCGATGGTCCACGGCCGGGGCCAGGTGCAGTACATCGAGATGGGCTTCACCCGCGAGGGGAGGATCACGGGGCTGCGCTGCCGCATCGTGGGCGACGGCGGCGCGTACGGCGGGTTCGGCGGGATGCTCCCCGCGGCCACCACCCGCATGATGGCCACCGGCACCTACCACGTCCCGAAGATCGCCTACGAGGTCGCCGTCGCGCTCACCAACACGACGCCGATGGGTGCGTACCGGGGCGCCGGTCGTCCGGAGG
This sequence comes from Actinomycetota bacterium, assembly GCA_016870245.1. GTDB lineage: Bacteria > Actinomycetota > Acidimicrobiia > IMCC26256 > PALSA-555 > CAIUKV01. The sequence continues at coordinate 13,924 of VGCA01000034.1, read as the reverse complement.
CCGCGGCCTACCTCGAGCGGATCATGGACATGGCGTCGCACGAGCTGGGCATCGACCCGTTCGAGCTGCGCCGACGCAACTTCCTCCAGCCCGACGACTTCCCGTTCACCACGCTCACCGGTGCGAACTACGACTGCGGCGACTACGGGCTGTCGCTCGACGAGGCCGAGCGGGTGTCCGACTACGCCGCGCTGCGGGCCGAGCAGGCCGCGCGCCGGGATCGGGGCGACCGGCTCCAGCTCGGCATCGGCGTCGCCGCCTACGTCGAGGTCACCGGGGGCGGCAGCGCCACCGAGTACGGCTACGTCGAGATCCACGACGACGGCTCGGCGACCGTACGGGCCGGCACGTCGTCGCACGGGCAAGGTCACGCCACGGCGTTCGCCATGATCGTGTCCGACCGGCTCGGCATCCCGATGGACAAGATCACCTACGAGCAGTCCGACACCGCGCTCATCCCGCGAGGCGGCGGCACGGGCGGATCGCGGTCGCTCCAGCTCGGCGGGTCGGCCGTCGGCAAGGCAGCCGACGCGGTGCTCGAGCAGGCGAAGGCCGTCGCCGCCAACCTGCTCGAGGCGGCGCCCGAGGACATCGTGGTCACCGACGACGGTCGCCTCGGCGTGGCCGGCGTGCCCACGTCGGCGATCGAGTGGGCGCAGGTCGCCGCGGCGTCGAGGGCCGACGGCGGCGACCCGCTGCTCGCGGCGCTCGACTTCGAGCAGGACGGCGCCACCTTTCCGTTCGGCGCGCACGTGGCCGTGGTGGAGGTCGACATGGAGACCGGCCGCGTGGAGCTGGTCCGCCACTTCGCGGTCGACGACTGCGGGCGGATCCTCAACCCGCTGATCGTCGCCGGCCAGCAGCACGGCGGAATCGCGCAAGGCGTGGCCCAGGCGCTGTACGAGCAGGTCGTCTACGACGACGACGGCAACCCGCTCACCGCCAACCTCATGGACTACGCGATCCCCAGCGCGGCCGAGATGCCCTCGTTCGACGCCGTCAACACCGAGACGCCGACGCCCCGCAACCCACTCGGCGCCAAGGGCATCGGCGAGTCGGGCAGCATCGGCTCGACGCCCGCGGTGCAGAACGCGGTGGTCGACGCCGTCGCCCACCTCGGCATCCGCCACATCGACATGCCGTGCACGGCGCAGCGGGTGTGGGCCGCGATCCGGGCCGCCCAGGCGGGCAGTCCGCCCGACCCGTGGCGCGACCCCCCGGCGGTCTTCGCCGAGCTGCCGGGCCCGCCCCTCGGCGCCGAGGACCACGCCCACGACCACGACCTCGAGCTCGACCTCTAGCCCTAGGGTGCGCACCATGAGCCCGATCCCGACCGCCCCGAGTCGGCCGCATGAGTGAGCGCCCGGCCGCCCCGGCCGGCATCACCGACGAGGGTGTGGCCCGGCTGCGGGAGCGCGTCGGCGTGGCGACACCCCACCCGCAGCCGCCGTGGTACCGCTCGCCCAACGAGGACGCGTTCCGGCACCTGGCCGAGGCGACCGGCGACGACAACCCGCTGTGGTGCGAGCCGGCCTACGCGACGGGGACCGTCTGGGGCGGGCCGATCGCGTCGCCCAACTTCAACGGCGGCGACACCCTCATCGGCGAGGACGAGGTCGAGCACCTCGATCCCGCCATCCGGGAGGCCATGAAGGGCGATCCGATCCGGGGGGCCCACGCCTTCTACTCCGGGTCGTTCCGCGAGTGGTGGAACCCGGTGCGCCCCGCCATGCGGATCGGCCGCCGCAGCGCGCTCGTGGGTGTGCACGACAAGCAGAGCGAGTTCGCCAAGCGAGCCGTGCACGAGTGGACTGGGGAGGTGTTCTGCGCGAAGGACCCCGACCTCGCGCTGAGCGCGCAGTACCGCCTGATGATCCGCACCGAGCGCGAGGGCGTCGAGACCCGCACGAAGTACGCCGACATCGAGATCGACGCGTACACCGACGAAGAGCTCGCCCGCATCGACGAGTGGTACGCCGGCGAGCCCGAGCGCCGCCGCGGCGCCGACCCCCGCTGGTGGGAGGACGTCGACGAGGGCGATGCGATCACGCCGATCGTGAAGGGCCCGCTGCGGGTGACCGACATGGTCGTGTGGCACACCGGCATGGGGATGGGCCTCTACGGGGTGAAGGCGCTGCGCCTCGGCTACCAGCAGCGCCAGAGGATGCCGAAGTTCTTCCGGCCCGACGACCTCAACGTCCCCGACGTGCAGCAGCGCGTGCACTGGGACCCCGAATGGGCCAGGGCCGCGGGCAACCCGGCGAGCTACGACTACGGCCGCATGCGCGAGACGTGGCTGGTCCACCTCTGCACCGACTGGATGGGCGACGACGCCTGGCTGTGGAAGCTCGACTGCCAGTTCCGGAAGTTCAACTACGTGGGCGACACCCACTGGATGCAGGGGACGGTCGTCCGCAAGTACCTCGCCGACGGCGACCGGCCCGCGGTCGACCTCGACGTCTTCGGCGAGAACCAGCGGGGCGAGACGACCACGCCGGGCCACGCCACGATCCTGCTGCCGAGCCGGGAGCACGGGCCGGTGCGCCTGCCCGAGCCGCCCGGTGGCGCACACACCTGCCAAGAGGTCCTCGACGCGCTCGTCGAGCGCTTCGCAATGACGGAGGAGACCGATGCCTGATCCGCGCCTGCAGTTGGAGATCGACGGCGCCATCGCCACGATCACCAACGCCAACGTCGAGAAGCGCAACGCCTTCGACGACGACATGGACCTTGCGCTGTTCGAGGCGCTGGCCGAGCTGAAGGACCGGACCGACATCCGCGCCGTCATCTGGCGGGGCGAGGGCAAGGCCTGGTCGTCGGGCCGCGACGTCGGCTCCATCGGCCAGAAGGACCTGCCGATGAGTCACCACGACCTCATGGCGCGTGGCCACCGGGGGATCCTCCGGATCTTCGAGATCGAGGCACCGATCATCGTCCCGATCCAGGGCTGGGCCATCGGCGGCTCGTTCCAGCGGGCGCTGCTGTGCGACATCCGCATCGCGGCGGAGGACGCGAAGTTCATGCTCCCCGAGGTGGGCCATGGCGTGATCCCCGACACCGGGGGCGTGGGCCGGCTCTACCAGATGTGCGGGCACGGGATCGTGAGCGACATGGTCCTCACCGGTCGGTCGCTCAACGCCGAGGAGGCGCTGCGCTACGGGATCGTGTCGCGCATCGTCGCCAACGACGAGCTCGACGCGGTGGCGCGGGAGATGGCCGAGAAGATCGCGGCGTCGCCCGCGGTCACGGTCAAGATGGCCCGGCGCGTGATCCGGCACCTCTCGGAGCAGGACGTGCGCACGTCGATGGCCGACGAGCTGATCTACCAGACCTTCATCAACAAGTCCGACGACTTCGCGGAGTTCCGCGCCGCGCGGGCCGAGGACCGTCCGCCCCACTACACCGGGAGCTGAACGCCAGCGGGAAGCCCCGTCGCGCAGCGACGAGGGCGGGAAGCCGACCGTGGCCCGAACGGCCCGGTCCGAAGGACCAGGAGCGGAGACCATGAGCGAGATCATCGGACTGCCCGACGCCCCGGAGATGGGTGCCGCCGCGCTGCCGGCGGGCACCTACGACGGCCAGGTCGTGTTCGTCACCGGCGCGGGGACCGGGCTCGGGAAGGCGATCGCCCAGGAGTTCGCCCGCCTCGGCGCGAAGATCGTGATCGCGAGCCGCAAGCCCGAGCACCTCGAGGCCGGCAAGGAGGCGATCGAGGCCCTCGGCGCCGAGGTGCTCACGGTCTCGTGCGACATCCGGGAGCCGGAGCAGATCGCCGCGGCGTTCGACGTCGCCACCGAGGGCTTCGGGCTGCCCGACGTGCTGGTCAACAACGCGGCGGCCAACTTCCCGGTGCCGGCCGAGGACATGTCCCCCAACGCCTGGCGGACAGTCGTCGACATCACGCTCAACGGCACGTTCTTCTGCGCGCGCGAGTTCGCCCGGCGGCACTTCCTCGCCGGAACGCCCGGCTCGATCATCAACGTCGGCGCGTCCTACGCGTGGACGGGCGGACCGGGCTTCGCGCACAGCGCGGCCGCGAAGGCCGGCGTGAAGAACATGGTCGAGACCCTGGCGGTCGAGTGGGGGCCGTACGGGATCCAGGTCAACGGGCTGGTGCCCGGCCTGTTCCCGCACGAGGACATGACCGCCGACATCCAGGGCAACCTGAAGCGGACGAACGACAAGGACGTCGTGCAGCCCGCGATGCGCGTGGGCCGGCCCCGCGAGCTGGGCTGGGCCGCGACGTTCCTCGCCTCGCCGTACGCCCGGTTCATCTCGGGGCACACCCTCGTCGTCGACGGCGCCAACTGGCAGCGGCGGTCGCTCACCAACCCGCCGGTGGTGACCGTGCGCGACCAGATGGGCAAGGGCCCGTTCGAAGGCTGAGCACGATGGCGGCCACGATCAGTCCCGTACCGACCGTCGCAGAGGAGGCGCTGAAATGACCGTCCTCGAGGTGTACGCCGACATCGGCTGCCCGTTCGCCTACGTCGGGTTGCGGCGGCTCGTCGCCCGGCGCGACGAGCTCGGCCGCCCCGACGTGCAGCTGCGCGTGCACGCCTGGCCGCTCGAGCTCGTCAACGGCGAGCCGCTCGACCCGCCGTCCATCGCCGAGGAGGTGGAGGTGCTGCGCGACACCGTCGCGCCCGACCTCTTCACTGGGTTCGACGAGTCGGCCTTCCCGGCGTCGTCGCTCCCGGCCTTCGACCTGGTGCAGTCGGCCTACGACATCGACGTGGCGACGGGGGAGCGGGTGAGCCTGGCCGTGCGCATCGCCCTGTTCGAGGACGGCCGCGACGTCGCCGACCCGGCGGTGCTCGCCGAGCTCGCGGCGGCCCATGGGGTCACGAACGCCGGCGAGGGCGTCCGGGCGGCCGTGCTGGGCGACTGGGAGCGGGGTCGGGCGGCCGGCGTGCGGGGCTCACCCGAGTTCTTCGTGGCGGGCGAGGCCTACTTCTGCCCGGTGCTCGAGATCGAGCGGGTCGACGGCGAGCTGCACGTGCGGGTCGACGAGACGTCGATGCCCCGATTCCTCGCCGCCTGCTTCGCTCCCTGACCCGCCGGTCGGCTGGACTACGGGCATGACTGAGACCCGTGTGATCGACCTGCTCGACGGCGACTTCTACGTCTCCGACCCGTACCCCACCTACGCCTGGATGCGCGAGCACGCGCCGGCCTACTGGGACTCGATCAACGAGCTCTGGGGCATCTCGCGCTACGACGACGTCGTCTTCATCGAGAAGCACAAGGAGCTGTTCATCTCCTCCGACAAGGAGAAGGGCGGCTACCGGCCCAACCTGCCGGCCGACGCCGCGCTGATCGGGCTCGACGACCCGATCCACACCAAGCGCCGCAACCTGGTGTCGCGCCGGTTCACGCCGCGGGCCGCGGGGCAGTGGGAGGACCACATCCGCGAGGTCGTCACCGCGCTGATCGACGACATGGTCGCCGGGGGCGGTGAGTGCGAGATCGTCGAGACGCTGGCCGCCCCGCTCCCGGCGATGATGATCGGCAAGCTGCTCGGCTTCGGTCCGGAGCGCTGGCGCGAGCTCAAGCACTGGTCCGAGACGACGATCGCGCTCGGGGGTGGTCCCCGCTACATGAACGAGGAGGGCCTCACCTCGGTGTTCGAGTTCGCCGCGGCGTCGGCCGAGCTGTTCGAGGAGAAGCAGGGCTGCCCGGCCGACGACGTCATGTCGGTGTGGACCACGGCCTCGGTCGACGGTGTGCCGCTCACGCTCGAGGAGGTGATCCCCGACTGCCTGCTCCTCCTCGACGGCGGCGCCGAGACCACCCGGACCGTCATCGCCCGCACGATCCTCAACTTCATCGAGCATCCCGACCAGTGGGCCGCGTTCCGGGCCGGGGCCGACGCGACCGTCGCGGTCGAGGAGTTCATCCGGTACGTGTCGCCGGTCAACAACATGTGCCGGGTCGCCACGCGGGACGTCGAGTTCGGCGGCGAGACCATCCGGGCCGGCCAGCAGGTGGTGCTGATGTACCCGTCGGCCAACCGCGACCCCGCGCACTTCACCGACCCCGAGGCGTTCGACGTCACTCGGGAACCCAACCAGCACCTGGCGTTCGGGTTCGGCACCCACTTCTGTCTGGGCGCCGCGCTCGCCCGCCTCGAGATCCGGGTGTTCTTCGAGGAGCTGCGCAAGCGGGTGACCGGCTTCCGCCTCGTCCCCGGCACCGAGCCCGTCGACCTCCCCAACGCGTTCGTCTTCGGCCTCACCAGCGCGCAGGTCCAGTTCGACCTCGCCTGAACGCGAAGCCGCCGCCTCATCGGCGGCGGTTCGCGTCTTCCTGGGCGTCGGTACGACCGATTCCGTCGGGCGGAGCGGTGAGCTCAGGTGATGGGCCTCGTGCCCTACTGGTCAGGGGCTCTTGCTCGTCGTGGGAATCGACCGGACCTCATTGCCGTCCGGTGGAGTCTCCTCACCCATGCGTCCCCCTTTCGGAGTTCGCGCTTCTCTGACGACTCGAACCGTACGCCTGTCCGTCCCGGATGGCAATGGGTCCACGGTCACGAAGCACGTCGCGTGGCGCAGGCCGCGCGGCTGGGGGCCGCGAGCCGTTCGGGCGGTCAGGGGACCGCCGGATCGTCAGGTGGCGAACCGATCGCCGCGAAGCGTTCGTGAAGCCTCGATCGGATCTCGTCGGTGTCGTACTCCTGCCACCGGCGCTGCTGGCGTCGACGCCGCTCGACGGCGACCGCGGAGCCGACGGCGATCGCGGCGATCGCTCCGAGGCCAATCCACTTCCACGCGCGCGACTGCACGACTCGTACGCTACTGCGATGAGCACGATGACGGCGCGTGAGGCGGTCGAGCACGCGCATACCGGCGACGTGTGGCTGTTCCGGGGTCCGAGCACGGCCGACAAGGCCATCCGCCTGCTCACCAACTCCCCGGTGAACCACGCCGCGATGGTCGTCGCGCTCGACGATCTGCCGCCGCTGCTCTGGCACACCGAGCTCGGGCAGAGCCTGCCGAGCGTCTGGACCGGCGAGCACCACCGCGGTGCGCAGCTCCACCGGCTCGACCACGCGCTCGATGTGTGGACCGGCCCGAAGTACAAGCAGCGGGCGTGGGTGCGGCATCTCGATGCCGAGATCACCCGCGAGATGGAGGACGCCTGCCTGCGTGTCATCGCCGAGTACGAAGGCCGGTCGTTCCCGAAGACGCGTCAGCTCGCCGGGAAGTGGATCGCCGGCCGCCTCAAGCGCGAGGCGTCGGAGGAGGCGGTCTACTGCGCGGAGCTCCTCGCGATCACCTACACGCGCATGGGGCTGCTGGAGGCCGGGCGCCCGTCGAACTGGTTCGATCCCGGTCGGTTCTGGAGCGGCGACCGGCTCGAGCTGCGCAACGGCGCGAGCCTCGGCCCCGAGATCGCGGTGACCGTCGACCGCACCGGGTAGCGGATCAGAAGGTGATCACGGCCCGGCCGAGGATCTGACCCGCGTCGAGCGCGGCCAGGGTGTCGGCAAGGTGGTCGAGCGGGCGCTCGGTGCTGACCATCGCGTCGAGGTCGAGTCGCCCGGCCAGCACGTGATCGACGAGCAGCGGGATGTCGGCGGCGAACCGGTTCGATCCCATCAGCGACTGCTGGATCCGCTTCCCCATCATGAGATCCGCCCCGGTGAAGGTGAACCCGGCCGCGACGTCGGCGATCCCGACCACCGTCAGCGTGCCCCCGGGACCGGCCATGGCGAGGGCCTGCTGCACGGTCGCGGGCAGGCCGATCGCCTCGAAGGCGAAGTCGACGCCGCCCCGGGTGAGCGACTGCACGGCGGGGACCGGGTCGTCGACAGCTGCGTTGACGACGTCGGTGGCACCGCACCGCCGGGCGAGGTCGAGCTTCGCGTCGTCGACGTCGACGGCGATCACCTGACTGGCATAGGCGAGGCGGGCGCCCTGGATCACCGACAGACCCACCCCGCCACACCCCACGACCGCCACCGTCGCACCCGGCGTGACCTGGGCCGTGTTGAGCGCGGCGCCGACGCCCGTCAGCACGCCGCAGCCGAGGAGGCAGGCCCGCTCGAGTGGCAGCGTCCGATCGATCTTCACCACGTTGTTCTGGCTCACGAGCATCTGCTCGGCGAAGCTCCCCAGCCCGACGAACTGGTGGACGGTCTCGTCGCCGCGGCGCAGACGCGGAGGGTCGTCGGGCGGACGGGCGAAGTCGTCGGTGAAGCAGCGGTACGACCGCCCGGTGACGCAGTTGGCGCAGTGACCGCAGTACACCGACAGGCACGCGACCACGTGGTCGCCGGGCCGGAGGTGGCGCACGCCCGGTCCGACCGCCTCGACGACCCCGGCCGGCTCGTGGCCGGGCACGAACGGCACGGGGAACGCGATGCCGTGGCCGGACAGCGCGTGCACGTCGCTGTGGCAGACGCCGGACGCGACGACGCGGAGGAGGACCTCCCCGATGCCGGGTTCGTCGATCTCGACGGATCCGATCGAGGGGGTGCCGGGCATGGTCTCGACGATGGCGGCGCGCATGGCGGGCATCCTGGCACGGATGGCGCCCGACCGTCCGCGGGTCCGGTACCCGAGCACCGCTCGCTACGCTCCGGCATCCTGGGTCGCTTCGCTCGCTGATCCCGACCGTCCGCGGGTCCGGTACCCGAGCACCGCTCGCTACGCTCGCTACGCTCCGGCTCCATGCCCACGCTGATCCTGCTGCGCCACGGACAGAGCGAGTGGAACCTCGCCAACCTCTTCACCGGCTGGGTCGACGTCGGCCTGACCGACCAGGGGGTGCGAGAGGCCGGCGAGGCGGGCCGCCTGCTCGTGGAGGCCGGTGTCCTGCCCGACGTGGTGCACACGTCGCTCCAGCAGCGCGCCATCCGCACCGCCGAGCTCGCCCTGGCCGCGGCCGACCGGCAGTGGATCCCGGTGCGGCGGTCGTGGCGGCTCAACGAGCGCCACTACGGCGGGCTGCAGGGGCTCGACAAGAAGGAGACCACCGACCGGTACGGCAAGGAGCAGGTGCTGATCTGGCGGCGTGCCTACGCCACGCCGCCGCCGCCGCTCGAGGGCGCGGCCCTGGCCGAGCAGGCCGACGACCCGCGCTACGCGCACCTCCCCCCGGACGTGCTTCCCGCGACCGAGTGCCTGGCCGACGTCGTCGACCGGATGCTGCCCTACTGGTACGACGCCATCGTCCCCGACCTGTTGGCGGGCCGTGTCACGCTGATCGCCGCGCACGGCAACTCCTTGCGGGCGCTGGTGAAGCACCTCGACGGGATCTCCGACGACGACATCGTCGAGCTCAACATCCCGACCGGCGTCCCGATCGTGTACGAGCTCGACGCCCGCATGCGTCCGGTTGCCGCCGTGCCCATGGTCGAGCGCTACCTCGGCGACCCCGAGGCGGCGCGCCTGGCTGCGGAGGCCGTCGCGAAGCAGGCCGGCTGAGAGACGTCTCGAGATCTGGCAACCTGGAGCTTTGACGGGAGGACCACCATGACCATGACCGCGCACACCGCCCCCGAGGCCGTCCACGTCGGCGCCGACGAGCTGCCCTTCGTCGACCTGCCCGACGGCTCCAAGCTCAAGGTCCTCCAGGTCCGCGAGAAGGAAGGCCTCTGGATCATCCAGGCCGTCTTCATGGCCGGGTACGAGGTGCAGACCCACAAGCACACCGGTCCGGTGTGGGGGTACACCGTGTCGGGCGCGTGGAAGTACAAGGAGTACGACTACGTGAACCGCGCGGGCTCGTTCCTGTACGAGCCGGCGGGGTCGATCCACACGCTGCAGTGCATCGAGGACCACACCGACGTGTGGTTCCACATGTACGGGTCGAACCTCAACCTCGACGCCGACGGCAACGTGGAGAGCGTGACCGACGGCGCGACCGCGCTCGCCGGCTACCTCGCGCTCGCCGAGATGCAGGGCCACGGGCGGCCGAACGTCATCATCGGCTGACCGGCACCGCACCGTGACCGAGGTCGTCACCCTGGGGACCGGCTCGCCGATCCCCGATCCGAGCCGCGCCGGGGCGGCCACGCTCGTGCGCGTCGACGGCAGGCAGCTGCTGTTCGACTGTGGGCGCGCGGTGGTGATGCGCCTCGCGGGGGTCGGGTCCCTGCCGATGCTGCTCGACGCGCTGCTGCTCACCCATCTGCACAGCGATCACACGACCGATCTCAACGATGTCATCACGACCCGCTGGATCATGGCGCCGGTCGAGTCGCCGCTGCCGGTGGTGGGTCCGCCGGGCACCGGGCGGTTCGTCGAACGCACGCTCGCGATGCTCGCCGACGACGTCGGCTACCGCCGCGACCATCACGCCGACCTCACGTGGGATCCATCGTGCGCCGTCACGGAGGTGCTCGACGGCCTCGCGTGGGAGGCCGACGGCATCCGGGTGACGGCCGCGCCCACCGACCACCGGCCGGTGTCGCCCACGATCGGCTACCGGATCGAGGCGGGCGAGCACGTCGTCGCCATCGCCGGCGACACCGTGCCCTGCGAGGGCCTCGACCGCATCTGCGCCGGCGCCGACGTCTACGTGCAGACGGTGCTGCGTGACGACCTCGTGCGCGCGGTGCCCAACCCGCGGTTCCACGACATCCTCGACTACCACTCCACCTGTGAGGACGCCGGGCGCACCGCGGCGAAGGCCGGAGTGAAGACGCTCGTGTTGACGCACCCGGTCCCGCCCCCGCCGCCGGGGACCGAGGCGCAGTGGATCGAGGCCGCCGCCGCCCACTTCCGCGGGGAGATCGTGCTCGCCCATGACCTCTGGTCGAGGACCCTGACGTGAGCGGGACGCACGGGGCGGGGCCGCCGGAGGGGCACGAGGGGCGCGACGACGCGCCCGGGCCCGACGCCGACGGCCTCGACGTGGGCGACGACCACGCGCAGTACACGCCGCACCGGTCGCCGTTCGGGCGTCCCCCGCGCGCCCCGATCTTGGCGCGCACCTTCCCGGTGTCGCAGCAGCTCGACGCGCGCGAGTATCCCAAGCGGAAGCTGCGGCCCGACCTGATCGCAGGGGTGACGGTCGCCGCGATGTCGATCCCGGCCGGGATGGCCTACGCGTCGCTGGCTGGGGTGAGCCCCGTCGCCGGGCTGTACGCCCTGCTCCTGCCTGCGCTCGCCTACGCGTTCCTCGGATCGTCGCGACAGCTGATCGTCGGGCCCGAGGGCGCGATCGCGGCGCTCGTGGCGACGACGGTCGCGCCGTTCGCGGTGAAGCAGACGCCCGAGTACGTCAACCTGGTTGCCATCCTCGCCCTGCTGGTGGGCGCGATCTACGTCCTCGCCCATCTGCTGCGCCTGGGGTTCATCGCCGACTACTTCTCGCGGGCGGTGCTGGTCGGGTACATCCATGGCGTCGCGTTCGTGCTCATCGTCGGGCAGCTCGGGAAGATCTTCGGTGTCCCGATCGAGCAGGAGCGTCCACTCGCGCAGCTGCGTGAGTTCTTCGGTGAGCTCGACCAGATCTCGTGGGTGACGTTTGGCGTCGCGGCGGTGTCGATCGTCGTGCTGCTCCTGTTCAAGTACGGCCTCCCCAAGGTCCCGGGCGCGCTCGTGGTGCTGGTGGGTGGGATCGTGGCGTCGGTCGTGCTCGACCTGTCGGCCCACGGGGTCCGGGTGGTGGGGGACATCCCCGCCGGGCTTCCGCACCTGCGACTCCCGGAGCTCGGCTGGGGCGACGTGCGGGACCTCCTGCCGGGCGCCATCGGCATCTTCCTCGTCGGGTTCGCCGACGGCGTGCTCAACGGTCGGGCCTTCGCCGGCCGCCACAACCAGCGGATCGACGCCAACCAGGAGCTCCTCGCGCTGGGCGCGGCCAACGCGGGCGCCGGGGTGACCCAGGCGTTCCCGGTCGGGGCGAGCAGCTCCCGCACCGCGGTGAACGACCAGATGGGCGGCAAGACGCAGGTGGTCGGGATCGTCGTGGCCGTGGTCGCGGCGATCGTGCTCGTGTTCCTCACCGCGCCGGTCGAGCAGCTGCCGTCGGCCTGCCTCGGCGCGGTGATCGTGGTGGCGGCGATCGGCCTGGTCTCGGCGCACGATTGGCGTGCGCTGCGCGCCGCGGGTCGGGGACAGGTCGTGATCGCGGTGATCACGACCCTGGTGGTGGTGCTGGTCGGCGTGCTGGAGGCGCTCGTCGTCGCGGTGATCCTCTCGATCCTCGACGTGATCGCCCGCAGCTCCCGACCGCACGACGCCGTGCTGGGCTGGGTGCCCCGCATGGGCCGCTACGCCGACGTCGCGGTGCATGCGTCGGCCCGGGTGACCCCGGGCGTGGTCGTGTACCGCCTCGACGACCGGCTGTTCTTCGGCAACGCCCGCTACTTCCGGGCTCGGGCGCGGGAGGCGATCGCCGGCGCGCCCACGCCGACCCGGTGGCTGGTGTTCGACGCCCAGTTCGTCAACGACGTCGACGCGTCGGGCGCCGAGGCCGTGCAGCAGCTGTACGAGTCGCTGCGGGCGCGCGATGTGCACTTCGTGGTGGCCCGGCTCGAGGACCACGCGCAGCACCGCTTCGACGCGACCGGGCTCACCGAGCTCATCGGGCCCGCCAACTTCCACCCCACGGTGGAGGCGGCGGTCCGGGCCTGCGTGACGGTCGACCACCTCCGCTCCGGCGGCTACGAGCCGGGCAGCCGCGACTGACCGGCGCCCGCGATGTCCGGGGACCCGGCGCGCGCCGAGACGGTCCACGCCGGGCGACGCATCCGTCCGTACGCTGACGCTCGATGCTGTCGATCACCGAGCGCGACTACCAGCGGATGCGCGACGCGGTGTTCTTCGAGGGGGACGCGCGCCGGCGGCGGATGAGTCGCTTCTGGGGCCTCCTCGTGCTCGCGGCGGTGATCGCCACCGCGGGCGTCATCTCCGACTCCACGGCCACGGTCATCGGGGCGATGATCGTCGCGCCGCTGATGGTCCCGATCCTCGGTGCCGTGTTCGCCATCGTGATCGGCAGCCGCCCCAACCTCGTCCGTTCGGTGCTGCTGATCGTGGCCGGTGCCGCCGCCGTCGTGGTCGTCGCGTACCTGATCGGTGTCGCCGTCCCCATCGACGTCCTCGCCCCGTCGAACACCCAGGTGTCGGGCCGGGTGAACCCCCGGTTCATCGACTTCGTCGCCGCGCTCGCCACCGGCGCAGTGGGTGCGTTCGCGCTCGTGCGCGACGACGTCGCCGACACCCTGCCCGGTGTCGCGATCGCCATCTCCCTCGTGCCGCCGCTCGCCGTCGTGGGTCTCACGCTCGAAGCGGGGTCGGGCGACCAGGCACGCGGCGCGCTCCTGCTCTTCCTCACGAACGTCGCAGCCATCCTCGTCACCGGGGTCGCCGTCATGACGGTCTACCGGGTCCGCCGCACCAGCCAGGCGATCTCGATCGCCCTCGCCGCCGACGACGGCCCGGCGATCCGGAGCCGGTACCCGGTGTTCCTGGTGGTGGCGCTCGCGCTGGTGATCGCGCTCCCGCTGATCGGCGCGAGCCGGCGGCTCACGTCCAGCACCCTGGAGACGGAACGGATCGCGTCGGTTGCGGAGGACTGGGTGCGTGACAGCGAGTGGCAGATCGTCCAGGTGCAGTACCGCGACGGCCGCGTGGTGGTCCGGGCCCTCGGGCCCCCGCCGTCGCCTCCTCCTGCCGCGCTGCGACGGATGCTGGACCGCGCCGGTCACGCGGGAACCGACGTCGCCCTCGAGCTGGTTCCCGAGGAGCGGGTGGACCTGCCCGGGCGGTGAGTCAGGCGCCGGCCGCGCGCCGGGCGGCGGCCGAGAAGATCCCCTTGCCCATGAGCGATGACTCGGCGTCGGCCCGGGCGGCGAACACCGCGGCGGCGCACGCCCGCGCGTCGGCGTCCTCGGGCGCGGCCGTGACGGCCCATTCGGCCAGGTGGCACGCGAGTCGGAGATCGTGCTCCGGTGACGCGGGGTCGG
>VGCA01000033.1 GCA_016870245.1 Actinomycetota bacterium | reverse complement strand
ACGCCGCCCGCGAGCGCCACCACTTCGCGGGCGCGCGCGTCGGCCGGCGCCGGCAGCAGGTCGGCGGGGCGCCCGTTCCACCAGCCGCCGTACTGGCGGATGACGTTGCGGGCGATGAACTCCGGACGGTCGTAGAAGGGCTGCAATGACGGCTCGGCGGCCAGGTGGGGCGGGATCACCACCGCGTCGACGATCTCGTCGTGGGTGAGGCCGGCGTTGAGCCCGGCGAGCGTCTGGTCGACGATCGCCCGCAGGTACTCGGCCTGGACGGTGAAGAGCCGCCGGATGTGGTCGGCGCCGGTCTGGAACGTGTCGTGGCCGGGGAGGAGGACCTCGGCGCCGAGGCCCGCCATCGCATCGGCGGCGTCGGCCCATCCCTCCGGGTAGCGCTGCACCTTCTGGGGGTTGCCGCAGTTGGGGGCGACGTTGAACCAGAGGTCGCCGCACGCGAGCGCCTTGCGGCCCGGGACCCACACCCACGTGGCGTCGTCGGTCTCGCCGAGCGCATGGCGGAGGTGGAACTCCTCCCCGCCGATCGTGAGCACCAGCTCGTCGCGGTAGGTGAGGTCGGGCCAGAAGAAGTGCCCGTCCTCCTGCGGCCACCGCATGGCCTCGGGGTCGATCTGGAACTGGGTCGCGTTGATCCGCGCGTTGTAGCCCGCGGTGCGGGCGTAGCGGCGGAATCGGGCGGCGACGTGCTCGTGGGCGACGATCCGCGGCCGATCACCGGCGGCGAGGAACGCCTTGAGCCCGAAGGCGTGGTCGACGTGTCCGTGGGTGAACACCACGGTGTGCAGGGGGGCGTCGCTGACGGAGCGCACGGCGGCGTGGACCGCCGCTGCGTCGGTCGCGAACCCGGCGTCGACCATGACCAGGCCCTCGTCGGTCTCGAACAGCGCGACGTTGACCCAGGAGGGCTTCACGAACCAGGTGCGGGCGGCCACCTCGGTGATCTGGGCTCGGGTGGGCATGGACCGGCACGCTACGCGAGACTGCCGCCGCACACCGGACGCCCGGCCCGGGTCGGGTCCGTCCGCTCACCGCACACCTGGAGGATCCGATGCCGCTGAACCCCGATGCAGTGGGGACGACGTCCGAGCCGTCCGAGGCCAAGTGGACCTCGAAGGACTCGCTGCTCTACGCGCTGGGCGTGGGCGCCGGGGCCACCGACCCGACCGGGTTCGAGCTCGAGTTCACCACCGAGAACTCCAACGGGATCGAGCAGCAGGCGCTCCCGACCATGCCGGTCGTGATCGGCGGCACCGGCGGCGCCGGTCCGATGAGCGCCATCGGCACCTTCGACTGGGCGATGCTCGTGCACGGTGAGCAGGCCGTGACGCTGCACAAGCCGGTCCCCGTGGCGGGCACCGCGATGGTCACCGGCAAGGTCGCGGCCATGTACGACAAGGGCAAGGCGGCCGTGGTGGTCCTCGAGAGCGAGGCCCGCGAGCCCGGCGGCGACCTGCTGTGGACGGCGACCATGTCGGCCTTCATCCGGGGCGAGGGAGGCTGGGGCGGCGATCGCGGCCCGAGCGGCCCGCGCAACGTCCCGCCCGACCGCGAGCCCGACCAGGTCGTGTCGTACACCACCCGCCCCGACCAGGCGCTGCTGTACCGCCTCAACGGCGACCGGAACCCGCTGCACTCCGACCCGGCGTTCGCGGCGCTCGCCGGCTTCCCGAAGCCGATCCTCCACGGGCTCTGCACCTACGGGTTCACCGGCCGGGCGCTGCTCCACGGGGTGTGCGGCTCCGACCCGGCGCGGTTCAAGTCGATCGAGGGCCGCTTCTCGAGCCCGGTCATGCCCGGTGACACCCTCGACGTGAAGATCTGGGTCGAGGGCAACGAGGCGCTCTTCCAGACCTGGGTCGGCGAGAGCACCGTCATCGACTCCGGCAAGCTCGTCTTCGAGTAGGCGATCATGAGCCCCGCACGCGTCTGCACCGCGGCCGAGGCCGCGGCCCTGGTCCGTCAGCGCGACGCCGTCGGCGTCCCGCTCGGTCCGGGCCAGCCCACCACCTTCCTGCACGCGCTGGGGGAGCGCGACGACTGGGAGGAGCTCGTCGTCCACGGCGCGCTGCTGATCGACCTCTACGCGGTCTTCACCAAGCCGGGCGTGAAGCTCCGCACCGGGTTCATGGGGCCCGCGGAGCGGTTCCTGCTCGCGTCGGGAGCGGACGTCCAGTTCGTGCCGGCCGACTTCCGCCGGTTCTCCCTGGTCGCCGAGCGGATCGCGCCCCGCGTGGTCGCGACCGCGGCGTCGGCCATCGATGCCGACGGGTACCTGAGCCTCTCGCTGCACGCCGGTGCGACCATCGACGAGCTGCGTCGCGCGGGTGCGCACCCCGATCGGCTCCTCGTGGTCGAGGCCAACGTGCGCCTGCCCCGCACCTACGGCGTGGAGCCGCTGTACCCGCACCGCATCCACATCGACGAGATCGACGTGCTCGTCGAGAGCGACGTCCAGCCGTTCGTGCTGCCCGACGCGCCGGTCACCGAGGCCGAGGAGGCGATCGCGCGCCACGCGAGCGCGTTCATCCACGACGGCTGCACCATCCAGACCGGCATCGGCGGCGTACCGAGCATGATCGCCACGCTCCTCGCCGATGGCCCCGGCGGCGACTACGGCGTGCACTCCGAGATGTTCACGAACGGGCTCATGCGGCTGCACAAGGCCGGGAAGGTCACGAACCGCCGCAAGCTGATCCACGAGGGCTACTCGGTGGCCACGTTCGCGGCGGGCACGCTCGACCTCTACGAGTGGCTCGACGACAACCCCGACGTGCGCTTCCTACCGGTCGACCAGGTGAACGACCCGGCGATCGTCGCGGCCAACAAGGACATGGTCACGATCAATGGCGCGCTGCTCGTCGACCTCAACGGGCAGGTCGCGGCCGACACCATCGGGCACTCGCAGTACTCGGGGATCGGTGGGCACGAGGACTTCATCGCCATGTCCGGCTTCCAGCTCGAGGACCGGGCGCTCGTGTGCCTGCCGTCGGCGTCGGAGGTCAACGGGGAGCTGCTGCCCCGGATCGTGGCCGACCTGCCCATGGGCACCTCGGTGACGACGCCGCGCCACCACGTCGACGTCGTGATCACGGAGTTCGGGGCCGCCGAGCTGGCGGGCCTGAGCGTCCGGGAACGGGCCCGGGCCCTCGCCGAGATCGCCCACCCCGACTTCCGCGACGAGCTCCACGAGGCCGCCACCACCCGTTGATGCGTCCCTGGCCGACGCTCCCCGTCGGTCTGGGGACGCATCGTTCGACCATGCTTCCTGAACCGACACCGCGGTTGCCGGACCCATGCACAGCGGCCGGTTGAGTGCTGTCGGTCTGGGGACGCATCGTTCGACCATGCGTCCCTGAACCGACACCCAGCGTCGCTCAGGGACGCATCAGGCGAACAACGCGAGGGAGCTGCGGATCGCGGTGTAGGCCGCGACGACGAGGAGCAGGCCGACGAAGGCGCGGGCCAGGGTCGGGCCCGACACCCGCCGGCCGAGCCAGGTCCCGAAGAGCACCCCCGGGATCGCCATGACGAGGAACTCGACGATGGCGTCCCACGGCATGGCATCGCCGGTGTAGCGCTGCACGAGGGCGATGCCGGAGTTCAGGACGATCACGAGCAGGCTGGTTCCCGCCGCGACCGACATCTCGAAGCCGAGGGCCAGCACGAGGGCGGGGACGATCACGAAGCCGCCGCCGACGCCGAACATGCCGGTGAGGAAGCCGACGATCGTGCCCGCCACGATCACCTTGAGGATGGTGGCCCCGTCGACGCGGGCGTGCACCGCCAGGCCGCCGCCGGGGTCCGGCTCCGGCTCGCTCAGGATCTCGATCGTGCGGAACGCCGTGCGCTCCCGCCGGATCATCGCGACGGCGGCGATCACCATGAGGCCCGAGAACGCCAGCAGCAGCACGTCGGGATCGATGCCCCGGTTCACGTGGGTCCCGATGACCGACCCGACCACCCCGGCCGCCGCGAAGACGATCCCGGCGACCGCCCGCACCTTGTGCGCGCGGATCTGGGACGGCAGCCCGAACAGGGCGGTGGCCCCCACGATCACGAGCGACGCGGTCGTCGCCTTCCGGGGCGACAGGCCCGCTCCGTACACGAGCATGGGCACGGCGAGGATCGAGCCGCCGCCGCCCACGGCGCCGAGCGTCACGCCGATGAGGAACCCCAGCGGCGACGCCAGCAGGATGCGCACCTCAGCCTGCGGTTCCCGCCGCCGCCCGCGTGCGGCCGCCGTCGCCCCAGGCGCCGATGCCGCCGAGCAGGTCGGACACGTCGGCGAACCCGTGGGCCCGCAGGGTGCTCGCCGCGATGGTCGAGCGGTAGCCGCCGGCGCAGTAGACGACGGTGGGCACCGTGGGGTCGAGCTCGCCGAGCCGGCCGACGAGGTGCGGCAGCGAGATCACGACCGCACCGGGGATGGTGCCGGTCGCCTCGATCTCGCCCGGGTTCCGGATGTCGACCAGCTGCAGCGCCGGCACCGCGGCCTGCCGCTCGGCCAGCTCGTCGACGGTGAGGCGCGACGCACGCTCCACGAGGTCCGGGTGCTGCATGAACGCGTCGACGTAGTCGTCGAGCGCGCCGATCACGTTGTCGAACCCGATGCGGGCGAGGCGGGTGCGGGCCTCGGCCTCGGTGTTGGGCTCGCCCACCAGGATGATCAGGGTGTCGGGGGCGAGGACGCCGCCGGTGTATTCGGCGAAGCGCCCGTCGAGACCGACATCGATCGATCCACGGAGGTGACCGGCCGCGAACATCACCTGATCCCGGGTGTCGAGCACCGCGGCGCCGGCCTTCTGCGCTGCCAGCACCTCGTCGAGGGTCATCGGAGTGATTCCCTGCTCGTGCAGCAGGTCGCGCTGCTTGCGGTTGAGCGTCGCCGCGAACAGGAAGTACGGCGGCGCGGCCGGCTGGCCCTCGGTGACCCGGGCGACGAACTCGTCCTCGGTCATCGGCTGCAGCGCGTAGTTGCCGGCCCGCTCGGCGCCGATCGTCGATTCGGTCTCGGTGGAGAGGTTCTTGCCGCACGCGGAGCCGGCGCCGTGGGCCGGGTACACCCGGGTCGCGTCGGGCAGCGTGAGCAGCTGCTCGTGTAGTGAGTGGTACAGCATGCGGCCGAGGTCCTCGGCGGTGTGTCCGATCGACACGAGCAGGTCGGGCCGGCCGACGTCGCCGATGAACAGCGTGTCACCGGTGAGGACGCCGTAGGGGACGGTGCCGCCGGCGCGCTCCCACACCACGACGGAGATCGACTCGGGCGTGTGGCCGGGGGTGGCCCGGATCTCGAGCTCCACCTCGCCCAACGAGAGGCGCGCGCCGTGGGCGAGGGTCTCGATTGCGTACTCCGCCCGCCCGGCTGCGGCCTCGCCGTAGGAGATCACTGCGCCGGTGGCCTCGGCCAGCTCGAGGTGGCCGGACAGGAAGTCGGCGTGGAAGTGGGTCTCGATCACCCGCTCGATGCGCAGGCCATGGGCCTCGGCGTCCGCCAGGTACTGCGCGATGTCGCGCTGCGGGTCGACGACGACGGCACGACCGGTGGACGTGTCGCCCACCAGGTACGACGCGTGCGACAGGCAGCCGAGGTAGTACTGACGGAACCAGAGCATGGTGCCCCTCCCCGGGACGAGCCGCGGCGCGGGCGCGGCGGGCTTGGCGGGCTCCTCGGGCTAGGCGAGCTTGAGGAACAGCTTCTCGACCTCTTCGAGGTCGAAGCCGGCATCGGCGGCGGCCGACTCGTCGGTGAGGCACGCGTGCATGCCGGCGGCGAGCAGGCGGAAGCCGACCTGGTCGATGGCCCGGCTCGCGGCGGAGACCTGGGTGACGATGTCGCGGCACTCGCGGCCGTCGGTGAGCATCTGCTGGAGCCCGCGGACCTGGCCCTCGATGCGGCGCAGGCGGCGCACCAGCTCGTCGGTGACTTCCTCGGGGAGCTGCACGGGACGATCCTCCTTGGGCGGACGGTCCCTGGATCTTATACCCCCTAGGGTATAACGGCAACCCTCACGCGGGGCGGAAGTACGGGAGCACGAACCCGTCGGAGACCGGGTGGAACTCCACGGTCACCCGCAGGCCGACGGCCAGGTCGGCGACGTCGCAGCCCACGACGTTGGCGAGCATCTGGTAGCCCTCGTCCAGGTCGACGATGGCGGGTGCGTAGGGCACCACGAACGACGGCTGCTGGGGTCGCCACACCACCGTCCACGAGTAGACGGTGCCGTTTCCGGCGCTGCGCTCCCACACCAGCTCCCGGTGGCCGCACCTGCGGCAGATGATCGACGGGTCGAACTCGGCGTGCCCGCAGGCCGAGCAGCGCTGGAACCGCAGCTCGCCCTGCTTCGCGCCCTCCCAGTACGGCGCCGAGTGCGCGCTCGGGTACGGCGGCGGGATCGTGGCGGGCTGGGGCACCAACGCCCCCGAAGTGAAGCTCTCGCTCATCTGCTCGCTCACGAAGGCCTCTCGATGCGGTCTCGATGGGTCGCTCGCTCCCTGTCGGCCGCGGGCGGTCCGCTCCCTCGGGTACTCACGGGCGCTCCGCTCCCAGCAGCATCACGTCGTTGAAGAGGGCGCCGGCGCCGCCGCCGCTGCACAGCGCGACCTCGGCCCCCTCCACCTGCATGGTGGCGCACGCCCCCCGCAGCTGCTCGACGCCGCGGATCACCCGCTGGAGCAGCTGCGAGGTCTGGCCACCGTGGCTGTAGGACATGAGGCCGCCGTCGGTCGTGATCGGGAAGCGGCCGCCCGGCCCGATGGTGCCGTCCATGACGAAGTCGCCGCCCTCGCCCTCGCCGCAGAACCCGAACGCCTCGAGCTGACGGATGATCTCGAACGAGAACGGGTCGTAGAGCTCGAGCACGTCGACGTCGTCGGGGGTGAGGCCGGCGGTGGCGAAGGCGCGCTGCGCGGCCCGCCGGCCGACGAGCCCGTTGGGTGGGCTGTCGGGATCCCGGCCGCGGAGGTCCCACGCCGGCGCGTGCCGGTACGACGGGCCGATGCGGTCGGACGAGCCACCCAGGACGTACACGGGCCGGTGCCTCAGGTCGGGCACGCGGTCGGCCCGAGCCAGCACGAGCGCGCAGCCGCCCTCGGAGGTCATCGCGCACTCGAGCAGGTGGAACGGGTCGGCGACCATCCGCGACGCGAGGATGTCGTCGGCGGTGAACGGCCCTCGCCCCGAGTAGATCGCCGTGGGGTGCACGTGGCCGTTGTTGCGGATGGTCGCCGCGATCGTGGCCATCTGCTCGGCGGTGGTGCCGTACATGTGCATGTGGCGCCGGGCGATGAGCGCGAACTCGGCGGCGGTGAACATGCCGTACGGGGCCACGAACTCGTTGTTGGGTCGGGTCCACGGCGCGGTGCTCGCCCGCTCGGTGTACACGCCGGCGAGGCCGGCCACGATGAGCACGACGTCGCTCACGCCGGTGGCGATCTGGGCCGCGGCCTCGACCACCGCGGGCACCCCGAGGGCGCTGGCCGACTGCCAGACCGGCCCGAGCCCCAGGTCGAAGGTGAGGTCGCTGGCGAGCGAGCCGGTGATCGAGTCGACGTCGCGCACATCGAGACCGGCGTCGTCGAGGGCCCCGAGGGCGGCCTCGATCGAGATGCTCAGCGACGTCTCGCCCTCGAGCACCCGGGCCTGGCGGGCGTTGAAGACGCCCGCGATGACGACGTCGCGGAAGGGGTGGGTCGACACGGGCGCACCTTGGCACGGCCCGCCCGGGCGGCGCCATTTCCGTCTGTCGTAGGGTGCGCGCATGAACAAGGTGAGAGTGGGCTTCTTCTCCTTCACGGAGATCACCGACCCGGCCGAGCACCGGACCTACAACGAGTGGCACATGCTCGACCACATGCCGGAGCAGTACCCGATCCCCGGGATCGTGTACGGGCAGCGCTGGGTGTCGACGCCCGCGTGCCGCGCGGCCCGCCTGGTCGACGAGGAGCCGCTCGCCCCGGTCCACTACATGACGCTGTACCTGATGAGCGACCCGGTCGAGTCCACGCTGCGCGAGTTCATGGACGTGGGCCAGCAGCTCCGGGCGCTCGGCCGCTTCCACCTGCACCGTCGGGCGGCGATCTCCGGGCCCCACCAATGGCTGGACGCCCACGTCGCCCCCCGGGTGCTCGTGGGCGCCGAGGCGGTGCCGTACCGGCCCAACCGCGGCGTGTACGTGATCGTGGAGGAGCCGGTCGACGGCGCCGACCCCGAGGCGGCCGACGCCTGGGTGCGCAGCCTCCACGAGGAGTGGGCCGACGCCGCCTGCGCGGTGCCCGGTGTGGCCGGCGTGTGGCAGTTCGCCACGAGCCCGAAGCTCCAGGGGGCCGGTTGGAGCGACGGCAACCGTCGGGTCACCGTCTGCTACCTCGACGACGCGCCGCTCGACGTCGCCGCCCGTCTGCAGCCGCTGCTCGAACGGCGCTGGGTCGGCGCGCCGGTGCGCCCGATCCACGGGGGCCCGTACGAGACCGTCGTCCCCTACCAGTGGGACTGGTTCGACGCGGAGTGAGCCTGTCCATGGCGTCGCTCGCTGCGGGCCGCCGATCGAGTGCACCGGGACGACTCGTGGTCTGGCCGCGGTGTATCGGGGTTGGCCCGCGGCCGCTCGCTCCGCGTCACCAGCGGTCGAAGTGGACGACCTCGTCGGTGAGGGTGCGGTGACCGGCCGTGAAGTCGGTGCCGATGGTGTAGGCCACGGGGAACAGGCCGGCCTGCGTGACGCGGTCGTAGGGGATGCCGAGCAGCTCGGCCATGCGCTGCTCCTGCTGCAAATGGACGGTCGTCCACACGCTGCCGAGCCCGCGGGACCGCAGTGCCAGCATGAACGACCACGCGGCCGGGAGGATCGAGCCCCACAGGTGGGCCTGGTCGCCGATCGAGACGCCGTCGAGGCGGGCCTCGACGGCGGGGATCACCAGCACCGGCACCTCGTGGAGGTGGTCGCGCAGGTGGTCGACCGACGCGCCCATGCGCTGGTTGGCGGGGCTGGCCCAGTCGACCGCAGGGAGGTCGAGGTCGCTGCGGTACACCGCGAGTGAATCGCGGTAGATCTCCGCCATCGCCGCGCGGGTGTCGGGATCGTCGACCACGACGAAGTGCCACAGCTGACGGTTCGAGCCGTTGGGAGCCTGCAGTGCGATCCGCAGGCAGTCGCGGATCACGTCGCGGGGCACCGGCCGGGTGAGGTCGAGGCGCTTGCGGACGGCGCGGGTGGTGGTGAGCACCTCGTCGGCGGTCATGGGTCGGTCCATGGGGCCAGTCTGGCGCACCGGCCCGGTGACGCCGCCCGGCGACCGCCGACGAGGTGCTGCCCGGCACCTCCCGGGGGCTAGGAGGTGCGGGTGAGGAAGAGCTGGACCTCCATCACGCCCTTGTCCTCGACCGAGAGGACGGCCACCGAACTCGGCTTGTTGATCGAGTAGTCGGCGAACGGGATCTCGAGGGAGCCGACCACCGCGATCACGTCGCCTTGACGCTTGGCGGTGAGCGGGATCGTCACCGACTTGGTCACCCCGTGCAGGGTGAGGTCGCCGGTGGCGTCGACGGTGATCTCCTGGCCCTCGGCCGGGATCGCGCCGAGGTCGATGGGCTTGGTGGTCTTGAAGATCGCGGTGGGGAAGCGTGACGTCTCGATCGCCTGGTTGCGGATCGCGTTGTCGCGCAGGCCGCTGTCGGTGGTGAGCGTCGTCATGTCGACCTCGAAGCTCGCCTCGGTGATGGTGGTGCCGTCGATGGAGATGCCGCCGGTCACGTCGGGGGTGCGGCCTACGGCGGTCTTCGCCCCGATGCTCGCCAGCTCCTCCTGCACCCGGAAGCCGGCGAACGAGCTGGTGAAGTCGGAGAACGAGCCGATCGAGTCGTCGACGGTCCACGTGCCGTCGAGGCTCGACGACTTCGACGACGAGGACGACGATCCCGACCCCTTCCCCGACCCCTTCCCCGACGACTGGTCCAGCGCGTCGGTGGCCCGGTCGATGCTCACCGCGGCGGGGGAGTCGTCGCGGAAGACGAGGTACCAGACCGTGAAGCCGGCGGCGACCACGACGACCGCGGCGACGATGGCGATGATCCACTTCTTGCTCATGGACGGGTTCTACGGGCGACCGCGCTTTCGGGATTGCCCGAACCTGAGGCGGCTCTCAGCGAGGCGTCAGCAGCACGTCGGGGCCGAGCCGGTCGACGGCGTCGCGGCCGCACAACGCCATCGCCCGGAGAAGCTCGTCGGCGAGGTGCGCGAGGGTGGAGACCACGCCGTCCTCGCCGTCGACCGCGAGGCCCCACAGGACCGGGCGGCCGACCATCACAGCGCGAGCACCGAGGCAGACGGCGCGCAGCACGTCGACCCCACTGCGGATCCCGCCGTCGACGTACACCTCGGCCTTTCCGTCGACCGCCTCGACCACCTCGGGCAGGACCTCGGCGGTCGCGGCCACGCCGTCGAGCGTGCGGCCGCCGTGGTTCGACACTGCGATCGCGGCGGCGCCCGCTTCCACGCACTGCAGCGCGTCGTCGCCCCGCATCACGCCCTTCACGACCACCGGCAGCCCGCTCCACTCGGTGAACCGCGGGAGGTCCTCGAACGTCACCGCGGTGTCGTAGTCGGAGACGAGGGCCATGATGTCGGAGGTCTCGTCGCCCGGCGCCGCGAGGTTGGGGAAGCGGAACCAGTCGGGTGGCACCAGCGCGCCGCCCTTCAGCCGGCTGCGGCGGGGCACGGCCGCGCCGTCGACACTCGCGACGATCGCCGTGCAACCGGAGTCGCGGGCCCGCTCGGCCAGCGCGCGGGTGCGCCCGCGGTCGCGCAGCATGTACATCTGCGCCCAGCGGGTGCCGCGCGGCGCTGCGGCGGCGACGTCCTCGAGCGACGTGGTCGCGGCCATCGACACGGCGTAGACGGTGCCGAAGCGGGCCGCGGCCCGGGCGGTCGCCGGCTCGCCCTCGGCGTCGACGAAGCGGTGCATGGCCGTCGGCGCCACGAGGATCGGGGCGGCGACCGGCGCGACCTGCACGGTGGTCGCGGTCGACACGTTCGCCATGTCGCGCAGCACCCGGGGTCGGAGGCGGTACCGCTGCCACGCCTCGACGTTGGTCCGCATGGTGACCTCGTCGCCGGCGCCGTGGGCGATGTAGTCCCACGCCTCGCGTGACGCGACGGCCTCCGCCGCGGCCTCGAGCGCGGCCAACGTCGGCGGGAACACGCGACTCGGCTCGTTCATATCCGGGGGAGGTTAGGTTTCCCCGATGGACGACGCACCCGAGCCCGCCCGGACCACCGCCAAGGTCGTCGACCCCGACGAGACGCCTCCCGCGGTGCGGCCGGTCGGCACCCTCCTCGTGGGGGTCGCGCTCGTGTTCGCCGCCGCGGCCGTGGCGTCGACCGCGGCGACGGCGATCTCATACTTCGAGACGGACTCGCCGTACCGGTTCGTCGACCAGGTGCATCTGGTGGCTCTCCGCGGCACGAACCTGCTGATCGCCGGACTCCTGGTCGGGGCGGCGCTGCTCCTGGTCGCGGCGCAGTTCCACGACGTCGAGTCGCGGTGGTTCCCGCGCGCCGTCGGCATTGTGGGTGGTCTCGGCTGCCTCGCAGTGGCGGCCGGGGTGTTCGTTGCTTTGGACGTGCCGACCTGGACGCAGGACGAGAACACACTGATCGCGCTTGCCCCGGGCTTCGGCGCTTCGACCAGCGAACGGGTCGCAGCTGCACTCGATGGGGTGTCGGTTGCCGCGGTGGCGGCGTGCGCGGTGGCGGCGTGCTGGATGCTCGCCACCGGTCGGATGGACTTCGGTCGAGGATCTGTTGACGGCGACGACCCGGAGTAGGTTCCGGGCATGGCCGACGCACCCGACCTCACCGACCCCACCGAGCTCGTCCGCACCGTGCAGTGGCTGCGCGACAAGGCGCTCATCGAGGCGCTGCCCCAGCGGTACGCGCACGGCCTCGACACCCGCCAGTTCGACAAGGCGCGCGCCGTGTTCCGCGACGACTGCACCGTGAAGGGCTCGCTGGTGGAGGCACCCATCGACCCGTACTGGGAGAAGCTCACGCCGGGGGTGCAGGCGTACCAGGCGACCATGCACTTCATGGGCAACCAGTGCTGCGAGGTCGAGCCGGGGGCCGACACCGGATACGTGGAGACCTACGCGGTGGCGTACCACATGGAGGAGCAAGACAGCGGCCGTGCCGACCTCGTGATGGGCGTGCGCTACTGCGACGACGTCGCCCGCGACGGCGACGGCTGGCTGATCGTCAAGCGCACCGCGATCCCCGTCTGGGTCCGCGGCCCCCTGCCCCGCGAGCCGTAGCCAGCCGTCACCCGGACGTGCCGATCCGTCGGTCCACGGCCGACGTGTGCCCGCCACCACAGTTTGAGGACCTTGGTCCCTAGGCCCGTCGGCCCTGCATCCGTAGCGTTCCTGACGAACACGTCAGGTCCCGGCCCGGGCGACCGGGTCCGCGCCCCAGGGGGAACCGATGGACATCATCCCGATCTCGACCGACGACCACGCGTGGGAGGCTCCCGACACCTGGACGTCGCGGGTCGAGGCGAGGTTCCGGGACCGCTGCCCCCAGCTCGTCGACATCGACGGCGAGGACTGGTGGGTCTACAACGGCGAGCGGGTGCGCAAGGTCGGCACCGGCGCCGCCGCGATGCTCGAGAACCGCGGCGAGGTGAAGCGCTACTACGACGCTCCCGCCGCGGTGTACGACCCCGCCGAGCGGCTGAAGGTGATGGACGAGGACGGCGTGGCGGTGGAGGTGCTGTTCCCGCAGGCCGCCGGCTTCGGCGGCGGTCCGTTCGTGTCGACCGTGGGCGACGAGGACCTGCGCGTCGCGTGCATCCGGGCCTACAACGACTGGCTGGCCGAGGAGTGGTCCGACTTCAGCCCGCGCTTCGTGTCGCAGTGCCTCGCCCCGATGTGGGACGCGAACCTCGCGGCCGAGGAGGTGCGGCGGGCGCACGCGCGGGGCCACCGGGCGATCGTGTGGACCGCGGCGCCGCAGGCGTTCGGCTTCCCGCACTTCAACGACCGCTACTGGGACGTGCTGTGGGGCACGCTCCAGGAGCTCGACATGCCGGTCGCATTGCACATCGGGTCCGCCAAGGGTGGCGTGCCGATCTGGGACGAGTTCTCGTTCTTCCGCCGCCTCGCGATGGTGTCGACCACCGCGATCACCAGCAACGTCAACGTGATGGCCAACCTGCTGTTCTCGGGCGTGCTCGACCGGTTCGAGTCGCTGAAGTTCATCTCGGTGGAGAGCGGTCTCGGCTGGGTGCCGTACCTGCTCGAGACGGCCGACCACCAGTTCGAGCAGCAGCACCTCCACGACGAGGGCATGAGCATGCGGCCGAGCGAGTACTTCCGGCGCAACTGCTACGTGAACTTCTGGTTCGAGGCGAGCGGCATCGCGCTGCGGCACATGATCGGCGTCGAGAACATCATGTGGGAGGCCGACTTCCCGCACCCCACGTCGACCTACCCGCACTCCCGCAAGGCGCTCGAGACCTCGCTCGCCGAGGTGCCGGCCGAGGAGCAGAAGAAGATGGTCGAGACCAACGCGGCGCGGGTGTTCCACGTCGACGTCGCGGCGCTCGACCTCCCCGACTCGGTCACTTACGTCGCCTGACTCCCGTTTTGGCGTCCCCCGCGCATCACATCGATGCCCCGGGGACGCCGAAACGTCGATCGTGGGGGGTCAGGGCATGACGACGCCGCCGTTGGGGCGGAGCACCTGGCCGGTCATGAACCGCGACGCGTCGGACGCGAGGTAGAGCATCGCCCAGGTGATGTCCTCGGGCTCGCCGGTCCGCTGGATCGGGCTCTGTGCGGCGCGCATCGCGAACGCGTCGCGCTTCGCGTCGGGGTCGACCGTGCCGTCCTCGCGTGTGTAGTAGCCCGCCACCATCGGCGTGTCGATGAAGCCGGGTGCCACGGCGTTGACCCGGATGCCGAACTCGCCGGCCTCGATCGCGGCCGAGCGGGTGATCATCATCACCGCAGCCTTGGTCATCGCGTACACCGAGATCGTCGGCGCGGGCATGTCGCCGCCGGCCGACGCGATGTTGACGATCGAGCCTCCCTGCTCCTTCATCGCGCGGATCGCCGCGGCGGTGCCCCAGTACACGCCGGCCTGGTTGACGCCGGTGATGAACGCGTAGTCGTCCTCGGTCGTCTCGGCGATGAGGGAGTAGCGCAGCACGCCGGCCACGTTGGCCCACACGTCGACGCGGCCATGGCTCGTGAGCGCGCGGGCCGCGAGCGCGTCGACCTTGGCCTTCTGCGACACGTCGGTCGGCACCACCGTGGCCGCGCGGCCGAGCGCCCGCACCTTCTCCGCCGTCTCCTCGAGTCCCTCCTCGAGCACGTCGGCGACCACCACGTCGGCCCCCGCCTCGGCGAAGGTGACCGCCGCCTGCGCGCCCATGCCGCGCGCCGCGCCCGTCACCACCGCGACGCGCCCGGCGAGCGAGAACGCCTTCACCAGGTTCGGGGAGAGCGTCGGCTCCGGTGCGCCGTCGGTCTTCCCCCCGTGCTGCTCGGCGAGCCTGGCCGCCTGGTACCGCAGCCCCGAGATCATGTCCATACTTCTGCCTCTCTCGCTGCGAGGCGCCGATCGGTGTCGTCGCCCCGCGTCCTCGGCCCGCCCCAGCGCCGGTCGGGCACCTCGCGGCCGCTCGTTCGCCTTCACTGCCTCGTTCACTCGGTCGGTCTCACGGCGGGACCGACCCCACTGTTCGTGACCGTTCACTCGGCGGACTCCCGCCGATTCGCTCCGTGCGCGCGGCGTTGACGTCAGTACTCGACGCGGTGGCCGCGGGCCTCGAGCTTCGGGATCACGTGGGTGCCGAGCAGCTCCATGCTCTTGAGCACCTTCTCGTGCGGGATCATCCCGAACTGCTTGTAGCAGAGCAGCTGGTCGACGCCGGCCTCCTCGTAGCGGAGGATCTTCTCGAGGCACATCTCGGGCGTGCCGATGATGATCATGTCCTCGTTCTGGTAGTAGTCGACCGGCACCTGCCCGGCGATGACCGGCTCGAGCAGCGGGAAGACCGCCTCCCGCTCCTCCGGCGACAGGTTCGCCAGCTCCCACTCGAGCGTGAACTGGGCCAGGTGGCGGTACCACCAGTTGACCGACTCCCACAGCTCGTAGGTGGCGGCCGCCTCGTCGAGGTCCTCCACGCAGTGCACGAGCGTGTACGCGCCGACCCGGTCGTTGCGCACCCGGGTGAGTGGGGTGTCGCACAGGGACTGGGCCTCGCGGTACACGCGGATGTGGTTGGCCATCGAGTCGACGGGCTGGAGCAGCGCGAACGACAGGAGGCCGAGGCCGTACTTGCCGGCGTTCTCGGCGCTCGCCTCGCTCGCCGCGGCGAGCCAGGGCGGCGGGTGGGGGTCCTGGAACGGCTTGGGCGTCTGGATCCGCTCGGGGAACTTCAAATTGGGGCTGTCCCAGGAGAAGCGCTCCGACTCCCACATCCCGACGACGATCTCGACCGCCTCCTTCCACTGGAGGCGCGACTCGTCGGTCGGCGGCACGCCGAACGCGATCTGCTCCATCGGGGTGGAGCGCCCGGTACCCCACTCCACGCGGCCGTGGCTCAGCACGTCGACGGTCGCGACCTTCTCGGCGATGCGGGCCGGGTGGGTGAAGCCGAACGGCGTGAGCGTGACGCCGAACCCGAGCCGCAGGTTCTGCGTCGTGAGCGCGAGCCCACCCAGCACCGCCTCCGGGGTCGGACACGCCGACCGGCCGTCGCGGAAGTGGTGCTCGACGCACCACACCGTGTGGAAGCCCTGCGTGTCGGCGAACTGGATCTCCGCGATCGCCTCGTCGTAGCAGGCCAGCTCGGCTTTGCGTTGCCCGTACGGGTGCGGCAGGTCCCAGGGCTTCACCTTGGGCTGGAACTCGTACAACAGATCGAGCTTCACGCGGGTCCCCTCCTCATGCCGCTGGGCTGTGCACGCCCCGGCCGGTCGTCAGGTGCACAATCTTGCATACACCCATGCGGCCGCGCCCCCTGGGCCGTGGTGACGGTGCGTCGGTCGTGTCATGCTGGCCGTCTCATCCGGCTCCGGGACGGCCGGTGACCCGAGGGGGCGGACCGATGACCGACACACCGATCAGCAGCGGCGCGGGTACACCCGACGACCCGTGGCTGCTCAAGACCCCGCCGCTCACCAGCGACTACACGATGCACCGCGACACCCGCGACGGGACCGAGGTGATCGTGTGCACCGTGGGGAAGTCGGTGCTGCTGTACGACGCCCGCTGCGTCGACGACCTCGCCGCCATGCTGCGCGACCACGGTGACTGGATGCCGTTGGGATCCGCCGACGAGCAGAAGGAGGCCAAGCCCGGCACGGTCGAGGCGTGGGGTCGCTCGGCCGACAACCCGATCGGCGGGTGGTACGGGCTGAAGAAGGGGATGCGGGGCCGCTTCGGGATGTACGTGCCGCCGTTGCTCGAGCACCTCGGCCTCGCCGAGGTCGAGCACGAACCCCGCAACAACCGCATGCGGGCGTCCTGACCCCCGAGGTCGGGAGCGCAGCGAGCGGCCGGACCTGCACGGACGTGGGGTGCTGAGCATCGTTCGCCCGAGCGAGCGGAGCGACCCGGAACTTGCGTTACATTCCGAGCGCGATGGGGGCGCTCTCACATATCCGGATCTGTGATTTCACCGGGCAGCTCGCGGGTGCGGGCGCCACGCGCACGCTCGCCGCGTTCGGGGCGCAGGTCATCAAGATCGAGGACCCGGTCACCGAGGGTCGCTGGGACATCCTGCGCGGGATGGAGCCGTTCATCGACGACCGGCGCGGCGGCGAGTTCGGCGGTGGCTTCCAGAACCACAACGTCGAGAAGCTCGGCATCACGCTGAACCTGCGCACCGAGCGCGGCCGCGAGCTGCTGACCGAGATCGTCCGGATCTCCGACGTCGTCGCCGAGAACTTCGCGGCCGGGGTGCTCGCGCACCTCGGGTTCCCCTACGAGCGACTGCGCGAGATCCGCGACGACGTGATCTACGTGTCGAACTGCGGCTTCGGCCACCGCGGGCCGTACTCCTCGTTCAAGACCTGGGGTCCCATCGTGCAGGCGTGCTGCGGGCTCACCTACACGTCGGGACTGCCCGACCTGCCCCCCGCCGGCTGGGGCTACTCGTACATGGACCACCACGGCGGCAACTTCATGGCCCTGGCCATCCTCACCGCGTTGGTGCACCGGGCCCGGACCGGTGAGGGCCAGTGGGTCGACATGTCGTGCACCGACGCCGGGGCCACCATGCTCGGCCCGGTGGTGCTCGACTACACCGTCAACGGCACCGTCACCCGGCGGCCCGGCTACCCGTACAGCAGCCGCTCCGACTCGCCGGCGATGGCGCCGCACAACATCTATCCCGCGCGTGGCGACGACCACTGGTTCGCGATCTCCTGCCGGCACGACGACGACTGGCGCGCGCTGGTCGAGATCTTCGCCGGCGCCGACGACGGCCAGTGGGCGCGCGACGAGCGGTACACCACGCTGGCCGGACGCCTCACGCACCAGGACGAGCTCGACGCGCAGCTCGCGACGTGGTGCCGCGCGCGCGACAAGTTCGCCATGCAGGAGCAGATGCTCGCCGCCGGGGTGCCCGCCGTCGCCGTGCAGCTCCCCGAGGAGCGCATCGACCACGACCCCGGCACCGCGGCGTGGGACCTGTGGCCGTGGGTCGAGCACCGGGCGATGGGTCGGGTGCGGGTCGACGGGCTGCCCGTGCACCTGTCGGAGACCGACTGGCGCATCGAGCGGGCCGCACCGCTGCTGGGCCAGGACAACGACGAGGTCTACGGCGACATCCTCGGGCTCACCACCGCCGAGATCGGCGATCTCCGCGCCGAGGGGGTGATCTAGTGGCCCGCGAGCAGATCGGTCAGCACCTCAGCACCGCGCCGCTGCCGCCGCCCGACCCGACGCGTCCCGGGCCCCTCGAGGGCTTGCGGGTGATCGAGCTCGCGGGGGAGTGCGCCGCGTTCTGCGGGCGGCTGCTCGCCGACTACGGCGCCGAGGTGATCCTGGTGGAGCCGCCCGGCGGGGCGCCGCAGCGGTACCACGGGCCGTTCGTCGACGGGGTGGCCGACCCCGAGCGCAGCCTCTGGTTCTGGCACTACCACGCGAACAAGGCCGGCGTGGTCCTCGACCTCGACGCCGCCGACGGGCGCGACCGCTTCCGCGACCTCGTGGCCTCGGCCGACATCGTGCTCGAGTCGGAGGCGCCCGGAAGGCTCGCGGGCCTCGGCCTCGACGACGCCGACCTGCGGCCCGGCCACCCGGGCCTGATCTGGTGTTCGGTCACCCCGTTCGGTCGCGACAACCCGCGGGCGCACGAGCCGGCCACCGACCTCACCGTGCTCGCCGGCGGTGGCCCGGTCTGGAGCTGCGGCTACGACGACCATGCGATCCCGCCCGTGCGCGGCGGTGGGAACCAGGGCTTCCAGACGGCTTCGGTCCACGCGGCGATCGGCGTCCTCGTGGCCGTGCTCCACCGCGAGCTCACCGGCGCGGGTCAGCTCGTCGACACCAGCATGCACGCGGCGGCCAACGTCACCACCGAGTTCGCGTCGTACGGCTGGCTGGTCGCCGAGGAGACCGTGCAGCGCCAGACCTGCCGGCACGCGAGCGCGCGTCCCACCCAGACGACGGTGGCCACCTCGGCCGACGGTCGCTACCAGCCGACGGGCGTGCCGCCCCGCTCGGCGAAGGAGTTCCGCATCCTCATCGACTGGATCGACGACCTCGGCTGGCGCGACGAGATCCCCGGAGTCGCACTGCTCGAGCTCGCGGAGGAGCGCGGCGGGGTGAGCATGGCCGACCTGGCCGGCAACCCGTTGGTCGCCGAGATCTTCGGCGCGGGACGCGACGCGCTCGGCGCCATCGCGAGCCGCCTCACGGCGTACGAGTTCTTCCACCAGGGCCAGCAGCGGGGGATGGCGCTGCCGGTGATCTACGCACCGGAGGAGGTCATGGAGGACCCCCACTTCCGGGCCCGCGGGTTCGCGGTCACCCTCGACCACGAGGACCTCGGCCGCCCCGTCACGTACCCGGGGGCGCCGTGGGCGATGGACGTGTCACCCTGGCGGCTGCGGCGTCACGCGCCCCGGCTCGGGGAGGACCAGGGACTGCTCGATCCCGACCTCCGCTGACCGTTCTGGCGTCCCACGCGCATCCGGACGATGCGCAGGGGACGCCAAAACGGGACGAGGACTCAGGGCTGGCGGCCGGAGTAGGCGGCGACGCGGTCCCAGGCCGGCGCCGTCTCCACGATGATGATCTCCTCGGCGAACATCACCCCGCGGAACGGGTCGAGCCCCATGGCCCGACCGAGGGCGAGGATCTCCTCGGCGAGATCCTCCGACAGCGTCAACTCCTGCCCCGTGGCCTGGGCGAGGTCCCACGCGTGCACGGCGACGTCGAAGACTCGCGATGCCGAGGGCGGCCTCGCGAGGCATCTCGCCGAACGGCATCGTCACCATGCCGTCGAGCGCGCCGGGGGCGTGGTAAGCGGCCTGCACGCGCGCGCTCGCCGTTGCGTACGCGGCCGACGGGTCGTCGCCGACCATGTCACCCATGATCGCGGCGAGCTCGTCGTCGGGGACCGATCCCTGCTCGAACGCGATGGCGAACATGGTGGCGCCGCCGACCAGGTGGTTGACGAGGTCGCGAACCGTGAACTCGGTGCACGGGGTCTCGTCGCCCAGCTGCTCGGGGCGGGTGCCGTCGACCAGCCGCCCGAACTCGTTGCCCGCTTCGTCGAGTGCTGCGATGAGGTCCATGGCCGTCCTTTCGTCGCGTCGTCCCCGGAGTGGCGTCCGCCCGAGTGGCGCACGCCGGGGCGCCTCATCCTGGCACAGGTTCCCGGGGGCCTTCCCGGGTGAGCTCCTCGGTGGTGTACCGACGCACCTTCGTGTGGGGCAGCCAGTCCCGGGGGCGCAGCCCGGCCTTGTGCCACAGCACGTCCAGGAACTCGCCCCGGTCGGGGAGCTTCTCCCACACCGACGGCAGCAGCGTGGCCCGGTGGCCCGGGGCCTCGACGAGGACGCCGTCGACGCCGGGTCGCACCACCCGGTGCACGTCGCGCCACGACCGGGCCTTCACGGGGGAGAGCGGCGACAGCACCGACACCTTCACCCGCATCACCGTGTAGTCGTCGGTCGTCACCGACGGCAGCCGGGGGTCGGCGAAGGCGGCGTTCCACGCGTTGCGGGCGACGTTGACCACGAGCGGCTCCGTGGCCTGGAGCGTGCCGATGCACCCGAGCAGCGCCTCGCCCCGCTCGAGGGTGACGAACGTCGCCGCGGCCTGGGCGAGCGCGGGCTCGTCGCCGGGGTCGGGCAGCACCCGGTGGCCGTCGGCGAGCGCGCGGCCCACGGTGTCGACGGCGACGTCGAGGAGCGCGGCGCGGTGGTCGGCGTCGAGCGCGTAGGCGGTGACGACGGAGCTGCGGAACCGGTTCACGGTCTCACCGGTCGCCCTCGCCCAACCCGGTGTCGCGGAGCAGGTCGTAGACGGCGTCGGTGCGGTCACGACGCCCCTGCAGCATGCCGTCGGGGATGGGCCACCAGTCGTCGGGTCGGTCGATCCGCGACCACTCGGTGGTGGCGACCCGGCGGGCGATGCGCCACGCGCCGGCGCGGCACTCGAACCGGTCGAGGAAGCGGAATCCGGTGACCAGGTTCTGCTCGGGTGGCCCCTCGGCGGCTCGGTGGAAGGCGATGCCCGGCGTCTCGACCGCGGCCACCGTGGGCCCGTCGGCACCCGACGCGGGCGCGAGCTCGATCAGCGGGCTCCCGAGGAGGTGCATGGTGAGGTCGTAACGGCGCAGCACCCGCTCGACCCAGGTGACGAACTCGTCGACCGTCCCCGCGAAGCTCCCGTGGGAGTCGGTGGCGTCGGGGTGGTAGCACGACCGCACGAGGTCGAGGTCGAGCCGGTCGATCCCCCGCGCGTAGCGGGCGAGCACCCGGCGGATCTGCGCCTCCGCCCGCAGCTCCTGGATCCCGGGGTCCTCCGGCGTCACGGCCCGTCCTGCGGTGCGAACCCGAAGGCCCCGTAGCCGACGACGCGCGACCGGTCGCCGGCGGTGTCGCCCGAGGTGCGCAGGTCGAGGAGCGTGCCGCGCAGGTCGTGGTCGGCCGCCGCGAGCAGCAGGCCGTGCAGCGGGGCGGCCCCGCACGCGT
>VGCA01000032.1 GCA_016870245.1 Actinomycetota bacterium | reverse complement strand
GCCCGGCGGGCCGCGTCGGCCGCGCCGTCCAGCCACCCGCTCGGCCCCACCAGCACGAGGCGGTGCGGCACGTCGTCGCGCTCGACGAGCCGGGCGAACGCGTCGACGAGCACGGCCACGTCCTTGCGGGGCTCGAGCGTGCCGACCCAGCAGACGTACGGACGGTCGGCGATGCCGAGGTCGCGGCGGGCGGCCTCGACCGCCTCGTCGGAGGCGATCGTGTGGTCGACGCCGTGGTGGATGGGGGTGATGCGCTCCCGGGAGATCCCGGTGTGCGCCGCGACCTCGTCGGCCGCCGCCGCGGTGGGGGCGATGACGGCGTCGGCCCGCCGGGCCGTCGCGATGAACCCGAGCTCGTGGAACCGGCGACCGCGCTTGGTGAAGGTGTCGGGGAACATGAGCGGCGCGGCATCGTGCACCGTCACCACCAGGGGGATCCGGTTACGAGGCGGGACCGCGACCGATGGCGCGTGGAGCACGTCGGCGCCGTGCACCTGGCGCTTCACCGACGATCCCGGGAAGGCCAGCGGGTCGGTGATGCCCCACCGGTTCCAGAGCTCGTAGAGCAGGCGGCGGCGGTAGCGCAGGCTCACCGCCGGGTGGTCGATCCCGGCGGCCGCCATGACGGCCTGCACCTCGGCCGCCTCGTGCCGGGCGACGAACGGCAGCACGACCACCTCGCCGGACGGTCCGGCGCCCGTCGCCCCTCCCGCGTCCCCGGAGCCGCCGAGGGTGGGCAGTACCTTGGCGAGCTCGCCGGCGTATCGCCCGATGCCTCCGGGCGGCCGCTGGAACAACTGCTCGAGGTTGAGGGCGACGCGCATGATCCGGCTGCTCACGATCCAACCCGTCGCCGAGCGCGGCGGCTCGGATCAGGCGCTGGTCAGGTTGCTGCGCAGCCTGCCAGCCGTCGAGTTCGAGTGCCACGTCGTGGTGCCGGCCGAGCCGCCCCTGCGCACCGAGCTCGAGGCCACGGGCGCCGCGGTGCACGTCGTTCCCATGGAGCGCATCTCCACATCGCACGCGCTCGACACGTGGATGCGCTACGGCGCGGGCTGGCCGGTCGCGGTCGGTCGGATCGCCAAGCTGATCCGCACCCTGCAGATCGACCTGGTGCACACCAACTCGCTGCACTCGTGGTACGGCTGGGCGGCGGCGTCGCTCACCCGTCGCCCGCACGTGTGGCACGCGCGGGAGATCACCGTGCAGTCGGCCGCCGCGCTCAAGGTGGAGCAGATCCTCACGAAGCACTTCGCCACCCGCGTCATCGCGGCGTCCCAGGCGATCGCCGACCAGCTGCCCGCCAGCGACGTCGTGGTCATCCACGAGACCGTCGACCCCGACGAGTTCTCCCCCTCGCACGCCGGACGCTTCCGGGCCGCGGCGGGGATCCCCGACGACGCGCCGGTGGTCGGCGCCGCCGGCCGCATCGACACGTGGAAGGGCTTCGACATCCTGCTCGACGCCTTCCCCCGGGTGATGGAGCAGGTCCCCGACGCCCATCTCGTCGTGGCAGGCGGGCCGGTCACCGGGAAGGAGGCCTACGCCGAAGCACTCCACGTGCTGGCCGCCACCATGCCCCACACCCACTGGCTCGGCGTCCGCAGCGACGTCGCCGAGATCCTGGCCGACCTCGACGTGTTCACCATGCCCTCCACCGAGCCCGAGCCGTACGGCCTCGTCGCGGTGGAGGCCCTCGCCAGCGGCACGCCGGTGGTGATGACCGGCGCCGGCGGCCCCAGGGAGATCGCGCAGCAGGCGAGCCCGGGCGCGGCCCGGCTGGTGCCCATCGGCGACGCCCCGGCTCTGGCCGACGCCATCGTCGCCACCCTCTCCGAGCGGGGCCCGAGCACCAGCGCGAGTCGCGCCGCCCGGCCCCCCCTGCGGACGCCGGAGTCACCCGACCGGTTCGCCGTCGAGTTCCGGCGCACGGTCGCCGCCGCGCGCTGACGCGTCCGCATCGCGCCCCCCGGCTGCGGCGGTAGCGTCGCGGGACTCCATCCGCCGATCGGTTCGCACCGAACCCTCCGGCGACCCCCGGAGACCCGTCATGCCGTCCACCGAACGCGTGCTCCACGCTGCCGAAGCCGCCCGCATCGCGGCGGATCGGGGCTTCGCGCTCCCGGGCGACGCACCCGGCGGCCGCCTCGGCATCGAGATGGAGTGGTGCACGGTCTCGGCCCGCGACCCGTCGCGCCCGGCCGACTTCGAGAAGGTACGGAAGGCCGCGGCCGGCGCCGTCCTCCACCACCGCAGCCGCGTGTCGTTCGAGCCGGGCGGCCAGGTCGAGCTGTCGACTCCGGCCCTCCCCCCGCTCGACGCCGTGCGCGCCCTCGCCGACGACGCCGGGGCCCTCGGCCGGGCGCTCGCCCGGGCCGGGATCGGGATGGTCGCCGTGGGCCTCGAGCCCGGCGCCCGCCGGCCCCGGCTCCTCCACTCCCCTCGCTACGACGCGATGGAGGCGTTCTTCGACGCATCGGGCGAGGCGGGCCGCACGATGATGCGCAGCACCGCCGCCCTCCAGCTCAACGTCGACCTCTGCCCTCCCGACGCCCCCGACGATCCCGCCGCCACCGCGCGCCGATGGGACCTCGCCCACGGGCTCGGACCGCTCCTCGCGGCGATGTTCGCCCACTCGCCGTTCTGGAACGGCGCGCCGAGCGGGTGGCGTTCGACCCGGCTCGCGGTCTGGAACGCGATCGACGAGCGCCGGACCCGTCCGGTGGGCACCGGCGGCGACCGCCGCGACGCGTGGGCCGACTACGCGCTGGGCGCCGACGTCATGCTCGTGCGCACCTCCGACGAGCAGCACCTCCCCGTGCCGCCCGGGCTGTCGTTCGCCGGGTGGATCGAGGCGGGGCACGAGGCCGGGTGGCCCACGGTGGAGGACCTCGAGTACCACCTGACGACGCTGTTCCCGCCGCTACGGCCGCGGGGGTGGCTCGAGCTGCGGATGATCGACGCGCTCCCCGACCCGTGGTGGCGGGTCGCCGCCGTGGTGACGACCGTCCTGCTCGACGACCGCGATGCCGCGCACTGCGCCGAGAACGCCGTCGAGGCGGTGCGAGGCCGGTGGCACGACGCCGCCCGCCACGCCCTCGGCGACCCCGAGTTCGCCCGGGCCGCCCGGACCTGCATGAAGGCCGCCCGGGCCGTGCTGCCCCGCGCCGGCGCCGACGCCGACCTCATCGATCTCGTCACCGAGTTCGACGCCCGGTTCGTCGCCCGGGGGCGGACGCCCGCCGACGACCTGCTCGACGCGTGGGAGCGCGACGGCACGCTGCTCCCCCGCGCCGACAACGCATGACGGCCCTCGCGGCGTCGATCACGCGCGACTCCGTGGCCGACGAGCTCGACCGCGCCCGGCGCGCCAGCCTCGACCTGCTCGCGCCGGTCCCCGACGCGGACCAGCGCCGGCAGGTGTCGCCACTCATGTCGCCGCTGTGCTGGGACCTCGCGCACATCGCGCACTACGAGGAGCTGTGGCTGCTGCGCGCGCTCGACGACGTCGCGCCCACCGACCTTCGCTTCGACGACCTCTACGACGCGTTCGCGCACCCACGCCGTGAGCGCGTCGACCTGCCGATCCTCGACCCGGCGGGCGCGCGTGCCTTCGCCGCCGACGTGCGGGCCCGCACCCTCGCGCACCTCGACCGCGTCGACCTCGCCAGTGAGGATCCGCTGCTGCACG
Source organism: Actinomycetota bacterium (assembly GCA_016870245.1). Taxonomy (GTDB): domain Bacteria; phylum Actinomycetota; class Acidimicrobiia; order IMCC26256; family PALSA-555; genus CAIUKV01. Next base: position 17,683 of record VGCA01000032.1, on the reverse strand, counting down.
AAGGGTTCGTGTACGGCATGGTCGTGCAGCACGAGCACCAGCACGACGAGACGATGCTCGCCACGATCCAGCTCATGGGCGACGAGCTCGCGCACCCCGCCGCCGCATTCCCGGTGGGCGACCCACCCACGCCCTCCGGCGCCGTCGACCATCACGCGCGGTGCGCCGTGCACGGTGGCCCCGTGGTGCTCGGCACCGACGCCCACCCGTGGGCCTACGACAACGAGCGGCCCGCCCACACCGTCGACCTCGCGCCGTTCGCCGTCGACCGCTACCCCGTGACCAACCACCGCTACGCGGAGTTCGTCGCCGACGGCGGCTACGACGACCCCCGCCACTGGACCGACGCCGGCTGGGCCTGGCGGGACGAGGCCGCGCTCGTCCACCCCCAGTTCTGGCGGACCGAGGGGGGCGGCGGCTGGAGCCGGCTCCGCTTCGGCCGTCGCGAGGACCTGCCCCCCGCCGAGCCGGTCCAGCACGTGTGCCTGCACGAGGCCGAGGCGTTCGCTCGGTGGGCCGGCGGCCGCCTCCCCACCGAGCCCGAATGGGAGGCCGCCGCCGCGGGCGCGTCGCCCCACTCCGCGAACCTCGGCCGAGTGCGGTGGGCGCCGAGCCCGGTGGGCTCCCGCCCCGAGACGGCGAGCGTGCACGGGGTCGAGCAGTGCTTCGGCGACGTGTGGGAGTGGACCGCGTCGCCCTTCACTCCCTATCCGGGCTTCCGGTCGTTCCCGTACCGGGAGTACTCGGAGGTGTTCTTCGGGAACGAGTACACCGTGCTGCGCGGCGGGTCCTGGGCGACCGACCCCGTCGCGATGCGGGTCACCTTCCGCAACTGGGACTACCCGATCCGCCGGCAGATCTTCTCGGGCTTCCGCTGTGCGTGGGACCTCACGTGAGCGCCGGCGCGTCCACCTCGCCGTCCGCCGCCGTCCGGGTCGACGTGCACCTCGGCCCCGACGACCTCCGCCGCGCGCTGGAGGCCGACGTGCGCGCCGGCCTCACGGCGTCACCGAAGGAGCTCCCACCCAAGTACTTCTACGACGACCGTGGCTCGGCGCTGTTCGACGCGATCACCCGGCTGCCCGAGTACTACCCCACGCGCGCGGAGCGGGCGATCCTCGCCGCCCACGCCGGCGACATCGCGGCGGCGAGCGGCGCCGGCACGCTCGTGGAGCTCGGGTCCGGGACGTCGGAGAAGACGCGCCTGCTCCTCGATGCCCTGGCGGGCGCCGGCACACTCGACACGTTCGTCCCCTTCGACGTGAGCGAGGTCACGCTGCGCACCGCAGCCGACGCCGTCGCGGCGGAGTACGGAATCGCCGTGCACGCCGTCGTCGGCGACTTCGAGCACCACCTCGACCGCATCCCGGGAGGCGGACGCCGCATGGTCGCCTTCCTCGGCGGCACGATCGGCAACCTCACCCCGGCGATGCGGGCGACGTTCCTCGCCGAGCTCGCCGCCGGCCTCGGGCCCGACGACACGTTCCTGCTCGGCACCGACCTCGTGAAGGACCCGGCGCGGCTCGTCGCCGCGTACGACGACGCCGCGGGCGTCACCGCCGCGTTCAACCGCAACGTCCTCCACGTGATCAACCGCTCGCTCCACGCCGACTTCGACCCGGAGGCGTTCGCGCACGAGGCCCGCTGGAACGCCGGCGAGGAGTGGATCGAGATGTGGCTGCGCACCGACGCCGCGCGCACCGTGCACCTGCGCGACCTCGACCTCGCCGTCGACCTCCGTGCCGGGGAGGCCATCCGCACCGAGATCAGTGCCAAGTTCCGGCGTCCCCGGGTGGAGGCCGAGCTCGCCGCCGCCGGACTGGTCCTCGACCGCTGGTGGACCGACCCCGCCGGCGACTTCGCCCTCTCGCTGGCCCGCCCGGCCCGCTGACCGGCCCGCCCCCGGCGCGGCCGCCGTGGCCCGCTGCATTTCCACTACGGGCGTAGTGGGAATTACACTGGACCCATGTCCCCCCTCCTCGAGCTCGACGACCTCCACGTCGCCGTCGACGGCGCCGAGATCCTGCGCGGCGTCTCCCTGACCGTCGGCGAGGGCGAGGTCCACGCCCTGATGGGCCCCAACGGGTCGGGGAAGTCGACCCTGGCCAAGACCCTGCTCGCCGACCCGGGCTACGAGGTCACCGCCGGCCGGATCGTGTTCCGCGGCGAGGACGTCACCGCGCTCGGCCCCGACGGCCGGGCCGCCCGCGGCATGTTCCTCGGCTTCCAGCACCCCGAGGCCATCGCCGGGGTGAGCGTCCTCAACTTCTTGCGCCAGGCCATGGCGAACCGCAAGGGCATCGACGACTTCTCGGTGCTCGAGGTGCGCATGGCCGTCCTCCAGTGGGCGGCCCGCCTCGGGATGGACGACCGCTTCGTGAGCCGCTATCTCAACGAGGGCTTCTCGGGCGGGGAGCGCAAGAAGAACGAGATCCTCCAGATGGCGCTCCTCGAGCCCGACTTCGCGGTCCTCGACGAGACCGACTCCGGCCTCGACATCGACGCGCTGGTCGACGTGGCCCGGGGGATCCAGGAAGTGCGTGGCGACCGCCCCGGCCTCGGCATCCTGCTCATCACCCACTACCAGCGGATCCTCGACCACCTCCCGCCGGACCACGTGCACGTGCTCGTCGACGGCCGGGTGGTGCGCAGCGGCGGCCCCGAGATCGCCGCGCTCCTCGAGGAGGAGGGCTTCGACGCCTTCCGCGCCGAGGTGGCCGCGTGATGTCCGCGACGACCTCCACGCTCGACGTCGCCCGCATCCAGGCCGACTTCCCGATCCTGGCGCGCACGGTCAACGGCAAGCGGCTGGTGTACCTCGACTCCGCGTCGTCGGCCCAGAAGCCCGAGGCCGTGCTGGCGGCGATGGACCGCATCTACCGCGAGTCCTACGCCAACGTGCACCGCGGCGTCTACACGATCGCCGAGGAGGCCACGGCCGCGTTCGAGGCCGCCCGCACGAAGGTCGCGCGCTTCATCGGCGCCACCGACTCGCGCGAGATCGTGTTCACCCGCAACGCCACCGAGGCGATCAACCTCGTCGCGTACTCGTGGGCCCGGGCCAACCTGCGCGAAGGCGACGTCATCGTGCTCAGCCACCTCGAGCACCACGCCAACGTCGTCCCCTGGCACATCCTTCGCCAGGAGCGCGGCGTCGAGATCCGCTGGATCCCGATCACCGCCGACCAGCGTCTCGACCTCGACGGCCTCGACGACCTCCTCGACGGCGCGAAGCTGCTGGCGATCACCGCGATGTCCAACGTCACCGGCACGATCGTCGACGTCGCCGGGCTCGCGGCCCGGGCCCGAGCCGCCGGCGCCCACGTGCTGGTCGACGGCTGCCAGGCCGTCCCGCAGATGCCGGTCGACGTGCACGCATGGGACGCCGACTTCGTGGCCTTCTCGTCGCACAAGCTCCTCGGCCCGGCCGGCATCGGCGCCCTGTGGGCCCGGGCCGAGCTGCTCGAGGCGATGCCGCCGTTCATGGGCGGCGGCGAGATGATCCGCGACGTCACCACGGAGGGCTTCCTCCCCAACGACATCCCCTGGAAGTTCGAGGCGGGCACCCCCGCCATCGCCGAGGCGGTCGGCATGGGCGCGGCCGTCGACTACCTCCAGGCCATCGGCATGGACACGGTCCGGGCCCACGAGCGGGCGCTCACGCAGTACGCGCTCGACGCCCTCGCCGACCGCTTCGGCGACCGGCTCACCGTGTACGGGCCCGCCGGGGCCGACGACCGGGGCGGCGTGATCTCGTTCCTGTTCGACGAGATCCACGCGCACGACGTGTCACAGGTGGTCGACGAGGAGGGCGTGTGCGTGCGGGCCGGGCACCACTGCGCGAAGCCGCTCATGCGCCAGCTCGGCGTCCCCGCCACGACGCGCGCGTCGTTCGGGGTGTACAACGACCGGGCCGACGCCGACGCGCTGGTGGAGGCGTTGGCGAAGGCCGAGGCGTTCTTCGCCATCTGATCCGTCATCCGGGTGTCCATCCGGACCAGCGAGGGAAACCACTGATGTCAGGGCTGCAGGACCTCTACCGCGAGATCATCCTCGACCACTACCGCGCGCCCCGCAACCGCGGCGAGCTGCCGGTGCCGCCGGCGCACCTGGTCGAGGGGTTCAACCCGCTGTGCGGCGACGAGGTCGTGCTGTACCTCGAGGTCGAGGACGGCGTGGTGACGGACGTGAAGACCGCCGGGCAGGGCTGCTCGATCAGCCAGGCGTCCACCTCGATGATGAGCGCCGCCGTGAAGGGCAAGCCGGTCGACGACGCCCGCGCGCTCATCCGGGCGTTCAAGGCGCTGATGTCGATCCACGAGTCGAAGCTCGAGGGCGCCGAGGAGACCGACCTGTCGGCCGACCTCGAGGGCGTTCGCCTCGGCGACCTCGAGGCGCTCCAGGGGGTCGTGAAGTTCCCCGTGCGGATCAAGTGCGCCACCCTGGCCTGGAACGTCCTCCAGCAGGGACTCGACGAGACCGCGGCGGAGTCGGAGGCCTGAACCGGGCCGATCGACCCGGGTGATGGCCGGGCCCCACGGCCCGGTTCCCCGAAACGACGTGGTCATCCGGCTGACACGGAATCGACGAGCGGACCCGCTACGTTCACAGTACGGTCGGTACTCGGCGAGCACCCCGGCAACCCGGGATCTGGACCTCCAGAGGAGACGCAATGGACGAGCAGGCCCTGACCCTCCGGATCGACGAAGCGCTGCGTGAGTTCACCAGCCGCGAGCTGGTCTCGGGCGCCGAGGTCGTGGACTTCCTGCTCGACCTGCGGCTCATGATGCTGGCCGAGGAGGAGCGCGCGCCCGCCACCAGCTGAGGCCGCCCCCCGAGGACCGCCGGGGAACACCCCGTCCCGCCCGCGAGTATCCTCTCGGACATGACGGAGCCGACTCCCGCCAGCGCCAGCCGGAGCGCCCGCCGGGCCGCCACCCGGAAGAAGCGCCGCAACGTCATCGTCGCCGTCGCGGTGGTCCTCCTCCTCGCCGCAGGCGGGGTCGTCGTCTTCTCCGGCGGCGGTGAGGAGCAGGTCGCGAAGGCCGAGCCCGTCGCCACCACGACCACGACCACGATCCCGCCGACGACCACGACCACGATCCCGGCGGCCGCGTCGGTCGCGACGACCAAGGTGCCCGACCTCCAGGTGTTCGACGCCCCCGGGGGCACCAGGGTCCTCACCTCGTTCTCGGCCAAGACCGAGTACCTCGCCCCCCGCACGCTCCTCGTCACCGAGCAGCAGGGCGAGTGGCTGAAGGCGCTGCTGCCCATGCGGCCCAACCAGTCGGAGGGCTGGATCCGCACGAGCGACGTCACGCTCTCGCAGAACCCGTACAAGATCGTGGTGGACCTCGCCGCCCACGAGCTGGTGTTCACCAAGGACGGGCAGGAGATCCTCCGCACCGGCATCGTCGGCGGGGCGCCCCGCACGCCCACGCCGCTCGGTACCTACTACATCACCGACCCGGTCGATCTGCGCACCCGTCCGGGCGGCGCCTACGGCGCGTACGCGCTCGGCCTGTCGGGCTACAGCGACGTGCTGCTCGAGTTCAACGGCGGGCCCGGCCAGATCGCGATCCACGGGACCAACAACCCCGAGCTGATCGGCCAGGACGTCTCGAACGGGTGCATCCGCGTCGACAACACCGCCGCAGTGGCGATCGCCACGCAGGCGCCGCTCGGCACCCCTGTCGTCATCAGATAGCCGGCCGCCCCGACGCCCGACGAGCAGACGAGCCTCCGGGAGCGGGCGTCATGGCGCGTGAACGTCCGTCCATGCTCCCCGTCTACCTGGCCTGCTTCGGCATCGCCGCGGCGTTCGTGGGAGTGATCGTCATCCTCGGCGCGCTCCTGCGCTGAGGCGGGTCCGGTCCCGGCGATCCGGGTGGCCGCGATCGACGAGCGCTCGGATCGGACCGGACCCCCGCCGGCGCAGGCCCAGACGCGCGCGGCGCCTCCTAGGATCCGCGGCATGGCCGCCATCACCCCGCTCGTGACCGGGCGCTCGTTCCTCGAGGGACCGCGCTGGCGCAGCGACGCGCTCTACGTGTCCGACATGCACGGCGACGTGGTGCTGCGCGTCACCGCCGACGGCGCCACGTCGACCGTGGTCGAGGTCGACCAGCCCTCGGGGCTGGGATGGCTGCCCGACGGCTCGATGCTGATCTCGTCGATGGCGTCCCGCCGCGTGATGCGCTGGGACGGCAGCGCACTCGTGGTGCACGCCGATCTCGCCACGGTCGCGCCGTTCGAGATCAACGACATGGTGGTCGACCGGCGCGGTCACGCGTTTGTCGGCCAGTTCGGCTACGACCTGCGCGGCGGCGCCAGGCCGGTCGACGCACCGCTGCTGCGGGTCGACCCCGACGGCTCGGTGCACGAGGCCGCACCGGCGCTCCGCATGGCCAACGGCATGGCGATCGCCAACGACGACCGGACGCTGGTGGTCGCCGAGAGCTCGGGTAAGTGCCTGGTCGGGTTCACCGTTGCCGACGACGGCACGTTGACGGACCGGAGGATCTGGGCCGAGCTCCCCGACCACCCAGACGGGATCTGCCTCGACGCCGAGGACGGCGTGTGGATCGCGGCGCCGGTGACCGACCGATTCGTGCGCGTGGCGGAGGGCGGCGCGGTCACCGACGTGGTGGAGACCCCCGGCCGCCACGGCATCGCCTGCGCGCTCGGCGGCCCCGACGGCCGGACCCTCTACATGTGCACGTCGACGACCCACGGCGCCCGCGACGACTCCCGGGCCGCCATGACCGCGGCGGTCGAGACCACCACCGTGCAGGTCCCCGGCGCCGAACGCCCCTGACCCCTCCCGTTCCGGCGCCGCGTCACCGCTCCGTGCGCCGTCACCCGGCGCCACGAGGAGCGAGGGGGCGGGCGGGCCGAGCGGAGGGTCAGAAGCCGGGTTCGGCGAAGGGGTCGACCTCGCGGGGCCGCTCGAGGGTGATCTCCTCGACGCCGAGGTCGGCCGCGAGACCCTCGTAGCCGGTCTCCTCGAGCTGGCCGGCGAGCTCGGGCCCACCACTGGCGACGATGCGCCCGCCCATGAGCACGTGGATGCGGTCGGGCCGCAGCCCGAGGAGCAGCCGGTTGTAGTGCGTGATCGCGAGGACGCCGAGGTCGTCCTCGGTGGTCATCGCCTCGACCCGGCGGGCGACGTCGCGCAGGGCGTCGACGTCGAGGCCCGAGTCGATCTCGTCGAGCACCGCGATCTTTGGGGTGAGGACCGCGAGCTGGAGCGTCTCCATCCGCTTCTGCTCACCACCCGAGAAGTCGTCGTTGACACCCCGGGTGAGGAACTCGTCGGTCACGGCCAGACGCTGCGCCTCGGCGGTGACGCGATCGGCGTAGGCCGCCGGGTCGTCCCCCCGCGTGCGGGCGGCCGCGGCCACGAGCTCGCCGACCGGCACGCCCGGGACGGCCACCGGGTACTGCATCGCGAGGAACAGCCCCCGGGCCGCCCGCTGCCAGGTGGGCAGGGTGAGCAGCTCCTCGCCGTCGAGGGCGACCGAGCCCTCCGTGACGGCGTAGTCGCCGCGGCCCATGATCACGTGCGACAGCGTGGACTTGCCCGACCCGTTGGGGCCCATCACGACGTGCACCTCGCCGGAGCCGACCTCGAGGTCGACTCCCCGCAGGATCTCGAACCCGTCGACCGAGGCCCGCAGCCCCGAGATCACCAGTCGGCTGCTCACGATGCGCCTCCGTCCACCGTCACGAGCACGTCGTCACCGTCGATCCGCACGCCGTAGACCGGAACCGGGGCGATGGCCGGCAGCGACTGCGGCTCGCCGGTGGTCAGCGAGAACGTCGAGCCGTGCTTGGGGCACTCGATCTCGCACTCGTCGTCCCACACCTCGCCGTCGGCCAAGGAGTAGTCCTCGTGCGAGCACCGGTCGCCGACGGCGTACCAGTCGTCGCCGAGGTGCACCAGGCACACACGGTGCCCGTCGACGTCGAACCGCCGCGCCGACCCGGGGTCCACGTCGGAGACCCCGCACACTCGAACACCCTCGGCCCTGCGCTCCCGCTCAGCCATGCGGGTGACCCCGGTGCTCGATCTTGCGGGTCACGGCCCCACGCAGCGGGTCGACGAGCGACCGCACCGGCAGTCGGGCGATCACGTCCTCGAAGAAGCCCATGACGATCAGCCGGTCGGCCTCCTCCGGCGGGATGCCGCGCGTCGCGAGGTAGTAGCGCTGGTCGTCGTCGACCGGACCGACGGTGCTCGCGTGCGAGCACTTCACGTCGTTGGCCTCGATCTCGAGGTTGGGGATCGACTCGGCGCCCGCGCCCTCGCTCAACACGAGGTTGCGGTTCGTCTGGTAGGCCTCGGACCGCTGCGCCTCGGGCCGCAGCCGCACCATGCCCGAGTACACCGAGCGTGCGTCGTCCTCCACCGCCCCCTTGAACAAGAGGTTCGACCGCGTGTGCGGCGCCGCGTGGTCCTGCAGGGTGCGGAAGTCGTGGACCTGGGTGCCGTCGCCGAAGTAGACGGCGAGGAGGTCGCTCTCGGCGCCGCTGCCCTCGAGCCGGGACTCGTTGCGGAGGCGGGCGTAGTCGCCACCGAGGGCGACCGCCGACGACCGCAGGACGGCGTCACGAGCCAGGTGGGCCCGCTGGAGGGCGACCTGCCAGGTGTGCGGACCGTGCTCCTGCACCGACAGGTAGCGCACGTTGGCGCCGTCGCCGAGCACCAGCTCGACCACGGCGTCGACGAGGTGCGGCCCGCCCGCCGACGAGAACCGGTCGACCACGGCGACCTGCGCCGCCTCCTCCGCCACGACCAGCGTGTGGGGGAAGCTCGCCCGCCCCTCCCCGTGCGACCAGTGCAGGACCACGATCGGGGTGTCGACCACGACCCCCGCCGGCACGTGGACGAAGGCGCCGCCGGCCAGGAACGCGTCGTGCAGCTCGGTGAACGCGTCGGGCGACGCGTCGCTGCACATCCCGAGCCACGGCTCGGCCTCTCCCGCCGCGCAGGTGGCGAGATCGCACACGTGCACGCCCTTGGCCTCGAGCGCCGGGTCGAGCTCATGGTGCACGACCCGTCCGTTGCGCACGACGACCAGCCCCGAGCGGTCGCCGGCCTCCGCCGCGAGCAACCCGCCCCCCGGTGCCCCCTCCACGCCCGGTGCGCCGAGCTCCTCGGTCGGGACCGGGGAGAACCGCTCCGGGTCGAAGTCGTCGATCGCGGAGTAGCGCCAGATCTCCTCCCGGCTGGTGGGCCAGGTGAGGTCGGCGAGGCGCTCGGCGGCGGCGGTGCGGCGGCGGACGAGCCAGTCGGGCCCGTCCAGCGCGCGCGACGCGTCAGGAGTGAAGGTGGTCATCGGCAGTTCACGTAGTTGATCGGTGGTCGCGGGGCGGCGGCGTCAGCCGACCGCGCCCTCCATGTTGAGCTCGATCAGCCGCGACAGCTCGACGGCGTACTCCATCGGCAAGGTCTTCGTGATCGGCTCGATGAAGCCGTTCACGATCATCGCCGTGGCCTGCTGCTCGTCGAGCCCGCGGCTCATCAGGTAGAAGAGCTGGTCGTCGCCGACCTTCGAGACGGTCGCCTCGTGGCCGACGCGGGCGTCCTCCTCCTCGATCTCCATGTACGGGTAGGTGTCGGAGCGGCTCTCCTCGTCGAGGATGAGCGCGTCGCAGCGCACGTGGCTCTTCACCCCGTACGCGCCGTTCTCCACCCGCACGAGGCCGCGGTAGGTGGTACGACCACCGTCCTTCGAGATCGACTTCGAGTCGATGATCGAGGTGGTCTCGGGGGCGGCGTGGGTCATCTTCGCCCCCGCGTCCTGGTGCTGCCCGGGGCCCGCGTAGGCCACCGACAGCACCTCCCCGTGCGCCTTCGGGCCGGTCATCACCACGGCCGGGTACTTCATCGTGAGCTTGGAGCCGAGGTTGCCGTCGATCCACTCGACGGTGGCCTCGGCTTCGGCCCGGGCCCGCTTCGTGACGAGGTTGTAGACGTTGGGCGACCAGTTCTGGATCGTGGTGTAGCGGATGCGCGCACCCGGCTTGGCGATGAGCTCGACCACCGCGCTGTGCAGCGAGTCGGACGAGTACACCGGCGCCGAGCAGCCCTCGACGTAGTGCACCGACGCGCCCTCGTCGGCGATGATCAGCGTGCGCTCGAACTGGCCCGCGTTCTCCGCGTTGATGCGGAAGTACGCCTGCAGCGGCATGTCGACGTGCACGCCCGGGGGCACGTAGATGAACGACCCGCCGCTCCACACCGCGGAGTTCAGCGCGGCGAACTTGTTGTCGCCCGGCGGGATGACCGTGCCGAAGTACTGCTGCACGATCTCCGGGTGCTCGCGCACGGCGCTGTCCATGTCGGTGAACAGCACCCCGAGGGCCTCGAGGTCCTCGCGGTTCTTGTGGTAGACGACTTCCGAGTTGTGGACGACGAAGCCTTCGGCCACGAAGTTGTGATGACCGGCGACCTCGATGTCGTAGGTGGCCTCCACGCCGGCGCGCTCGATGGCCTCCACTCGCACGAAGCCGAGCATCTCGCTCGTATGTGCGGTGAACGTGGTCCCCTTCGCCGTTCGGTACGTGTGGTGGTACCTGCGCCGGCCGAGGCGGTCGCTCCGCTGCGCAGAGCGGCACGGCAGCCGGTCGAACCGTCCACTCAGGTGGAGCTGATAGGCCGTCATGAGCCGGTCCCGGTCGAACGGATGCCGGTTGGTGACCTCGACGACGCGACTGGCGCGCACACCACAGAGGGCGAGCAGCTGCTTGGTGTCGTCGAGGAGCGCAGCGTTCGCACTCGTGACGACGACGTCCCGATTCCTGAGGTGGTCGCGCACGTAACCGTCGGCGTCGACGTAGCCCGCGACGAATGCCAGACGCTCCGCGAGCGGGAGCCCGAACACCCACTCCGGCACTCGCTTGGTGTGCGCAGTGCCACCAAGACCGTTGAGCTGCACGAACTCGGCGAGGGCTGCGGTGCCACGCCCGCTCAGGCGCGCGCCGTCGCCGGACAGCTCGAGCGTGATGCCGAAGAGCGATTCGGTCACGCGGACGATCTCGTCGACGAGACCGCCATCGGCTGCATCGACGGCGATCTCCACGCTGTCGAACGCACCCCGGTGGTGCACGAAGCCGTCACCGATGTAGAGACCCGCCCACCAGCAGAGATCGGGCGACGTGAGCCGGGGGAACGACCCGCCCTTGGGGTGCTGCGGCAGCATCAGGGGAGCCGAGACGCCGAAGTCGGGGAGATCCGTGGCGATGCCCACGAAGTCGCCCACACGCAGGTCGTCGGCCTGCACCCACTGCGCGCGGTACCGAGCCCGCTGACGACCCGGCTTGCGGTCGTCACGCAGGACGTAGAACGGGTGGTTGCCGGAGGCGCCGATGACCGCGCCGCGCGCGCGGATCTCGAGGATCTCCTTGTCTCCCGACTGCGCAGCCCCCACGACGCGGGCCTCGACGATCTCCTTCGTCTGCTCGTCGAGCGAGAAGACCGTGTCTCCCGGACCGAGCTCCTTGATCGGCCGGAGGCCGTCGGTGGTCCACACCAACGTCGAGCCCCGCAGGCACTCGTACTGCGCGGTGACGCCGGCGAGGAACTTGCGCTCGGCCTCCGGGATGCCCAGGCGCTCGTAGGTGGTCTTCATCCCCTCCGGGAGCATGTCCCAGTCGGAGACCTGCTTCTCGGTCGGCTTGATGTAGTAGTAGATGTCGTTGAAGTCGATGTCGGGCATGTTGCGGGCGAACCACTCGAGCATCGGCTTCTTCTCGAAGCGCTTCAGCGAGTTGAGCCGGAACTTCGTCATCCACTCCGGCTCGCTCTTGTGGTGCGAGATGTCCTTGACCACGTTCTCGTTGAGGCCCTTCTTGGGCTTGTAGACGTAGTCGTCCTGGGTGTCGGACCAGCCGAGCTTGTACTTGCCGAGGTCGATACCGCTGACGGACATCGCGAGCTCCGGGGGCGCTGGGGGGTGGCTGGAATCCCGTCCGGCGGGGGCACCGGGGGATTTCCACTACGCCGATAGTAACAATTCGACGAGCCATCGACAATCCGTGGCCCGCCCGGCGGACCGGGCCCGCGAGGTCGCGATCAGGTGGTGGGGCGGGTGGTGGTCGTCGTCGTGGAAGTCGACGTCGAACCGGACGGCGCCGTCGAGCGCGAGGCGTCGGCCGCCGACTGCGTGTTGAGCAGCTGCTGGGCCTGCCCCACGAGCGCCTGCGCCTCCCGCACCAGGGTCTGGTACTTGCCGAGGTCACCCGCCTTGAGCGCCGCGTCGGCGTCGGTGAACTTCTGTGCGGCTTGCTGGAGCAGATCCTGCACCGTACTGGGCGTGGTCGGCGTCGGGGTCGAGGTGTCGCCGGGCGACTCCGTGCCGTCGGTGGCGTCGGCGGTCGCCGGGAACAGCTGCCCGATCGCCTCGTTGACGGTCGAGGCGATCACGGGGTCGCGGCCCTGCGCGAACACGGCGACGAACTGGTACACGGGGAAGCTGGCCGAGCCCTCGTTCTCCACGTAGATCGGCTGCACGTACAGGATCGAGTTGCCGACCGGGATGAGCTGCACGCTCCCCCGGACCAGACGCGAGTCGCCACGCTCGAGCAGGGTCAGCTGCGATCGGATCGCGGTGTCCTGGTTGATCTCCAACGCGGCCTGCACCGGGCCGGTGACGGACTGACTCTGGGGCATCACGAACGACTCGAGCTTGCCGTAGTTGCGACGGTCCGACTTCGCGGTGAGGAACGACACGAGCCGCAGCTGCTGGTTGTCCTGCGAGACTGGCACGAACGCCTGGATCATCAGGAAGCTCTCGCTGTCGTCGCCGGGGAGGCTGATGTACAGGTAGTACGGGTCCTGGCGCTTGGTGGTCGCCCGGATCGACGGCGCCCGGCTGCTGCTGCCCTGGGTGTCGGGGTCGGTCGTGCCGATGGCCGTGACACCCGAGATCGCCTCCACCGGATCGGGCGTGATCAGCCACCGCTCCGAGCCCTGGAAGAAGCGCCGGGTCTCGACCACGTGGTAGGTGGCGTACACGTCGGTCTGGATCCGGAACAGGTCCTCGGGGTACCGGAGGTGGTCCTTCAACCCGTCGGGCATGTCCGCGAAGTCGCTGAACAGGTCGGGGAACGCCTGGCGCCACGCCTTCACGATCGGGTCGGTGCGATCGACGACATAGAAGTCGACGGTTCCGTCGTAGGCGCCGACGACGACCTTGACCGAGTTGCGCACGTAGTTGAACCGGCCCTGGATCCCGCCCACGCCGTCGACGTACTGCGAGTACGGGTACTTCGACGTCGCGGTGTAGGCGTCGATCACCCACTTGGTCTCCCCGTCGACGATCACGGGGTAGGGGTCGGTGTCGTAGCGGAGGAACGGCGCGAGCTTCTCCACCCGGTCGCGGATCGACCGGTACATGATGATCTTCGACTTCTCGGGCCGGATCTGCCCCGACACCAGCAGGTTGACGTCGTTGTAGCGGAGCGCGAACGCGGCCCGACGCACGAAGTTGCTCAGCCCGACGCCGTCGTCGCCGCGGTAGCGGGTGAGCGAGTCGCGCACACCCTGGCGCGGGTAGTTGAACTCGAGCTGCTTGGCGCCCACGATGACGTAGCCGCCCTGCTGCTCACCGAAGTAGATCTGCGCGCCACGGGCGGTGACCCCGATGCCGAGATCCTCCACCGGGATGTCGCGGGCGAAGAAGTCGGGGCCGCCCTGGCTCACCTGGTTCATCGGGGACGCGATCACGCCGTAGCCGTGGGTGTAGACGATCTTCTCGTTGATCCACGACTGGGTCGGAAGCGCGTTGCCGTTCACCTCGCGCAGCGACGTCGCGGTCTGGACGACCTCACCGTCGATGAGGTACCGGTCGACATCGACGTCGTCGACCGCGTAGTAGGTCTGGAACTCCTGGATCTGCCCGTAGACCGACTCGAGCACCGCCGGGTCCCAGAGCCGCGAGTTGTCGATGGTGGTCACGTTCGCCTCGACCACCGGCGCGGTGAGCTCCTCGGTGTACTCGTAGTTCTCCGGGGTGATCTTCGAGAGCCCGTACGCGTCGCGGGTCGCGTTGATGTTGCGCCGGATGTAGGGACGCTCCTTCGCGAACTCGTTGGGGTTGACCCGGAACTGCTGGATCAGCGCGGGGTAGATGGTGCCCACCACCACCGAGACGAAGCCCCACAGGCCGACCGCGATGATCGGCAGCACCCAGCCCCGCCGCCAGATGTTCCAGATGAACAGGCCGGCCGCGACGATCGAGATGAAGATGAGCAGGTTGAGCGCGGGGAGCTCGGCGTTCACCTGGGTGTAGCCCGCGCCGTCGACCGCGCCCTTCGTGGAGAAGTTCAGCTCGAAGCGGGCGAAGTAGTACTCGGCCGTCTTGACGAGGGCCATCACGGCGAGGATCACCGACAGATGGGCCTTCACCTGCGGGGTGACCCGTTGTCCAGGGGTCTGGAACCGGATGCCGCCGTTGAGGTAGTAGGCGACCGCCGTGACCAGCAGGACGATGACGAGGCCCGCGAAGAGCCAGTCGATGATGAACCGGATGAACGGCAGCTGGAAGACGTAGAACCCGATGTTCTTGTCGAACTGCGGGTCGGACTTGGCGAAGTCGACCCGGTTGTTGAAGAGGATCCACTCCTGCCACTGGGCCGACACCCCGATGCCGGCGATCAGGGCGAAGAACAGGGCGACGCCCGCCCGGATGCGCCCGGTGTAGCGCTCGGTCGCCTGCCGGTAGCGGGTGACCATCTCGTCCTCGGGCGTCATCGGCCCGACCCGCAGCCGCGGCGCCAGCCGGTCGGCGATCACGAGGTTGCCGAGCATGATCACGAAGAACGCGATCGTGAAGACGAGCGCCGGAACCACCTTGGCGAAGAGCAGCCGACCCCAGGTGTCGCCCTGGTCGAGGGAGTCGAACCAGAGGTAGTCGGTGTAGAAGCCGGCCAGGCCCCGGAGGCTGAACAGCAGCACCAGCAGGGCGACGACGACCGCGATCATCCATCCCCGGACGCGGAAGCGCCGGCGCTCGTACTGGGGAACGCGCATCGGCGAGCAGGCTAGTGGGCCGCAGGGGCGGCTCCGCCGTCGCCCCTCAGCCGGCGGGGACCACGAGGCAGCGGCAGCCCGCGTGGGCGGGCGGGCACGACTGACCGGTCGGGAACGGGCGGCCCTTGCACGTGGGCTCGAGCGCGTTGTCGTCGGCGTCGGGGCACTGCTCCACCTCGGCCGGCACCCACCGCAGCAGCGTGTCGTCGGGAGTCGCGTCGAACACGCCGCGGGCGAACGCCCACGACGACAGGTCGCCGAGCGCGGTCTCGAGGTCCTGGCCCCGCCACTCCCGGTACCGGGCGCCCACCGCACCAGCGATCGCCCGCTGGAGGTCGGGCAACCCGTCGTAGGGGCCCTCGCGCATCGCGCTCTCCAGCGAGGCGACGACCCGTTCCCGGAGCGGGACCACCAGGAGGGCGACGAGCTGGGCGACGAGCCCGTCGGGTGCGGGCCGGGTGCGGCCGCCGCCCAGGGTGCGCCCGGCGGCGTAGAGGTCGTCGACGACCGGACGGAACACCTCCGCCCAGGCCGCGACCTGGTCGGCCTCCCCCGGCACCGCGTCGACCGGATCGCCCTTGCCCTTCTGGCGACGCACGGCGTCGAGCAGCTCGTTCTGCTCGTCCTGGAGGAGGCGCTTCACCCGCGGGGACAGCGCCTCGAGCGCCTTGGAGATCGCGGCGTCGCGCCGGCGGCGCAGCGCGGCATCGTCGAGGGTGGCCGACTCGGCCACGCTGAACACCGGCCAGTGCGGTTCGGGCTCGACCGGCTCGATCTCGACGAGGTCGACGGCGACGACGACGAACTCGTCGTCGGCCCCGGCGGGGACGGTGCGGTCGGCGACCCCGGCCGCGACGGCCTCGCCGTCGAGGGTCCGCACGTCGTCGACGACGACCTCGGCCACCACGCCGTCGTCGGGCTCGGGGGCCGCACCCGCAGCCTCCGGGCCGGCGCCCGTTCCGGGCTCCGGATCCACGACGTCGTCACGGATGCGGGAGAAGATGCCGCCGAGGGGATCGCCGCTCGTCACGGGTAGATGGTATTGGCCGGGTCAGCCCGCGGCGGTGACGGCCGGGACCCCGGTCCCCCCGGCCCGGGCCAGGGCGGCGAGCGCGTCGTCGAGCGTGCGCACCCCGACCACCTTCATGGCACCCGCATGGGCCCGGGCGTCGGCCACCTCGTCGGCCGGGACCAGCATCAGCCGCGCCCCCGCCTCGCGAGCGGCCACGGCCTTCTGGGCCACGCCCCCGACCGGGCCGACGCTGCCGTCCTCGTTGATGGTGCCGGTGACCGCGACGTCGCCGCGCCCGGTGAGGTTCCCCTCGGTGAGATCGTCGATAATCGCGAGGGAGAAGGCGAGGCCCGCCGAGGGCCCGCTCACCCGGGCGGTGTCGATGCTGACCGCGACCGGGATGTCGTGGCGGCGGTCGGTCTGGCTGATGATCCCCGCGTAGCCGGCCCCGGCATCGGGATCCACGATCTTCTCCTCGCCCGTGCGCGCCGGGGGCGGCTTCGGACGCTTCCCGAGCTCGACCGGCACCGTCTGGCGCACGCCCGCGCGCTCCACCGCGAACTCGACGGTGTCGCCCGGCCGCTTGGCCACGATCAGCGGGCGCACCTCGTCGGCCGTGGTCACCGGGGTGCCGTCGACCGCGACGATCACGTCGCCGAGCTGGAGCCGACCCGCCGACGGGCCGTCGCACACCACGTCGATCACTTGGACGCGGCTCGGGCGGGGCGGCACGTCGTAGCCCAGCCGGCGCAGCGCGACGGTCTTCGCGATGTCCTGCGACTGGTCCATCTGGTCGCGCGCCAGACGACCGCTCTCCTCGTAGCCGGCACAGCCGATCACCGACTGCCGCTTCTGGACGTCGGACTCGCCGTCGAGCTTGGCGAACAGGTACCGGTACAGATTGGGGTCGCGGTTGCTCACGGCGACCGTGAGGAAGAGGAGCTCACCGTCGTGGGGGTAGGTGGCGGCACCGTCGACCTGGAGCACCTCGCCGTCGAGGGCGGTGGCCTCGCCCGGCGAGATGATCACGTACGGCACGTGGACGAAGGCGGCCGCGGCCAGCACGGCGAGCACGAGGACCAAGGCGACCCCGACCGCCCACGGCACCCATCGGTGGTGGCGGGGCGGGACCCCGGGCGGCGGCGGCTCCACCGGCGCGCGCGGCGCGACCAGGGTCGGAGGGGCGTCAGTGTCGTCCATGGGGTGCCGGATCGCCTAGTTTCGGAGCCGGCGCACGCCCGCGCCGGCCGAGGAAGCATCCAGAGTGCCATGACCTGGTCCCCCTCCGACATGCAGCACCGCGAACCCCACATCGCGGTCAAGACCGCGCGCAAGGTCGGCGCGCTGGTGCGGTGGATCGTCCTCGTGGCCCTCTGCGGACTGGCGGTCGCCGCCGTGGTGGGCATCGGCATCACGGTGCTGTTCACCGCCATCGAGAACGGGCTCTGATCGCCGCCGACCCGGCCCCGCGGATCGCCGCTCTCGGACACTCGGGGCGCATCGCCGGTGAGGATCTCGCCCTGGTCCGGGCCGCCACCCAGGACGCCGACGCCCGCGTGCGGGCCGTGGCAGTGGCCGCGCTCGTACGGGCGGCGCCGCTGCGGGCCGCCGCGCCGGCCTGGGCCGAAGCCGCC
>VGCA01000031.1 GCA_016870245.1 Actinomycetota bacterium | reverse complement strand
CCTCCGGTCCCGGGACCGGAGGCGCGGTCGGCGCTCGGCGCGCCGTCAGCCGCGGGCGCGGGCGCGGAGGTCGGGCGAGCCGAGGGGGGCGTCGGGGTGGTGGGCGTGGGCGCCGCGGAGCCGGTGGGCTCGGCGGGCACGGGCGACACGGGGGCCGTGTGCTCCTCTGACATCGGTGCGTCCTTTGCTGATCACGCGCACGCCTCCAGCGCACGCGTCGCTCCCTCGGGAGCGTCCGAGCGGCGGTCGACGTCGAGCGGCTCGTGCCGCGCGCTGCCGCGCTCGATCCACTGGTGGGTGCGGACGACGCGACGCTCCTCGAGCGCCGCGGCGTCCGGCGAGACGGCCCGGAGGCCGTTGACGACGTCGGCGACCCGCAGGGTGCGGGGCCGGGTCGCGACTTCTACGACGACGACGGCCTCCGCGGGGCGGGGCCGGGCGAGGGCGAGCACGGAGGAGCGGATGTCGTCGATCCGCTCCTCCCCCTTGCGGGTGACGACGACCTCGACGGCGGTGGCGGCCACGAAGGCGTCGACCACCGGTCCCAGGTCGGCGGGGGCGACCCCGACGAGCTCCACGGCGTAGCCGAGGGCGGTGATCCCCTCCTGCAGCGACGGAGCCCGATCGGCGAGCGACGAGGCGCCGGTGACGGCCATGCCCTCGGGCAGGGCGTCGGACACGGCGTCGACCATCCGTTCGAGGTCGACCTCGCGGGTGAGCTCGAGGTCGAGGTACTCGGCGTCGCTCTCGTAGCCGACGGCGAGGGCCGGACCGAAGCTCACCTTCGGGTGGGGTGAGAACCCCGCGGAGAAGGCCAGCGGCAACTCGACGATGCGGAAGGCCCGCTCGAAGGCGCGCGCGACGTCGCGGTGCGAGATGAACCGCACCGGACCGTGCTTCGTGAAGCGCAACCGCACCGGGACCCCGGCGTCACCCCGCAACCCGGGCCTCCCGGTCGCGACCGCCCCGGACCGTCGGCAGGAGCCGCACGGGCACGGTGCTCCCGGCCGCCAGGTCCTGGCCGGTCCCCTGGCTGCCCCCGGCGGGCGGCACGTTGGCCGCGACCACGTGCTCCAACGCGTACCCCGTGCACACCCCGCAGTCATAACACGGCGTCCACCGACAATCGGGGAGCCCGTGCTCGGCCAGCGCCGCCTGCCAGTCCTGCCAGAGGAAGTCGCGGTGCAGGCCCGCGGCGATGTGGTCCCACGGCAGGACCTCGTCCTCGGTGCGGTGCCGGGTCACGTACCAGTCGGGGTCGAGGCCCTCGGCCGCCATGGCGTCGAGCCAGCGGGAGAGGTCGAAGTGCTCGCTCCACTCCTGGAAGGTGCCGCCGGCCCGCCACACCCGCTCGATCACCGCGCCGATGCGCCGGTCGCCCCGGCTGGCGATGCCCTCGGCGAACGACGCCTCGGCGTCGTGCCAGCGGAGCTTGGCCGGGCTGCGGCGCAGGTCGTCGCGCAGCAGGGAGATCTTGCGGCGCAGCTCCTCCACCGAGTTCTGCCCGAACCACTGGAACGGGGTGTGGGGCTTGGGAACGAAGCCCCCGACCGACACCGTGGCGCTCGCACCCTTCGTGTGCTGCTTGCCGATGGCCACGACGTTCTTCGCCAGCTCGGCGATGCCCATCGTGTCGGCGTCGGTCTCGGTGGGGAGGCCCGTGAGGAAGTACAGCTTCACCCGGCGCCAGCCCTGCGAGAAGGCGGCGTCGACCGCGGAGTACAGGTCCTCCTCGGTGACCAGCTTGTTGATGACCTGCCGGAGCCGCCAGCTCCCCGCCTCGGGGGCGAAGGTGAGGCCCGTGCGGCGGACCTTCTGGATCTCGGAGGCCACGCCCACCGTGAAGGCGTCGACCCGCAGCGACGGCAGCGACACCGACACCTGGCCGGTGCCCTCCTGGTCGGCCACGATCCCGCCCACGAGGTCATCGATGCCGGAGAAGTCGGCGCTGGAGAGGGAGGTGAGGGCCAGCTCGTCGTAGCCGGAGCGCCGCAGCCCGTCGCGCACCATCGTGCGAACCTGCTCCAGCGGCCGCTCCCGCACCGGGCGGGTGATCATCCCGGCCTGGCAGAAGCGACAGCCCCGGGTGCAACCCCGGAAGATCTCCACGTTGAGCCGGTCGTGCACGACCTCGATCAGCGGCACCAGCTGCTGCTTGGGGTACGGCCAGTCGCCGAGGTCGGCGACCGTGCGCTTGTCGACCACCGCGGGCACGTCGGCGTGCTTCGGCGTGACGGCGACCACCCGGGGGCCGTCGTACTCGACGTCGTACATCGAGGGCACGTACACACCCGGCACGGTCGCGAGGTCGCGCAGGACCTCCTCGCGGTGGGTCCGACCCGACCGCTTCCAGGCCCCGACCACCTCGGTGACCTCCGACACGACCTCCTCGCCGTCGCCCATCACGAAGGCGTCGACGTAGTCGGCCAGCGGCTCGGGGTTGAACGTGCAGTGGCCGCCCGCCATCACGAGCGGATGCTCGGCCCGCCGCTGCGCCGCCCGCACCGGGACCCCGGCCAGGTCGACGCAGTTCAGGAGGTTCGTGTAGACGAGCTCGGCCGAGAGGTTGAAGGCCAGGACGTCGAAGTCTCCGGCGGCGCGGTGGGTGTCGACCGAGAACAGGGGCAGCCCGTGGGCCCGCAGCTCGGCCTCGAGGTCGATCCAGGGCGCGTAGGACCGCTCGGCCACCGCGTCGGGGCGCTCGTTGAGGATCTCGTAGAGGATCTGGAGGCCCTGGTTGGGCAGGCCCACCTCGTAGGCATCCGGGTACAGGAGCAGCCAGGCGACCTTCTCCGGGTGGTGGTCCGGTCGCACACTGCCCCGCTCCATCCCGATGTAGCGGGCAGGCTTCTCCACCCGGGCCAACAGAGGTTCGATCCTCGGCCACAGGCTGGACATCAGGCGCCCCAGGTTACAGGGGCGTCCCCGCGTACGGAGCGAAGCGACGGGAGCCGCCTCGGAAGCGGCCGCGAGGCGCCTTCAGCCCGCTGAGCGAGCCTTGGAGCCCCTCCCGGTGCCGCCGGTCGGCGTCTCGCAGCGTTCCGAGGCAGAGATCAGGAGAACCTTCTCGCGTAGACGTTGGTGACCAGGCCCAGGCAGCAGAAGGTCGCGATGAGGCTCGAGCCCCCGTAGCTCATCAGGGGCAGTGGGATGCCGGTGACCGGCATGATCCCCATCGTCATGCCGATGTTCTCGAAGATCTGGAACGCGAACATGGCGAACACCGCCGAGCAGACGAGGGTGCCGTAGTAGTCACGGGCCAGCCGGGCTGTTCGCCAGGTGCGCCACATGACGATGCCGAACAGGGCGAGCAGCGTGGCGGCGCCCGCGAACCCGAGCTCCTCCCCCACGGCGGTGAAGATGAAGTCGGTCTGCTGCTCGGGCACGTAGCCGAGCCGGGTCTGGGGCCCGTCGAAGAGCCCGGCGCCGAACGTGCCCCCGGCGGCGATCGTCGCCTTCGACTGACTCTGGTTGTAGCCGGCGCCCTGGGCCGACTCCTCCGGGTTGAACACCGTCGTGAGCCGGTCGATCTGGTACTGCTTCAGCAGCCCCAGGGAGACCACGGCGTAGATCCCCGTGGCGGCGAGGAGCAGCAACACGACGAGGTAGCGGCCCTTCGCGCCGGCCACCGCGAGCAGCCCCACCAGGATCGCGGCGAGGACCATGTTGGTCCCGAGGTCGGGCTGGAGCTGCACGAGGCCGATCGGCACGATCGCGAGGCTCACGATCACCGTGACCCGCCACGGGTCGATATCGCCCCGGTGCTCGTTGACGTACCCGCACAGCGCCACGATCAGCAGGAACTTGGCGATCTCGGCCGGCTGGAACTGGAATCCGCCGGGGAAGGCGTACCACGCCTGGGCGCCCTTGGCGCTCGACCCGAACGGGGTGAGCACGCCGAAGAGGAGTGCGACCACGAGGATGTAGGCGAGGAGCGAGAAGTCTCGGAACTTGCGGTAGTCGATCCGCAGGATCAGGAGGAACGCGGCGATCCCGAGGACCAGCGCGGCCCCCTGGCGCTTCACGAAGTAGTACGGGTCGTCGACCAGGTTGCGGCTGGTCGAGTACACCATCAGCATCCCGAGCGTGGTGATCGCGGCCACGCTCGCGAGCATCACCCAGTCGAGCTCGCGCCAGTCGACGCCGAGGCGTGACGGCGGCGCCGATCCGAAGCGGGTCCGGGCCCGGTTGAGCGAGCGGGGCGGGGTGAGCGTCATCGGGGCAAGGTGAGGGTCATCAGTCGATGTTGGGCCGGTAGGTCTTCACAGGCGGCGGGTTGGGGTCGCCGCGCAACGCGTCGAACACCCGGCGGGCGATCGGAGCGGCCACGGAGCCGCCGAAGCCGCCCTGCTCCACCACCACCGCCACCACGTACTGGGGCTGGGGCTTCTCGGGGTCGACCCGGGCCGGCATGACCCCGACGAACAGCGCGGTGTCCTGCTTCCCGGCCGAGATCTCCGCGGTACCCGTCTTGCCCATGACCGACCCGCACTCGTAGCCGTCGAACGCGGCGTTGGCGGTGCCCTCCGTGGAGCAGATCACGCCTTCGAGCCCGGGGAAGATCTTGTCCACGACCGACTGGTCGAGCGCGACCTCGCGGGCAGGCTGGACGGGCAGCTCGCGCACCACCCGCGGCTCCCCGAGGGTGGAGCCACCCTCGAGCACCCGCTTGGCCAGGCGGGGCGTGTAGATCGTCCCGCCGTTGGCCAGCGCGCCGTAGGCGGACGCGAGCTGGAGCGGCGTCACGAGGACGTCGCCCTGGCCCACCGCGAGGTTCATGCCGTCACCCGGCAGCCAGACTTGCGACGACCCGTCGGGGTTGCCGGCGTTGACCTCGCGCTTGAAGGTCAGGTCGGGGATGCGCCCCCGGGCCTCGCCCTGCAGGCCGATGCCGGTGGGACGGGCGAAGCCGAACGCCCGGGCGGTGCGCTGCATGCCGTACTGCGGGTCGGCGAGGTTGGTGCTCGACTGCGCGGGCTCGCCCCGCCCCCAGGTACGCCAGTACAGGAGGCCGATGTTGTACCAGAACACGTCGCTCGACACCGTCATCGCCTTGGTGATGTCGACGATGCCGTTGGGCTGCTTGCCGGCGTTCTGGAACGTCTGCTCCTGGCCGCTGGCGCCGAACTCGATGAAGCCCCGGTCGTAGAAGGTGAACGACTCGTCGAAGTCCTTCATCTGGTCGGGGTTCTCGGGGTCCGGCACCTGGGGCTTGTCGCGCAGCGCCGAGTAGAGGCTGAACGGCTTGAACGTGGACCCCGGCGCGTAGAGGCCCTGCACGGCCCGGTCGATCAGGGGCAGGTTGTTGGCCGGGTCGGTGAGGAGGTTGAAGTCCTGGATGGGGATCCCGTTGGTGAAGTTCGCGATGTTGAAGGTGGGCGCGCTGGCCAGCGCCACGACGTCGCCGTTCTGGGCGTCGATCACCACCACCGCGCCGCCGGTCGCCTTGTACCGCTCTCCGGTGAGTCGGTCGAAGTAGTTGCGGGCCTGGTCCATGCCCTGGCGCAGCGACTCCTCGGCCACCCGCTGCACGTCGAGGTCGATCGTGAGCTCGACGTCGTGGCCGGCCTCGGGGGCCACCACCTCGGCCTGGCCGACCAGCCGGCCCCGACTGTCGACCTCGAGCTTGCGCTCACGGGGCTTGCCGCGCAGCTCCGACTCGAAGAGCTGCTCGATGCCGTCCTTGCCGATGAGGTCGATCTGGGAGTACCCGGCGCGCCGTTGGATCTTGTACTCCGACTTGTTGATCGAGCCGACGTAGCCGACCAGGTGCGCGCCGACCGGTGGGCGGTCGTCGAACGTCAACCGCTCCGGGTACTCACGCACGCTGCGCCGGTCGGCCGAGACCCCCGGGAACAGCTCCGGGTGCTCCCGGAGGTACACGAGCGTCTCGAACGTCGCGTCCTTGGCGACGGGCACCGGCTCGTACACCGAGTAGCCCGGGTTGTCGAGCTCGGTGTCGATCTGCTTGGCGTCCTTGCCGAGCAGGTCCGCGAGGTTCCTGACCGTGATCGCCCGCTCCTCCTCGGTGATGTTGCGGTCGACCGTGATGGTGTCGGTCAACGTGTTCTGGACCATCACCTGGCCGTTGCGATCGACGATCGCCCCGCGGATGGCGGGCTCGCGGATCGTGCGGATCCGGCTCTGCTCGGTCTGGGCGGCATAGCTGGTGGAGTTGCCCACCTGGAGGAACCACAGGCGGGCGAACAGCGCGCCGAAGAGCGCGAACACCACGACACCGACGACGGTCAGCCGCACGCGGCTGTTGGCATCGGTCACGGTCTGGGTCCCGGTCTCCGCCCACGCATGACCCCCCCAGTCTCGCGGGTCGGGCGGGGGCGGTGCGCGCGGGGCGCCCTGACCTGCGCTTTCGCGCGACCGTGCGCGCGGATCGTCGCCGAGCCGGGACGCCGGGCGGCTACCGGTGGGCGAAGTCGGGCTCTCCGCACGCCCACCGGGCGAACGGGAAGACGAGGAACGCGACGAGGGCGTCGTAGATCGCCGCGGTCACGAGGATCCGGAACGACGCCGTCGCGAACAGGTCGTCCTGCCCCGCGATCGACGCGATGCAGATCCACAGGAACCCGCCGACGAGGCCTCCGATGCCGCCCAGGATCGGTGCCATCCAACGCGAGGACCGCACGAGGCCGCTCTGGAAGATCCCGATGCCGTAGCCGGTGAGCGCGAAGGCCAGCGCCGACACGCCCATCGGCGAAGCCAGGAACACGTCGATGGCAGCCCCGGCGACGAAGCCGAACACCGCCCCCGCCTCCGGGCCCCGCTCGTAGGCGACCGCGACCGTCGCGACCAGCAGCAGGTCGGGGACCGCACCGAACACCCGCAGGCTCGGGAAGATCGCCGTCTGGATGACGACCAGGGAGACGATGAGGAGGAAGAACCGGATCCACCGCATGGGCCGCGCGTCGGGTGACGCTCATCCCCTGTCGGTCGTCATCTCGCTGCGGGGCATGCGCAGCGCCTTCACGTAGATGAGCTGGTCGAGGCTCACCAGCGGCTCGACGAACACGTCGGGGTCCAGCTCACCGCGATCGCGGTCGATCCTCACCACCCGCGCGACCGGCACGTCGGCCGGGTAGGCGGCGCCCTCGCTCCCCGCAGTGAAGAGCAGCTCCCCCACCTCGATCGGCGCCCGGGGGTTCTCGATGAACCCCAGGCGCAGCAACCGGTCACCGGAGCGGCCCTGAGTGACCGCCTGCTCGCGGCTCTTCTCGGTGCGCACGCCCACCCCGAGGCCCGGGTTGTCGATGAGGGTGACGGTGGCCTGCGAGCGCGACGAGTCGGTCACCTTCCCGACCAGACCGTCGCCCGCCACGATCGGCATGCCGGTCACGATGCCCTGGGCGGTGCCCTTGTTGATCGTGATCGTGCGCTCGAAGTTGCCGGCCGGGCCACGGATGACGCGGGCCACCACGCCGGTGACGTCCTCCACGTCGGGGATGTCGAGCAGCTGCACGAGCTGGCTGTACTCGTCGCTCACACCGCGGTCACGGCTGAGCTGGCCCTCGAGCTCCGCCACGCGGGCGCGCAGCTCGGCGTTGTCGGCTTCGAGCCCGTCGACCTTGGTCACGCCGTCGAACACGTTGGTGACCGGGTCGAACGCGTCGGCGACCAGCGACTGGACCGGGGCGATGGCTTCCTGGGCGGAGTGCCGGACCGAGCCGATGACACCGTTGCCCTGCCCGTCGAGGGTGATCAGTGCCAGGCACGTGATCACGATGAGCGCCATGATCGGACGTCGCCGCGACTCCCGCCGGTAGACCGCCATGAGCGCCTCCCGCGCCCGGTCAGTCGCTCGGGCCGCTGATCAGCACCTGCCGGAGAACGTCGAACTGCTCGAGGCAGTATCCGGAGCCGAGGACGACCGAGTAGAGGGGGTTCTTCGCCACCCGCACGGGCATGCCGGTCTCGGCCTGGATCACACGGTCGAGACCGAGCAGCAGGGCGCCACCACCGGCGAGGACGATGCCCCGCTCCATGATGTCGGCCGCGAGCTCGGGGGGCGTCTTGTCGAGCGTGACCTTCACCGCGTCGACGATCGCGGCGACCGGCTCCTCGACGGCTTCGCGGATCTCCCCGGTGGAGACCACGACCGTCTTCGGGAGACCGGTCACGAGGTCGCGCCCACGGATCTCCGCGTACAGCTCCTCCTCGAGGGGGTACGCGGTCGCGAGCTTCGTCTTCACTTCCTCGGCGGTGCGCTCACCGAGCGCGAGCGAGTACTCGCGCTTCATGAACGCGAGGATCGCGGCGTCGAACTCGTCGCCCGCGATGCGGCTCGACTCGCTCGCCACGATCCCGCCGAGCGAGATCACCGCGACCTCGGTGGTGCCACCGCCGATGTCGACGATCATGTTGCCGGCCGGCTCGTGCACGGGCAGGCCCGCGCCGATCGCCGCGGCCATGGGCTCCTCGATCACGAGGGCCGGCTTGCGGGCACCCGCGAACTCCGCGGCCTCCTGCACGGCCCGGCGCTCCACGCCGGTGACGCCCGACGGGATGCAGATGACCATGCGAGGCTTCGCCCAGCGGCGCTGGTGCACCCGCTGGATGAAGTAGCGCAGCATCTTCTCGCACATGTCGAAGTCGGCGATGACGCCGTCCTTCAGGGGACGGATCGCCTGGATGTGCGCCGGCGTGCGCCCGAGCATGCGCTTGGCCTCGGCGCCGACGGCGAGGAGCTGGTTGGTGCGGGTGTTGATCGCGAGGATGGAGGGCTCGTCGAGGACGATGCCCTGACCGCGGACGTAGACGACCGTGTTGGCAGTGCCCAGGTCGACGGCCATGTCGCGACCGACCACGGACGTGAACCACTGCTGGCCGCTCACCGGCAGATACTCCGTCGAGGGGAAGCCATGAGTCACCAAGGCTAGGTCCTCCGCCCCGGCCGCTCCAAGCGGCCGGCTGAGGGAAGTCTCTCAGGCCGCGCGCGAGAAGTGGTGCATTTCGTGCCCGCGCCCGCTCACCACCTCGATTTCGGCGCCGTTCGGCGGCGCCGGGTGCGGTCAGCCGGGGCAATAAGGGCAGGTGGCAGGGGGTGCGCGCTCAGGGGGACGCGGGGCCGCTACAGGTTGGGGAAGAACAGCGCGATCTCGCGGGCGGCGGACTCGGGGCCGTCGGAGCCGTGCACCAGGTTCTCCTGCGTCTCGAGGGCGAGATCACCGCGGATGGTGCCGGGGTCGGCGTCGCGGGGGTTGGTCTTGCCCATCATCGTGCGCACGATCTGCCACGTGTCGTCGGGGCCCTCCACCACCATCGCCACGAGCGGACTGCGGGTGATGAAGGCCACGAGGTCACCGAAGAAGGGCTTGTCACGGTGCTCGTCGTAGTGCTTGCCGGCCAGCTCGTCGTCGATCTGGCGCAGCTCCATGGCCGCGATCGTGAGGCCGCGGCGCTCCAGCCGGCCGACGATCTCGCCGACCAGCCGGCGTTCCACGGCGTCGGGCTTGCACAGGACGAGGGTTCGGTTCGCGGTCATCAGTTCCGCTCCTGCCTACGGCGGGCCGCTCGGCCCCGCTCACTCTGGGACCCGACCCGACGGTCGGGAGTTCGGTCGTTCGCTCGGGCCCCGGAAGTTAGTCGGCCCTCGCGGCAAGGCTCTCGCCGGGACCGGGGCTGTCGAGACTCAGTCGCGGGCGGCGACGCCCAGGGCGACCCGGGCCGCGCCCACCACGTAGAGCGACCCGGTGACGACGATCTGCCCGACGTCTCCGGTGACCTCGACCGCGTGGTCGACGGCGTCGGCGACGTCGTGCACGACGGTCACACGCTCATCCGGGATGCCCATCGCGCGCGCGGCGTCGGCGAGCTCGTGTGGGTCGCGCGCCCGCGCACTCGGCGGGGCGCAACACACGAGCCGTGCGGCGTCGCGCGCGTCCAGTGCGTCGAGCATCTCGGCGGGGTCCTTCTCGCGCAGCAGACCGACGACGAGCGTGCGGTCGGTGCCGGGGAACTCGTCGGCCATCGCCCGGGCGAACGCCTGCGCGCCGGCGACGTTGTGCGCGCCGTCGAGCACGATCAGCGGCTGATGCCCCACCACCTCGAGCCGCCCCGGTGAGCGCACGCGACCGAGCACGTCGGTGACGAGGTCCTCCGGGAGGACGGCGTCGGCGAAGGCCTCCACGGCGGCGAGCGCGATCGCGGCGTTGTCGGCCTGGTGCGCGCCGTGGAGGGAGACGAACACGTCCTCATAGCGCGCCCGGGGGGTGAACAGGTCGACGACCCGCCCGCCGTGGGCGAGGTCGTTGCGGGTGATCCCGAAGTCGCGGCCCCGCAGCAGCGTGCGGGCCGCGCCCCGGGCCTCGAAGATCGGGCCCAGGTCGGGATCGGTCTCCCCCAGCACCAGCACCGACCCGGGCTTCACGATCCCGGCCTTGTCGGCGGCGATGGCCTCGCGGGTATGGCCCAGGTAGTCGACGTGGTCGATGTGCACGTTGGTGATCACGGCGACGTCGCCGTCGACGACGTTGGTGGCGTCCCACGTGCCGCCCAGGCCCACCTCGATCACCGCGGCCTCCACGGCGACGTCGGCGAACCAGGTGAGCGCGGCCCCGGTGAGGATCTCGAAGTACGACGGCACGTCGGGCAGGTGCGGCTCGATGAGGGCCACCTGGGCCAGCCGGTCGGCGAGCACCGGATCGGCGATGGGCGCGCCCTCCCAGCTCATGCGCTCGTTGACCCGCTCCAGGTGCGGGCTGGTGTAGGTGCCCGTGGAGACGCCGGCCTCGACGAGGAGCGCGCTGGCGATCCGAGCCACGGAGGTCTTCCCGTTGGTGCCGGTGAGGTGGAGGATCCCGTACTCGAGCTGCGGGGAGCCGAGCAGCGCGGCGAGCGCCTCCATGCGGTCGAG
This sequence comes from Actinomycetota bacterium, assembly GCA_016870245.1. Lineage (GTDB taxonomy): Bacteria > Actinomycetota > Acidimicrobiia > IMCC26256 > PALSA-555 > CAIUKV01. The sequence goes on along the minus strand of VGCA01000031.1, from coordinate 10,904 downwards.
CGTGGGCGCGGTGGCGCGACGGTCGGTGCCCACCGGCACGCCGACCGACTCGAGGTTGACGTGCGCGTCGAGCCACGCGAACGCCTCCGCCGGGTGCTCCGCCCAGTCGGACGGGTCGAAGATGGCGTCGTCGCGGTGGCTCACGTCACCGCTGCCCCGTCACTCCGACCGCAACCGGCCCGACCGGTGGCCCGGATCCGACCGCTCACGCGGCGGGCTCGTCGGCGAACACGACCTCGACCGCGAGCGGCTCGCCCACCCCGGTGCGCAGCTCGGCGATGCGGCCGGCCGCGCACACGTCGTCGGCCACGGTCCCCAGCAGTGCGAGCCGGTCGGCCCGGTCGGTGACGGTCGCCGACGCGATGTCGGCCCGCATCGACTTCTGCTGTGCGGTCTTGGCCTTGCGCACCTCGGCCAGCACGTCGGCCGCGACGCCGTACGCGTCGGGCACGTCACCGGCGGCCGCCGCTCGCAGCGGTGCGGCGACGGGCCACGTGCTCCGGTGCACCGACCCCTCCCGCCACCACGACCACACCTCCTCGGTCACGAACGGGAGGTGCGGCGCGAACAGTCGCAGCAGCGTGTCGAGCGCGCACGCGAGCGTGGCCCGAGCCGACCGCGCGCCGGCGTCATCGGTGTCGCCGTAGGCGCGCTGCTTGACGAGCTCGATGTAGTCGTCGCAGTAGCCCCAGAAGAACCGCTCGGTGCGCTCGAGCGCGCGGGCGTAGTCGTACTGCTCGAACGCCTGGGTCGCGTCGTCCACGAGGTCGGCCAGCGCGGCGAGGAGCGCTCGGTCGAGTGGCGCGTCGATGTCGGCGGTCGCCGGGTCGGCGGGGACGGGGTTGTCGCCGATCACGCCGAGTGCGAACTTCGACGCGTTGAGCACCTTGATCGACAGGCGCCGACCGATCTTCATCTGACCCTCGTCGAACGCGGTGTCGGTGCCGGGCCGGCCGCTCGCCGCCCAGTACCGCACCGCGTCGGAGCCGTACTGCTCGAGCAGGCCGAGCGGCGTGACGACGTTGCCCTTCGACTTCGACATCTTCTTGCGGTCGGGGTCGAGGACCCATCCACTGATCGCGGCGTCGGTCCAGGGCAGGCCGCCGAACTCCGAGTGGGCGCGCACCACGGTCGAGAACAGCCAGGTGCGGATGATCTCGTGGGCCTGCGGCCGCACGTCCATCGGGTAGGTGCGCGCGAACAGGTCGTCGTCCTCGCACCACTGGCAGGCGATCTGCGGGGTGAGCGACGACGTGGCCCACGTGTCCATGACGTCGGGGTCGGCGACGAAGCCGCCGGGTGCACCCCGCTGGCCCTCGGTGTAGCCCGCCGGCGCCTGGCTCTGCGGGTCGACCGGGAGGTCGGCCTCGTCGGGCACGAGCGGGTGGTCGTAGTCGGGTTCGCCCTGCGCGTCGAGCCGGTACCAGATCGGGAACGGCACGCCGAAGAAGCGCTGGCGGCTCACCAGCCAGTCGCCGTTGAGCCCCTCGACCCAGCTCTCGTAGCGGGCCTTCATGTAGTCGGGGTGCCAGTGCAGCTCACGCCCTCGGTCGAGCAGCGCGGCGCGCAGGTCGGCGTCGCGGCCGCCGTTGCGGATGTACCACTGGCGGGTGGTGACGATCTCGAGCGGGCGGTCACCCTTCTCGTAGAACTTCACCGCATGGCTGATCGGGCGGGGCTCGGCGAGCAGGTCGCCGGTCTCCCGCAGCAAGTCCACGACGCGCTCACGCGCCTGCTTGATGCTCTTTCCCGCCAGCTCGCCCCAGTGCTCGTTGGCCTTGTGGGTCTCGAAGTCGATGGGCGGCGAACCGTGGAGGCGGCCGTCCCAGCCGACGATCGGACGGGCCGGCAGGTCGAGCTCGCGCCACCAGGTGACGTCGGTGAGGTCGCCGAAGGTGCAGATCATCGCGATGCCGCTCCCCTTCTCGGGGTCGGCCAGGTGGTGGGCGCGCACGGGAACCCGCACGCCGAACAGCGGCGTGTACACCTCGTTGTCGAACAGCGGCTGGTAGCGCGCGTCGTCGGGGTGGGCGACGAGCGCGACGCAGGCGGGGATGAGCTCGGGACGCGTGGTCTCGATGATGACGTCGCCCTCGCCGTCGACCCGCGGGAAGCGGATCGTGTGGTAGGCGCCGGGCATCTCCCGGTCCTCGAGCTCGGCCTGGGCGACCGCCGTGCGGAAGTCGACGTCCCAGAGTGTGGGCGCCTCCGACTGGTAGGCCTCACCCCGGGCGAGCATGCGCAGGAACGCCCGCTGCGAGATGCGCTGGGCCTGCTTGCCGATCGTCGTGTAGGTCATCGACCAGTCGACCGAGAGGCCGAGGTGGCGCCACAGCTCCTCGAACTTCTGCTCGTCCTCGGCCACGAGTCGGTCGCACAGCTCGACGAAGTTGCGCCGACTGATCGCGATCGCCTGCTTGCCCGGCTTCTCGGGCGGCGCGAAGGCGGGGTCGTACGGCAGCGTGGGGTCGCAGCGGACGCCGAAGTAGTTCTGCACCCGACGCTCGGTGGGCAGCCCGTTGTCGTCCCAGCCCATCGGATAGAAGACCTCGAGCCCCCGCATCCGGCGGTAGCGGGCGACGGTGTCGGTGTGGGTGTAGCTGAAGACGTGGCCCACGTGCAGCGAGCCCGAGACGGTGGGCGGCGGCGTGTCGATCGAGAACACCTGGTCGCGGGTGCGCGACCGGTCGAACCGGTAGGTGCCGTCGGCCTCCCAGCGGGCCGACCACTTGTCTTCGAGGCCTTCGAGGCCGGGCTTCTCCGGCACGCGCGGTGTCGTCACGCCGGGCAGCGTACTTTCAGCGTCGTCGGACTCCCCCGCCCGATCCGCGTGCCGAGCCCGGCCCGACGCGGTTCTCCACGACGGCGACGACCACGAGACCCTGACCCACCGTTCCCGCGTCGGCCGGACCCCAGCCTCCACGGACGATCATGTGACGCCCGGCGGCGCATGGCGCCGGTTCTCGTCACATGCTCGTCCGCGCGCGCGTCAGACGCCGCGGGCGGCGCCCTCGGCGCGAGGGTCGGAGCCGGCGTGGAACCCGTCGGCCTCGATGCGGATGGCGTGGGCGTGGCCCATGGCCGAGTCGTAGGCAGGAGCGTCGGCGGTGCGGTGGCCACGTTCCCGCAGGCCGATCGGGATCGCGTCGGGATAGCGCGACTCGAGGTGCAGCCACCAGGTGCCCGGGTCCACCCGCCATCTCGGTGCCGCGATCGCGGTGGCCGGGTCGTCACCGTCGTCGACCATCTTGGAGACGAGCTGCACGTGCACCTGGGCCTGCGCGTCACCCCCCATGGTGCCGAAGACGGTCCAGGGCTGCCCGTCGCGCAGGGCCAGCGCGGGGATCAGCGTGTGCAGCGGCCGCTTGCCGGGGGCGAAGCAGTTGATGTGCCCGTCGTCGAGCGAGAACGACGAGCCCCGGTTGTGGAGGTTGATGCCCCACTCGGGCACGAACACGCCCGAGCCGAAGCCGGCGAAGTTGGACTGGATGAGGCTGACGAACAGCCCGTCGGCGTCGGCCGCGCACAGGTACGCGGTGCCGCCACGCTGCGGACGACCGGGCGGCGGCGAGGTCGCGCGGTCGAGGTCGAGGAGCGCCCGCCGCTCGGCGACGTAGGCGTCGGCGAGCAGGTCGGCCGGGCCGATGGCCATCGCGTCGGGATCCGACACGTGGGCGTCGCGGTCGACCAGGGCGAGCTTCACCGCCTCGACGAGCACGTGGGTGCGGGCGACGGGATCGTCGGGGAGGTCGAGGCCGTCGAGGATGCGCAGCGCTTCCAGCACCGACACCCCCTGCGTGGGCGGCGGCAGCTCGGCGATGGTGGTGCCGCGGTACTCCGCGGTGATCGGATCGCACCACTCCCCCGCATGCGCGGCGAGGTCGTCGGGGCGGAGACCGCCGCCCTCGGCCTGCACCGCGGCGGCGACGGCCTCGGCGACCGGGCCGCGGTAGTAGCCGTCGGGCCCCTCCTCGGCGATCCGGCGCAGCAGCCGGGCCGACGCCGGCTGGACGAAGTGGGTCCCGGGCTCGACCTCGCCGTACTGGACCTGCCACGACTGCGCACGGGGATACCAGGCCCGGGCCTCCACGAACTGCGCCCCGCCGTGGTCGCTGACGGTGAAGCCCTCGTCGGCGAGCCGGATCGCCCCCGCCGCGAGGTCGCCGAACGAGCGGGTGCCCCAGCGCTCCAGCAGCGCGAACCAGCCGCCCACCGCCTCGGGCACGGTGACGGTGTCGGCGCCGAGGAACGGCATTCGGCCGTCGTGGCGCGCCGCGATGTCGGCGGGGGTGACCCCGGCCGGTGCCCGGCCCGCGCCGAGGTAGCCGTGCATGCGGCCGTCCCACACGATCGCGAACAGGTCCCCACCGGGCCCACAGAAGTACGGCGTCACCACCCCGAGCACGAGGTTCGCGGCGACGATCGCGTCGACGGCGTTGCCACCCGAGGCCAGCACGGCGCGACCCGCCTCGCTCGCGAGGTGGTGTGGCGTCGCGACGACGCCCCGCGTGAACCGCGCATCGTGATCACTCATGCGCCGACCCTAAGCCAGCCCGAGCCCGCGCAGCACCGATCATCCGGGTGACAGTGATCCGCCGACCCCGGACCCGCTCGCCGAGGGTCGGCGGGCGTCCCTCTCGGGGTTCGGTCAGGCTTCGCCGTCGTACTTGAAGGAGACCTTGACCTTGGCGCGGTAGGCGGCGACGTTGCCGTCGTCGATCACCATGTCCAGCTCGACCACCTCGGCCACCCGCAGGTCACGCAGCGACTGCGACGCCATGGCCACCGCGGCGGCCGCGGCCTTCTCCCAGCTCTCGGTGCTCGTCCCGACCAGCTCGACGATCTTGTAGACGCTCTCGCCCATGACGGCTCGCTTTCGGGACGCACCGGCCGGGGCCGGCTCGGAGGACGTAGGAGGAACCGGCGCGACGGATGCGACCGACACCGCAGCACCTTCGGCCGCGGACTCGCCGGGAGACGCCACGGTGGCCACCATCGGCGCCGGCGTGGCGGGTGGCTCGGTGTCGGCGGCCATCACGGTGGTGACCGGGATGGAGAACCGGCGACTGGCCCGGCGCACGAGGTCGCGGCGCATCCACTGCGACATGCGGGCGGGCAGCGTGGAGACGATGATCTCGTCGAACGGCTCGGCGTCGACCGCGGCCTCCATCGCCGGGAGCGGGTCGCCCACCACGGAGCCCGACGCCACCGCGCCGGAGTCGCGCAGCCAGGTGAGGATCCGGTCGAGCCGCTGGCGGGCGACCTCCTGGATCTGGGCCTGCACCGTGGGGTCGAGCACGGCGACGCCGCTCATCACGCCCATCGACCCGCCGAGGTCGACCGGGGCGGGCGTGGCCATCGGCACCAGCACCACGAAGCGCGCGTCGGTGTCGGACGCCAGCACCCGCCGGAGGTGCGTGGCGAGCGCCTCACCCCCGGAGGTCTGGTTCGCGACGAGAAGGTACGAGCTCATCACCGCAACCCTGCCAGCAGCACCGGCTCCCCACAAGTGGGGAACGCCAGGGGGCGCGGCGCCGCGTAGTGCCGGGGGCGTGCCCGGGCGGACTGCCGATCGCGTGATGCACGGCCGGGTCGCACTCGTCACGGGCGCGGCGTCGAACACCGGGCGCGCCACCGCCCTGGCGATCGCCGCGGCCGGAGGCTCGGTCGTGGCGACCGACATCGACGCCCCCGGCCTGGAGGCCACCGCCGCGCAGGTCCGCGCCGACGCCGGCGACACCGCCGTCGTGGTGCAGACCGCGGACCTCACCCGACCCGAGGCGGCGGCCGACTTGGTGGACACGGCGATCGACGCGTACGGCGGCCTCGACCTCGTGGTCCACGCCGCGGTCGACCACGGACGCGGTCGGATCGAGGCACAGACCCCCGAGCAGTGGCAGCGGGCGATGGCGGTGAACGTGGGGGCCGCCGCGTGGATCGTCGGCGCCGCGCTCGCCCACCTCGAAGGGCGGCGCGGCGCCGTCGTGCTGTTCTCGTCGATCCAGGCCCAGGCCGGCATGCCGGCGACATCCCTCTACGGGGCGACCAAGGCCGCGATCGAGGGGCTCACGAGGCACCTCGCCGTGGACCTCGGGCCACGCTGCATCCGGGTGAACGCCATCAGCCCGGGCTACGTGCCCCCGCAGCCGAAGCCCGCCGGGGACCCGGCCTATCCGATGAAACGCTACGGCACCGCCGACGAGATCGCCGCCGCGGTGATCTTCCTCGCATCGGACGCCGCATCGTGGATCACGGGATCGATCCTGCCCGTCGACGGCGGCATCTCCGCGGCCCATCCCGCGATGACAGAAGGCCCCACGGTCACCGCGGCGGCGCGCTGGCGACAGCGGGTCAGGCGGTTCGCCGGTCGGAGTCGACCGTGACCAGCGTGGGGTGCATCTTCTCCATGACCACGCCGCGGTCGACCACGCAGCGCACCACGTCGGACCGGCTCGGCAGGTCGTACATGACGTCGAGCAGGACCTCTTCGAGGATGGCCCGCAGCCCCCGGGCGCCGGTGCCGCGCTTGAGCGCCTCGTCGGCCACGGACTCGAGCGCGTCGTCGGTGAAGACCAGGTCGACGTCGTCGAACTGAAAGAACTTCTGGTACTGCCGCAGCAGCGCGTTCTTCGGCTCGATGAGGATCCGCATCAGCGCGTCGTGGTCGAGGTTGTGCACCGCGCCGACGACGGGCAGGCGGCCGACGAACTCGGGGATGAGCCCGAACTTCAGCAGGTCCTCGGGCAGGACCGAGCTGAGGAGCCGGCCCATGTCCTTGTCCTCGGAGCGGCGGATGTCGGCGCCGAAGCCGATGCCCCGGTTGCCCACGCGGGCCTCGATGAGCGAGTCGAGCCCGGCGAACGCACCACCGCAGATGAACAGGATGTTCGTCGTGTCGATCTGGATGAACTCCTGGTGCGGGTGCTTGCGTCCGCCTTGGGGCGGCACCGACGCGGTGGTGCCCTCCAGGATCTTCAGAAGTGCCTGCTGCACGCCCTCACCGGAGACGTCGCGGGTGATCGACGGGTTCTCGGCCTTGCGCGCGATCTTGTCGATCTCGTCGATATAGATGATCCCGGTCTCGGCCTTCTTGACGTCATAGTCGGCGGCCTGGATCAGCTTGAGCAGGATGTTCTCGACGTCTTCGCCGACGTAGCCCGCCTCGGTGAGCGCGGTGGCATCCGCGATCGCGAACGGCACCTTCAGCAGGCGGGCAAGGGTCTGCGCGAGCAACGTCTTGCCGCAGCCGGTGGGGCCGATCAGCAGGATGTTGGACTTGGCGAGCTCCACTTCGGGGTCGCCGTACGAGCCGGCCTGCACCCGCTTGTAGTGGTTGTAGACGGCGACGGAGAGGATCTTCTTCGCCTGCTCCTGACCGATGATGTAGTCGTTCAGGTAGTCGTAGATCTCACGCGGCTTGGGGAGCTCGTCGAAGCGGACCTCGCTCGTCTGCGCGAGCTCCTCCTCGATGATCTCGTTGCAGAGGTCGATGCACTCGTCGCAGATGTAGACGCCCGGGCCCGCGATGAGCTTCTTGACCTGCTTCTGGCTCTTTCCACAGAAGGAGCACTTCAGCAGGTCACCTCCGTCACCGAACTTGGCCACGGTGCGCCCCCCTCCGTCGCTGGTGCGATCGGCTCAGCTGACCCCGGCGGCCACGCCGACGGCGGTGAGCTCCCGGTTGGTCAGGATCTCGTCGACCATCCCGTAGTCCTTGGCCTCCGGCGCGCTCATGATGAAGTCGCGGTCGGTGTCGTGCGCGATCTTCTCCGCCGACTGGCCGGTGTGGTGCGCCAGGATCGAGTCGAGCAGCTCCCGCATGCGGATGATCTCCTTGGCCTGGAGCTCGATGTCGACCGCCTGGCCCGACGCGCCACCGTGGGGCTGGTGGATCAGGATCCGGGCGTGGGGCAGGGCGTAGCGCTTGCCGGGCGTGCCCGCGGCCAGCAGCACCGCGGCGGCCGAGGCGGCCTGGCCGATGCAGATCGTCGACACGTCGGGCTTGATGTACTGCATCGTGTCGTAGATGGCGAAGAGACCGGTGATCTCACCACCCGGCGAGTTGATGTAGATCGAGATGTCCTTGTCGGGGTCTTCCGACTCGAGGTGCAGCAGCTGCGCCATCATCAGGTTCGCGACCGTGTCGTCGATCGCCGTACCGAGGAAGATGATGCGCTCCTTGAGCAGCCGGGAGTAGATGTCGAAGGCTCGCTCGCCACGGTTGGTCTGCTCGACGACCGTGGGGACGAGGTAGTTGCGGATGGGCTCGATCACTCCTGGGACTCCTCGGCGCTGGGGGTGTCGCTGCTGTCGGGGGTGTCGTCGGCGCTCGCTGCGGCGGACTCGGTCTCGTCGGCGGCGACGCTGTCGGCTTCGGTGTCGGTCTCCGTGTCGGTCTCGGTCTCGGTCTCGGTCTCGGGGAGGGTGAGATCGACGGGGTTGCCGTCCTCGTCGACGACCTCGGCGTTGTCGATGAGCACTCGCACGGCCTTGCCTCTGGCGATGTCCGAGCGTAGTGCCTCGATCGCGCCGTTCCGGTCGAGATCCTTGCGGACCTTGGCGGGCTTCTGGTCGAGCCGCGCAGCGAGTCGCTCGATCTCGTCGTCGACCTCGGAGTCCTCGGCGACGATGTCCTCCTGGTCGACGACCGATCGCAGCGCGAGGTCGGCGAGCACGGCCTGGGTGCAGCCGGCGCGCAGCTCGTCGACGAAGGCCTGCTGGTCCTGGCCCGTCATCATCAGGTACTGGGCGATGTTCATCCCCTGGTGCTCGAGCCGGTGCGCGAGGTCGTGCAGGCGCCGCTCCATCTCGGCATCGACGAGCGCGGCGGGTGCCTCGATGTCGACGAGCTCACCGACGGCCTCGAGGACCTTCTCGCGCACGGCCATCTGGCCCTGCACCTTGCCGACGAGGGCGATGCGGTTGGCGACGTCGGCCCGGAACGCGTCGACGGTGTCGAACTCGCTGACCTCGGACACCCACTCGTCGTCGACGTCGGGGAGGACCTTGCGCTTGGTCTCCTTGACCACCACGGAGAAGGAGATCGTGTCGCCGGCCCGCTCGCCGAAGCGCTCGGGAAGCTCGGCGTCGAACTTGAGGATGGCGCCGGGCTCGGAGCCCCGCAGCTGCACGTCGAGCGCTTCCACCAGCATCCCGGAGCCGACCTCGTAGAGGAAGTCGGAGGCGGAGAGCGCGTCGACCGGCTCGTCGCCGTCGGTGGAGGCGATGTCGATCAGCGCGAAGTTGCCGTCGATCAGCGGGTCGTCGCTGTCGGAGAGGTCGGCGAACCGCTCCCGCAGCGAGTCGACCTGGGCGTCGATCTGCTCGTCGCTCGCGGCCGGGCTCGGGATCTCGACCCGCAGGCCCTTGTAGCCGCTGATCGTGACGACCGGCCGCACCTCGACGACGGCGTCGAAGGCGACGTCGCCCTCGTCCTCGCCGGCGGTGATGTCGATCTCGGGCACCGCGATCGCGTCGACCGACTCGGCGACGATCGCCTGCTCGTAGTACTCGGGCAGCGCGTCGCGCAGGGCCTGCTCGCGGGCGTACTCGGTGCCGAAGCGGGCCTCGAGCAGCCGGCGGGGGGCCTTGCCGGGCCGGAACCCGGGCACCTTCACCTCACGGGCGAGCTTGCGGAACGCGGCATCGACCGCCTTCTCGAACTCCGCCGCGGGGATCGTGACGCTGACGCGGACCTTGTTGTCGTCGAGGGACTCGACGGAAGTGGTGAGGGAGGTCATGGGGGACCGCAGTGTACCCGTGGCCTGTCGTGTGGCTTGACACGCAGACGCCGGGCGCTGCGACCGGGTGGCCACCCCCAAGCCCCGGATTAGGGTCCGAGCCATGGCGGCGAGCGCGGAGGTCCCGGTGAGGATCGTCGACCGGGTGACGCTCCCCCGGGGGGGCGCCGACGCGTGGGTGGCCCGGATGCACCGGGAGTACCGGCCGTCCGCCGAGGCCCGCGGCTACGTGTTGGAGGGCGTCTGGCAGACCCGGGCCGCCGACCCGGGCGTGTTCGACGGCGTCGACGTCGTCGTCGAGTGGCGGCTGCCCGGGGTGCGGGAGTTCTTCCGGGCGCGGGCGGGGAGCCACGCCCCCGCGACCGTGGCGTGGTGGGCGGCGACCGACGAGCTCGCGCTGGCCCGGTCCCGTTCCGTGCTGGGACCGCAGGGGTGAGCGACACGCGCCGGGCCCTGGCCGTCCTCACGGTCGAGGAAGGCCGCGACCCCGCGGCGGTCGCGGACGCGCTGCGCGATCTCGCGGCCGCGGTGCCCGAGCTGCGGGCGAGCCACGCGGGCGTCCATCCGTCGACCGTCGTCGCGCCACCGGGGATGGGCGCGGGCGCGGTGACCTGGGACCTGGTGCTCGACGCCGACGCGCCGCACACGCCGGGCGACGTGCTGGCCCACGGCGCCGCCCACCGGCTCGCGGGCGCGGTCACGGTCGCGTCGGAGGTGGGCCTCGACCCCCTCGCACGGAACCACGTCGCCCTCGACGGCCCCCGCATCAAGCGCACCCTCCTGCTCACCGTGCGCCCCGGTGCGCGCGCCGACGCGGTGGCCCGGTTCGAGGCCGACCTGGCCGCGATGCCCACCCACATCGGCACGATCCGCAGCTGGTCGCTGTCGCGCACCACCGGCCGGAGCCGGTGGACCCACGCCTGGGAGCAGGAGTTCGCGTCGCTCGACGGGCTCACCGGCGAGTACATGCTCCATCCGTTCCACTGGACGACGGTCGACGCCTGGTTCGATCCCGAGATGCCCGACCACGTCGTGGACCCGGTCCTCGCGCACCTCTTCGCCCAGTACGGCGGCCCGGTGCTCTGAGGGCGCGGGTGCGCCGGAGCCCGCCGCCGGTCAGCCGGAGGGCGGCCGGGCGGCGATCTCGGCCCGGAGCGCGGCGAC
>VGCA01000030.1 GCA_016870245.1 Actinomycetota bacterium | reverse complement strand
GGGGCCCGCGGCCACGGCCTGTCGACCCGGGCCGGCGGGGTCGCCGGCGCGCCGGGCGCCCCGTCGTGAGCGCCATCTTCGAGGAGATCGACCGGCGCGACACACCGATCGGGGTCGTCAGCGTCCGCCGCCGCGTCGAACCCACCCTCGGGGTCGACGTCTACGAGGTGAAGCTGGACGACGAGTTCCTCATGTCGAGCCTGTTCACGGTGGCCGAGATCGCCCTCGCCGACCTCGGCCTCGCCACCTGGCCGGGCACCGAGCCGGAGCGCCTCGACGTGGTCGTCGGCGGGCTCGGCCTCGGCTACACCGCCCGGGCCGCGCTGGGCGACCCCCGGGTGCGCACCTGCGCGGTGGTCGAGGCGCTGGACGCGGTGATCGACTGGCACGCGCGGCATCTGCTCCCGATGGCCGAGGCGATGACGGGCGACCCGCGCTGCCGGTTCGTGCACGGCGACTTCTTCGCACTCGCGCTCGGCGACGGACCGCTGGTTCCCGACGGGCCCGCGCGGGTCCATGCCGTGCTGCTCGACATCGACCACTCGCCGCGCCACCTGCTCAGCCCCGCGCACGCGCCGTTCTACGAGGCGGCCGGGTTGACGCGCCTCGCCGACCGGCTGCATCCGGGCGGCGGGTTCGGTCTCTGGGCCGACGGCGCGCCCGACGCGGCGTTCCTCGCCACGCTGCGAGCCGTGTTCGCGACGGCCACCGCGCACACCGTGAAGTTCCCCAACTTCTACACCGGGGGCGAGTCGTCGAGCACCGTCTACGTGGCGACGACTGCTCTCGCCTGACCCGCCGCCGAGAAGGGCCCGGCCGACCGCAGGTCGAGGAGCGGACAGTCGCAACGCGGGGAAGGCCGCCCCGGGGATCGGCTGCCGCCTCGCTCCGTCGAGGCGCGCGAGCCGATAGCGTCCGCCTCCGGTCCGACGGGAGCTTGTGCCTGGTGTCGAGTCGCGCGTTCACGGTCAGCGATGCCCGGTACTTCCCGGGCACGGTCGCGCTCGTCAACTCGCTCGCGATCAGCGGCAATTCCGTGCCGCTCACGGTGCTCGACCGCGGCCTGACCGTCGGGCAGCGGCGACTCATCGAGCCGCACTGCGAGATCGTCCCGCATGCCGGCGATCGGTCCGCGCTCCTGAGCAAGTTCGTCGCACCCGGGGCCTCCGACGCCGACGTGGTGCTCCTCGTCGACAGCGACATCATCGTGACCGGTCTGCTCACCGATGCCATCCAGGTCGCAAGGAGCGGCGCGGTCTACGCGTTCCCCGACGCGGCGTACCCGGATCGTTGGTTCGGGGAGTGGACGCAGCTCCTCGAGCTGCGGGCCCCGCTCCGGCGTGATGCCTACCGCAACACGGGCTTCGTCGCCCTGCCCGGGCCCGGCCGATCGGGCCTGCTCGAGCGATGGGCGGAAGCGTGCGACCGGTTGGCGGCGTGCGATGCCGAGGCGGGTCCGGAGGCACTTACACCGGTCGACACCGACCCGCTCCAGTTCGAGGACCAGGACTGCATCAACGCGCTCCTGATGAGCGAGGTGCCGGTCGACCATGTCGTGACGGGCCCGCCGCACGGGATGGTGATGCAGCCCGACGACCTCCGCGTGACGCAGGTCGTCGACGTCGAGCAGCTGCGCTGCACGTGGCGGAGTGAACCGGTGACGATGCTGCACGCGATCGGGCCGCACAAGCCCTGGCAACCCCGCGGCGGGCGCGAGTTCCGGCCGACCGCGTTCACCCGGTGCCTGCTGCGGGTGCTGACCGGACCCGACCTCGTCGTGCGCATTCCCGAGCGGGAGCTCGTGCCCTGGCTGCGGTCACACCGCGCGGCGTCGACGGTTCGGGGGCTCCTCCACGCGTACGACGCGCTGGCCTGCGCAACGCGCCCGGCGCGTCATCGGTTGGTGGCCCGGGCGCGGGGGTTCGCGCCCTCGGGTCGTGACCACTCGCCGGCGCGACCCGAAGGCGATCGAGTCGATGGCTGACGCCGGCATTCGTGCGGGGCGCCCTCGATCGTGCGCGAATGATCGTAAGGTGCGACCCGTCGAGGTTGCCCGGATGTCGTAGCTCAGCCCAGGGCGTTCAGGTCGCTGCGCCACGAGCGGCGCGGGCGGGGTGCGACTTCCAGGCCTCCGGCGAGGGTGCGGGCGATCGCGTACTCCTCGGCGAGGATCGACAGCACCCGGGCCACACCGTCGGCGCCGCCCGCGGTGAGGCCCCACGCGGCCGGGCGGCCGATGCCCACCGCCGTGGCGCCGAGCGCGAGCGCGATCAACACGTCGCTGCCGTGGCGGATCCCGCCGTCGATGATCACCGGCACCTCGGCCCCGACCTCGGCCACCACCTCGGGCAGCGCGTCGATCGCCGCGGGCGCGCCGTCGAGCTGGCGGCCGCCGTGGTTCGACACGATCACCGCGGCGGCGCCGTGCGCAACCGCGGCCCGGGCGTCGGCCGCGGTGAGCACGCCCTTGGCCATCCACGGGAGGCCGGCGGCGGCGCCCAGCGCCGCGACCATCGCCCACGTCCACCCCACCGCCCCCGCCATGCGCTCGGCGAAGTCGTCGGGGCCGTAGTTGGCGCTGGCGAGCTCGACGGCCGACGGCGGATCGGGGTCCTCCAGCGTGCGCTCCCGCCAGCCCGGCCGCGGCGTGTCGACGGTGATGCACAGGGCGCGATAGCCGGTGTCGGCGGCGCGGCGGGCCGCCCGCTCGGCCACGCCCACCGGTCCGAGGGCCGACACCTGGAACGCCCACGCGCCCGCGGGCGACGCCGCGTGCACGTCCTCGAGGGTGTACCCCGAGCTCGACGACGCGATGGCCACGGTGCCGGCTTCGGCGGCGCCCTGCACCACGGCGCGGTGGCCGTCGGGGTGGAAGATCCGGTCGAGGCCGAAGGGAGCCACGAGGATCGGCATCGCGAGCTGCTCGCCGAGGAGCGTGCAGGTGATGTCGGGCGCGGCGTCGCCGGTGCAGACCGTCGGGCGGATCACGTAGCGCCCGAACGCCTCTTCGTTCCACCGCAGCGTCCGCTCCGCCCCCGAGCCGCCCTCGAGATAGGCAAGCGCGTGCGCGTCGAGCAGCGCGTGTGCGCGCCGGCGAGCCTCGGCGAGGGTGGGGAACGGCTCCACGGTCCGAGGTCTACTACGGGCCGGGCGCGCGGGCGCGGCTAGGTTTCACGCGGGGCGAATCGGCAGCCGACCGTATGGGCATGGGCGGGAAGCGATGAGCGATCCAGGCGCAGGGCACGACGAGGCACCGCACCCGCGGCTCGACCTCGAGGCCGACACGATCGCGGCCGTCCTCGACATCCTCCCCGACCCCGCCATCGTGTTCGACGAGGGCATGCGCTGCGTGGCCCTCAACAAGCGGGCCGTCGAGGCCATCGGCAAGACGGCCGAGGAGCTCGGCGCCGACGCCGTCGACCTCTTCGTGCACCCCGACGACATGCCGTTGGTGTTCGCGTCGTTCGAGGAGGTGCTCGAGAAGGAGGTCGGCTCCGCGATCGAGGTCCGGATCCGCACGGCGGATGGGGAATGGCGCCTCGCCGAGGTGGTGGGCAGCACCTTTCACCACGGCCATGGCGTGTGGCAGATCGACACGTTCCGCGACCTCACCGCCCGCCGGCAGTGGGAGGTCGCGGCGGCCGACACCGAGCGATTCCGGGTCATCGTCGAGTCGTCGGCGCTGGTGGTGCTGCTGTGCGACTCGCTCGGCGAGATCGAGTCGGTGTCGGGCGCGATGTGCCGCAACCTCGGCCATGACCCGTCAAGGGTGATCGGGACCAAGCTGTCCCACTGGGTGGCGGACGCCGACCGCGCGGGGTTCGACCGGGCGTTTGCCGACGCCATCGCCCACCCCGGCGTGCACGTGATCGAGTGCCGCCTCCGCCACAAGGACGGTCGTGACCTCGCGTACCAGTTCTCGGTGAGCAACCTGCTCGACGACCCCGTCGCGGCCGGGGTGATCGTGTCGGGGCAGGACATCACCCGCCGGCGCGCGCTCGAGGAGCACCTCGCCAACCTCGCGACCCGCGACGCGCTCACCGGACTCGCCAACCGAGCTCACCTCGAGGAGTTCCTCGAGGCGATGGTGTCGGGCAAGGACTGCATGGAGCCCGTGGGCGTGCTGTTCGTCGACCTCGACCGGTTCAAGCGGGTCAACGACCTCTACGGCCATTCCGTCGGTGACTCGCTGCTCGTGGCCATCGCCGAACGCCTCCAGACGCTCGTGCGCCCCGGCGACCTCGTCGCCCGCTTCGGCGGCGACGAGTTCGTCATCGTGTGCCCCGGTGCCGATCCCGGCTCCACCATCCCGTCGATGGTGGAGCGCATCGAGCGCGAGCTCGCGAAGCCGGTGCTGATCGACGAGCTGTCGATCAGCATCGATGCAAGCGTCGGCTTCGTGACCGCGCGCGACGACACCACGGCCGAGGTCCTGCTCGCCGAGGCCGACGACGTGATGTATGCCGCGAAGGACGCCCGCGACGACGACGGCGAACCCGGCGGCCGCCGACTCGGCATCTCCGAGCGGCGGAGCCTGGCCGAGGACCTGCGCGACGCGTGCGAGGCCGGACCGGCGTCGGCGGGGCTCGCGGTGCACTTCCAGCCGATCATCGACCTGACGAGCGGCGAGATGGTGGGCGCCGAGGCGCTCGTGCGGTGGAGCCACCCGACGCTGGGTGCGCTCACCCCCGCGCAGTTCCTGCCCGTGGCCGAAGACGCCGGCCTCGCGCCGCGCCTCGGTGCCTGGGTGCTCGGCCGCGCGCTCGACCTGCTGGTGGAGTGGGACCGCGGCGACCGCAATCGCGGCGTCACCGTGTCGGTCAACCTCGGAGCCGGCGAGATGTTCGATCCCGGGCTCGAGGCGTCGGTGCTGGCTGCGCTCGCCGAGCGGGCGCTCACCCCGGCCCGACTGTGCCTCGAGGTGACCGAGCCGCTCCTCCTCGGCGTCGGCTCACGACGACGCCGCGCCGCGCCCACTGCGATCCAGGCCCTCGCCGGGCGGGGCGTGGTCATCGCCATCGACGACTTCGGCACCGGCTTCCCCGGGTTGCACGCACTGCGCGACTACCCGGCGAGCGTGCTGAAGATCGACGGCACGGTCGTGCGTGACGTCGCCGACGACAACACCGCAGCCGGGGTGGTCGCCGCCGTGGTCGCCCTCGCCCGCACCACCGGCAAGACCACGGTCGCCGAGGGCGTGGAGACGCCCGACCAGGCGCGGGCGCTCACGGACCTGGGCGTCGACCGTGGCCAGGGCCACCACTTCGGTCGGCCCCAGCCCGTCGACGCCTGAGCCGTCACCGGCCGGTCCGCCCGTCGCCGCCCGGTCCGGTCAGGCCCGGGTCATGCGGATCGGGCGCTGGCCCGCGCCGGTGACGACGGTCCCGGCCGCGAAGGCCTTGGCCTCGTCGAACGGCACCGCGCGGCAGTCGACGAGCCGGGTGCCGTCGACCGCCGGCTGGTCCGGGTCGGTGTCGGCGTTGATCAGGATCGAGTTGCGCTTCGCGCCGATGACCGCGGTCGCGAGGTCCTGGCACGCCACGTCGATGCTGCGCCAGTCGTCATCGGTCCACTGCAGCACGTCGTCGGGCTTGTCGCGCACATCGAGGGTGACGCGCAGCAGCGTCTGGATGTCGTGAGGTCGGTCGCAGGTAGCGAACGCGGCGCGCCCGCCGTCGCCCCCGAGGTTCGCGCAGAGTCGCATCGTCGCGAGGGGCGCGCGCGTGGAGATGCGACGGAGATCGCCTGCGGTCGACCCGGTGATCTCGGGGTCGGTCACGTGCACGCACACCACATCGGTCGCGCCCAGCGCGAACGAGTCGGCGTCGGGGACGAGCCACCCGAGCTGACCGGCCGCCGGCGGCATCCAGCGCGTGATCTCGTAGGTCTCGAACAGCTCGCGCAGCACGTCGGCCGACTCCGGGTAGAGGTGCTTCACCGTGGCGCGGGGCCGGCAGCGGGCTTCGGCGAACGCGACCAGCGCGGCGTGCGGCTTGCTCGTGGGGTCGAGCAGCGTCGCCCGGTCGGTCTTGGCCAGCGGCTTCGGGAGCGGCGCCCCGGCCACGACCTGCACGGTGTGGTCCTCCGCGCAGGCGACGGCGCTCGTGAGGTCGATGGTCTGGGTGGCGACGTCGGCGACGGCGTAGCACGTGCCGACCCGCCACAGCGCGGCGGCCCGCTTCGGCCGCGGCTTCTGGCCCGCACCCGCGCTCGGGGCGCCGACCAGCAGCGCGCCGGTGACGAGCACGACCAGCGCCACGCACGCCCGCGCTCCCCGGCCGGTCCGGTGCATGCCCACCCCCTCGATCCGCCCGGAGGGTAGTGGCGCTCGGGGTCAGGCCCGGACCTCGTGGGCGAGCGGCTCCCCGTCGAGGTAACGGCGGAGGTTGGCGGCGAACAGGTCGGCGCCGCGGGCGAAGCGGCCGTGGCCGCCCGAGCTCGAGTGCGGGGTCACCACCACGCGCGGGTGGCTCCACAACGGCGACTCGGCGGGAAGCGGCTCCTCGTCCACCACGTCGAGCACCGCGAAGTCGGGACGGCCGGCGTCGAGTGCGGCGACGAGCGCGTGCTCGTCGACGATCGACCCCCGGGCCACGTTGACCAGCACCGCGTCGGGGCGCATCGCGCCGAGGAACGCGGCGTCGACCAGGTGGCGGGTGGTGTCGCCGCCGGGCAGCGTGAGCACGACCACGTCGGCGCGGGGGAGCGCGTCGGCCATCGCATCCGGGCCGATCATCTCGTCGACCGGCTCGGTGCCGTCGGGCGTGCGGCGCACGCCCACCACGTGGGCGCCGAACGCCCGCGCCCGCTCGGCCACCGCACCACCGATCGCGCCCACGCCGACGACGAGCCAGGTGCTGCCCATCACCTCGCGCCACTCGTGGTGCTCCCAGCGGCGCGCGGTCTGCGCCGCCCGCCAGCGGTCGGCCCGCTGGAACCGGTCGAGCACCTCGCGCACGACGAACTCCGCGATGGGCACGTTGTTGACGTGCGCGGTGCACAGGCGCACGCCCCGGGCGAGCAGCTGCTGGTAGTGCCAGGTGTCGTAGCCGGCGCCGGCCGACTGCACGAAGCGCAGCGGCTCGGCCGCGATCAGGGCGTCGATGAACGCCTTGTCGGCGTTGCGCAGCACGTCGACCGACAGCCAGCCCACCTCGGGCGGATCGCCGGGGATGCGGCCGAGGTCGGGATCGAACGCGACCAGCTCCACCTCGGGCACCACCGGGCGGATGCGGGGCTCCCACAGCCCGATCGCCTCCGTCGACAGCTGCGCCCGCACCGCCATCCGCGCACGTTACCGATGCCCCGTGCGGGGGGTCGAGCGGTGGTGCGGTCGGGGACGCGCGCCGACGATCGGGTCAGGGACGCATGGTGGGACCATGCGTCCGTAGACCGACGCCCAGCGTCGCTCAGGGACGCATCATGTGCGGCGGCGGCGGAGCATGGCCTTGCCGGTGTCGACGCCGCCGATGGGGGTGAACGCGTCGGACTCGGCGGTGAGCTCGGCGGCCTCGTCGTCGGTGAGGTCGAGGTCGGCCGCGGCGACGTTGTGGCGGAGCTGGTCGACCGAGCTCGCGCCGGGGATCGCGACGACGTGGGGCTTGCGGATCAGCCACGCCAGCGCCACCTGCGCGGGCGTTGCGTCGTGCGCGGCGGCGATGCGCCGCAGCGTTCCGAGCAGCGGCTCGACCCGGGCGAGGTTCTCCGGAAGGCACAGCGGGCTCCGGCTCCGGGCGACGCCGGGCGGCGGGTTGTCGGCCGAGTACTTCCCGCCCAGCACGCCCATCTCGAGCGGGCTGTACGCGATCACGATCCGGTCGTTGGCCTGCGCGAAGGGCACGTTGGCGGTGTCGGGCTTGCGGTACAGGAGTGAGAAGTGCACCTGGTTCGACAGCACGGGCTGCCCGAGCGCGGCATCGGCCTTCGCCCAGCGGTCGGCGCCGAAGTTCGACACGCCGACGTGGGCGATCACGCCCTCGTCGAGCAGCGTGCGCATCCCGTCGAGCTGCGGGGTGAGCGGGAACACCGGGTTCGGCCAGTGGATCTGGTACAGGTCGATGGTGTCGACGCCGAGGCGCAGGGCCGACTGCCGGCCGTGCTCGACCACCCGCGACGCGGTGGGGGACAGCGGCGTGAACTTCGTCGCGACGAACGCCTCGTCGCGCCGGCCGGTGAGGGCCCGGCCGACGATCGCCTCCGACGCGCCGCGCGCGTACGCCTCCGCGGTGTCGATCAGCGTCACGCCGAGGTCGAGCGCGGTGTGCACGATGTCGACCGCCGTGGTCTCGCCGTACTCCTTGCCGTAGCCCCAGTCCTTCGAGCCGAACTGCCAGCAGCCCACGCCGATCGCCGAGACCCGGACCCCGCCCGCCTCCACGTACTTCATGCCTGCATCTCCTTCTCCGCAGCCGGTGACAGCTGCTCCTTCAGTCGGAACTTGAGGATCTTCATGGTCGGGTTGCGGGGCATCGCGTCGACGATCTCGACCTGCTCGGGCCACTTGCGCTGTGACAGGCCCGCGGCCCGGCAGTGCTCCTGCAGGTCGGCGAGCGTGATCGGCTCGGCCCCGTCGACCAGCTCGACCACCGCGCACACGCGCTCGCCCCGCTCGGCGTCGGGGAGCCCGATCACCGCCACCGCGGCGACCGCCGGGTGCTCGTACACCACGTGCTCGACTTCGACCGCGCCGATGTTCTCGCCCTTGCGGATGATGACGTCCTTGGTGCGGCCGGTCACCGCGAGGTGCCCGTCGGCGCGCAGCACGCCGCGGTCACCGGTGTCGAACCAGCCGTCGGCGTCGATGACCTCGGCGGTCTGGGCCGGGTCGAGGTAGCCGCGGAAGCGCATCGACCCCCGCAGGTGGATGTCTCCCTCCTCGCCCGGCGCCGCGTCGGTGCCGTCGTCGCGCACGATGCGGATCTCGCACCCGGGCACCGGTGTGCCGTCGGTGTGGGCGAGCTGCTCGTCGGTGTCGGTCGGGGAGCCGTTGGCGATCATCGGCGACTCGGTCATGCCGTAGCCGTGGGTGATGCGCACTCCGCCCATCTCGCGCAGCACCTCGTAGTACAGCTCGGGCGGCTTGGGCCCGCCGCCGCCCATGAGGATCCGGAGGGTGGGCACCAGCGGCTCGCCGGGCTGGGCTCGCTGGAGCGCGAGGAGCGCCTGGTACAGCGCGGTCGCGCCGCCGGTCATCGTCACGCGGTGCGCGCGCATCAGGGCGACGGCCGCGTCGGGGACGAACGCCTCCATGGTCACGGTGGGCAGGCCCCACATGGTCATGAGCACGAGCCAGTCGGGCCCGGCGATGTGGGCCCACGGCACCGCGAACATCGCGACGTCGGCGTCGATGACCTCGAACGCATACCCGAGCCCGCCGCCGCCGGCGATCAGCGTGCGGTCGGTGTGCATCACGCCCTTCGGGAGCGACGTGGTGCCCGACGTGGTGTAGATCCAGCGCACCTCGTCGGCGTCGGGATCCTCGGTGGCGACGGGCGGGTCGGGGAGGGTGGCGGGGTCGCCGTCGGGGAACCCGGGCTCGCCGTCGGGGAACCCGGGCTCGCCGAGCCGGGCCGACACCGTGAGCGGCATGCAGCCGTGGCTCGTGCGCGCGCAGCAGTCCGTGGCGAGCGCGGTGTAGTCGACGTCGCGCCACACGCCGGGCACGACGAACCACTCGGCGCCGACCTGCTCGAGCATCGCGTGCACCTCGCGCGCGCCGTAGATCGGGATGATCGGGTTCTGCACCGCGCCGAGGCGCGCGAGCGCGGTGGACAGCACGATCGTCTCGAACCGGGTGGGGAGCTGCCACGACACGGTCGTGCCGGCGCGGATGCCAAGGTCGAGCAGACCCGCCGCGCAGCGTTCGACGGCGTCGCGCAGCTCTGCGCAGGTGAGAGACCGTCCGTGCTCGTCGGACAGGATGGTGCGGTCGGGCGTCGCGGCGGCCCGTCGCTCGACCAGCTCCCAGATGGTCCGGGCTCCGGTGAGGGGGCTGGCCTCCATCCGTGCACCCTACGCCGGGTCGTTGCGCGCCTACGCCGGTGCGCCCACCTCGCCGATCGGCACGACGGCGCAGGTGGGAAGCGCGTCGGGCTCCGTGTGGAGCCAGCGGAAGAACATCACGCCGGTGGTGTGGCCGCCGGTGTCGAGCCAGTTGGGGTGCCCGGGGTCGCGCGCCGCGATCACGAGGCGGACGGAGCCGTCGGGCCCGCGCACGACCTGGCGGTCGTTGAGGTTGCTGCGCCGGTCGGGGTACGACTGGAACCAGCGGTCGCAGACCTGGAGCGCCCAGTAGCGGCAGGCGGCCGGGGGCGTGTGCTCGACCACGAGTGCTTCGCCCTCGCGCACCCGCCACCAGGCGAAGGCGTAGGTGACGTCGGGGTTGGGGACCGCCGCCGCGATCTCGGCGGCCGACTGCCGGACGAACGCGTTGGGGTGCTCCCGGTGCTCGGCGCCCCAGAGCTGGTTCAGCCCGAGGTTCCACCGCAGCTGGACCGCCGCCGCCCGCAGCTCGCCGGCGACCTGCTCGCTGGTGGGCAGGCGGGCGGGCGCGGCGTCACCGTCGGTGAAGGCGATGGTGTACTCCCCGCGCTCCTGGGTCGAACGGTCGTGGAAGTACTGCCGGACGATGACGCGCACGGCGTCGGGGTGGGAGAGCTCCCACCAGAACTCGCCGTCGGGCCCGACGGGCAGTTCGTCGACGTCGACCGCGTCGAGCAGCGCGGCCGGCCCGGCCGCCGAGCCGCCGTCGTAGAGGCAGATGCCCACGTAGGTGGCGCCGCCGCGCGTGCCGGAGATCCGGTAGGCCCGCCCGGGTCGGAGGCTCGCGACGTCGTAGTCGATGTCGGGTCCCGCCGCGCCGAGGTGCCGGGTCGACTCGAGCATCGGCTGGAACGCGGGGCGGTCGACGTCCTTCGCCACGAGCGTGTTCTCGGTGACCGCCGCGAGCACGCGCAGCACGTAGCGGTGGCCGTCGGCCGCCTCGCGGTCGTTCATCGGGTCGGGGTCGTCGACGACGCGGGAGACGGCGAAGGCGACGGCGTCCTCGACGTCGGGCCATGCCTCGGTCGGATCCATGCCCGGAGGCTAGGCCCGCCACCACCGGGCCGACGCAGTTCGACTCCGCCTTCGAAAGGCCGGTACCGCTGCCTGCGTGCGGCGCGGGTGCGCTGCCGGGGGCGCGCCCGTGACCCTCACCGACGACCGCGAGGGAATCGCCGCCGCAATCACCGCGCGCACCGGAATCGAGGTGGATAGCGTGCGCTGATGGTCGCCCAGGAGGAGCACGACACCTTCCTGGCCGAGCGCGGCTCGGTCTGGCGCTTCCTCTCGGCCCAGGCCTGCGCGTCGGTCGGGGCGATCGCCCTCACGACGGTGCTCGGCCTCCAGGTGTGGGAGCTCACCAGGCGCGAGCTGTCCCTCGGCTTCCTGGGCCTGGTGGAGTTCCTCCCGGCGCTGCTGTTGGTGCTGGTCACCGGGACCGTGGCCGACCGGTTCGACCGTCGGCGCATCGCGTCGCTCGGGCTGCTGCTCCAGACCGTGGTCGCCGCGACCCTCGGCTGGTACGCGATGTCGGACCCGACGTCGGCCGCCCCGATCTTCGCGCTCGTGCTGTGCTTCGGCGTCGCCCGCGCGTTCACGGCGCCGGCGGTGCGGTCCATGCCCGCCGACCTGGTCCCGTACCGCCGGCTGCCCTGGCTCACGGTGCGCTACTCGGCCACGTGGCAGGTCTCGGCCATCGTCGGCCCGGTGCTCGGCGGCGTGCTCTACGCCGTCGACCCGGTGGCGCCGTTCTTCGTCGTCGCCGGCCTGTTCCTCGCGGCGTCGTTCGTCATCACGACGGTGCGCTACGCCGCGCACGTGCACGACGTCCGGGCCGGCGCCCGCACCGCGCTCGCCGAGCCGCTCGACGCGATGGAGCCCGCCGAGCTCGAGGACGCCGAGCTCACGACGCCGGCGGCGCCCCCCGCGAGCGTGCGGGAGCGGGTGCACGAGGCGATGGAGGGGTTCCGCTTCATCCGGCGCGAGCCCGTGCTGCTCGGCGCGATCACCCTCGACCTCATGGCGGTGCTGTTCGGCGGTGCCCTCGCGCTGTTGCCCGCGTTGGCGGAGGAGCGTCTCGGCGTCGGGGCGGTGGGCCTCGGCTGGCTGCGCGCCGCAGTGGGGATCGGCGCCGCGCTGATGACGCTCGCGCTCGCGATCCGCCCGGTGCAGCGCCGCATCGGCGTGGTGCTCCTGGTTGCCGTCGCCATGTTCGGCGTCGGGACCGTGGCCCTGGGCGTCACCACCAGCTTCGCGGTCGCGTTCGTGGCCCTGATGGTCGCGTCGGCGGCCGACGCCATCTCGGTCTTCATCCGCTCGACCCTCGTGCCCCTCGTGACCCCCGATGAGATGCGGGGTCGCGTGCTGGCAGTCGAGATGGTGCTCATCGGCGCGTCCAACGAGCTGGGGGCATTCGAGTCGGGCGTCACGGGCCAGCTCTTCGGCCCGGCCATCGCGGTGGTGATGGGCGGTGGCGCCTCGGTGGTGGTGGCCGTGGTGTGGTGGTTCGCCTTCCCGGCCCTGCGGCGCACCGACCGCTTCCCGCGGATGGAGCCGTCGCCGCCCGACGAGTCGGCGCTCCCGGCGCCCGTGGAGACGCCGCCCCCGCAGCGCGGATAGGCTGACACCCATGTCAGAGATCCCGAAGATCATCAGCGTCGACGACCACGTGGTGGAGCCCGCCCATGTGTGGCAGAGCTGGCTCCCGGAGAAGTACAGGGAGAAGGGCCCGCGCATCGTGCGCGAGCGCTTCGGCAAGATGACGCTCATCAAGGGCGCGAACTACGACATGCCCCTCGACCCCGAGGGCACCTGGGGCGACGCCTGGGTCTACGAGGACGAGATCGTCTACGTGCACAAGAGCCACGTCGCGATCCCGCTCATCGCCACCCCCGACGGCGACAAGAGCAAGTTCGACCGGTCGACCATGAAGATGGTCCCGATGACCTACGACGAGATGCGGCCCGGTTGCTACGACCGCGACGCCCGCATCAAGGAGTTCGAGGAGAACTGGGTCGACGGCTCGCTCCCGTTCCCCACGATGCCCCGCTTCTGCGGCCAGACCTTCCACGAGGGCAACGACAAGGAGCTCGGGCTCGCCTGCGTGCAGGCCTACAACGACTGGATGGTCGAGGAGTGGTGCGGCGCGGGCGTCAACATCCCGCTCACCATCATCCCGCTGTGGGACGCCGATCTCGCCGCCGCCGAGGTGAAGCGCAACGCCGAGCGTGACGTCCACGCCGTCTGCTTCAGCGAGCTGCCGTCGGCGCTCGGCCTGCCGAGCATCCACTCCGGCTACTGGGACCCGTTCTTCCAGGCCTGCAACGACACCGACACCGTGATCTGCATGCACGTCGGCTCGTCGTCGACCAACCCCACCGGCTCGCCCGACGCGCCGCGGGGCTCGAGCGCGTCGATCGCGTTCAACAACCCGATGACGTCGCTCGGTGAGTACATGTGGGGCGTGCTCCCGCGCTTCGACAAGCTGCGCATCGCCTACTCCGAGGCCCAGGTCGGCTGGATCCCCTACGCCATCGAGCGGTCCGACTACGTGTGGGACCACCACGACGGGTGGATGGACAACAAGGAGCGCATGCCGGTCAAGCCGTCGACCTATTACTACGGGCGGGTCTTCGGCTGCTTCACCTCCGACTACCACGGCATGAAGAGCCTCGACGAGATCGGGGTCGACCAGGTCTGCTTCGAGACCGACTACCCGCACACCGACACGTCGTGGCCCAACACCAAGGAAGAGGTCACCCGCATGTGCGAGGGCCTCTCCGACGAGCTGCTCTACAAGGTGGTCCGCGGCAACGCGATCAACATGCTCAGCCTCGACTGGACCTGATCCGCTCCACCCCGCAACTCGCCAAGACGGTGTCCGGGGGGTGTGATCAGCCGGTGAAGGTGGGGTCGGTCACGACCGCGGCCGGGGCGACCGCCTGGCACGACGTGTCGTTGGCGGTCCAGGTGACGACGATCTTGCCGTTGTCGTCGTTGGTGGCGCCCACTCCGGTCACGAAGGTGGCGCCGGTCGGGCCGCGGCTCGAGCCGCCACCCCCGCCACCGGCCGAGTAGGCGCCGGAGCTGGTGCCGCCACCCCCGCCGCCGAACCAGCCGCCCCCGCCGCCGCCCCCGCCGTGGTAGTCCGTCGCGCCGTCGCCGCCCTGGCCCGCGGTGCCGGGCGTCGCGGGGTCGCTCACGCTCACGGCGTTCTGGGAGCCGGCGGCCCCGCCCCCGGTCTGGGTGCCGCCGCCGCCGCCCCCGCCGAGCGCGTCGCCGTTCTGGGCGTCGACGCTCAACGACAGCAGGTTCTGGCCATCGCCACCCGGCAGTCCGGGATCACCACCGGCGCCGCCCGCGCCGCCGTCGTTGGCGAATCCGGCGCCGCCGCCGCCCCCGCCGCCTCCGGCCACGATGATCCGCTGGTCGAGCCCGGTACCGCCGCGGCGGACGTCGGACGCGCCGCCCCCGCCACCGCCACCGGGCGAGCCCTGCTCGACGTAGCCGGGTCCGCCGGCCCCGCCGCCGTTCTCGCCGCCGACGCTCGGACCACTGTTGTCGAAGACCCAATCCCCGCCGCGGCCGTAGCCGCCGACGTTCAGATAGATGGTCTCGCCCGGGGTGACCGCGATCGTCGCCGTGGTGCGGCCGCCCTTGCCGCCGCTCCCGCCCTCGTACGAGCCACCGATCGCGGCCTGGACGTCGCCGGGCACCGCCTCCGCGGCACCGCCGTCGCCGCCGTTGGCGCCGTAGACGTCGAAGTTGGCGCAGACCACGCCGGTGGGCACCGTCCACTCGTACCCGCCCGGCACGGTGTACTCGGCCGGGCTCGTCGACGCCGGCTCGACGGCGGAGATGGTGGGCGCGGTGGCGCCCAGCCAGCCGAGCGTGGTGAGCGCGGCGGCGCTGCCGGCGATGGCGACACTACGGAACGTGGGCACGGTGCCTCCGGGGAGTAGGGAGGGAGGATAGACGGCATCGGCCGGCGGACGCCAGACCCGGGTCCCGCGGGCCTCCGATGGCGCGAGGATGGGCCAGGATGAGCCGATGAGCGAGTTGCCGGCCTCGGTGCGCGACGCGGCGACGATCGTGCTGGCCGACGGGGCCGACGGCGCCGACATCGTGCCGGGACGGCTCGCCGCCGAGGGTGGGCCGGGCGGCGCCCGGGTCGTCGTGGGCTGGCTCCCCGGCGACCGACCGTGGGTCACGGCACTCGACGGCGCCGACGCCCTCATGGGCGGCTACGGCGTGCGGGCTGCGATCCGGGAGGGACGCGCGACCTACCGGCCGGTGCGGCTGTCGGCGGTGCCCCGCTTCCTGGCGTCGCTGCCCCGCCCGATCGTGACCGTGGTGCGCGGCCGACCCGACGGCGACGGGTTCCGGTTCGGGGGGAGCGTCGGCTGGGCGCCGGCCGCGGCGCGGCTGGCCGACGCAGTGGTGGTGGAGGTCGACCCCGCCGGACCGGCGATCACCGGACCGCCGGTGCCGGGAGACGTCGTCGCGGTGGTCGAAGGCACCGCCACTGCGGTCGAGCCCCTGCGGGGCGAGCCCGACGCCGTCGACCGCGCCATCGCCGCGCACGTCGCCACCGTGCTGCCGCCCGAGCCGACCATCCAGTACGGCCCCGGCGCCCTGCTCGACGCGATCGTGCGGGGGGTCGACCGGCCGGTCGGGATCCTCTCGGGCCTGGCCACCGACGCGGTCGCCGACCTCGCAGCCACCGGCCGCCTCCGCGGCACCGCCGTCGCCGGCTACTGCTGGGGCTCCGATGCGCTGCTCACCGTCGAACACGACGGGCGCCTGCGGCTGGCGGCGTCCGACGAGACCCACGACGTCGCCCGGCTCGCCGTGGTGCCCGGCTTCGTCGCGCTGAACACCGCGCTGCAGGTCGGCCTCGACGGCTCCGTCAACGTCGAGCGGCTCGGTACCGACGTGGTCGGTGGGGTGGGTGGGCACCCCGACTTCGCCCGGGGCGCGAGCGCCAACCCCGACGGCCTGTCCATCGTGTGCTGCCGGTCGGCGCACCGGGGCCGGTCCACCGTCGTGCTCCGGCCGCTCGTGGTGACGACGAGCCGCACCGACGTCGACGTGGTCGTCACGGAGCACGGCGTCGCCGACCTGCGTGGCCACAGCGACGCTGAGCGTGCGAGGCTGCTCGCCGAGATCGCGCACCCCGACCACCGGGACGCGCTCCTGAGGGGGGAGGACCCGAATGGGTGACGGGACCGGACGACTGGCCGGCAAGGTTGCAGTGGTGACCGGGGGCGGCAACGGCCTCGGGCGGGCGACGGCAGTGCGGTTCGCCGAGGAGGGCGCGGCCGTGGTGGTCGCCGACCTGCTCGACGGCCCGGCCGAGGAGACCGTCCGCATGATCGAGGCCGCCGGCGGTCGCGCGACCGCGGTGTCGGTCGACGTCACCAGCCGGGTCGACAACGACCTCATGGCCCGGACCGCGATCGACACCTACGACGGGCTGCACGCCGTCGTCACCGCTGCGGGCGTGGCGAGCGGCGACTACGTGTCGGGCGACCTCGAGCTCGCCGAGAAGGCGATGAAGGCGCGCGCCGCGTCGTCGCCCGCGCGCGCGGTCGTCGACATCGACATCGACGACTGGCAGACCGTCCTCGACGTCAATCTCACCGGCACGCTGAAGTCGATCCAGGCCTGCGTCGCGGCGATGCTCGACCACGGCTGCGCCGACGGCGCGAGCATCGTCACGATCGCGTCGATCGGCGCCAAGCACCCCGACGCGGGCGCGTTCGCCTACGGCTGCTCCAAGGCGGGCGTGTGGTACCTCACGAAGAAGCTCGCGCGTGAGCTGGTGGGCGAGGGCATCCGGGTGAACTCGATCGGACCCGGGTTCATCGAGACCAACATGACGGCGCTGATGCAGTTCATGCCCGAGGAGACGCAGGAGCACATCCGCCGCCAGATCCCGATGGGCCGCATGGGCAAGCCGGTCGAGATCGCCAACGCCGCGCTGTTCCTCGTGTCCGACGAGGCCAGCTACTTCACCGGCGAGATCCTCCACCCCGACGGCGGCTTCTTCACCGAGTAACCCACGTTCTGGCGTCCCCTGGGCATCCATGCGATGCGCGGGGGACGCCGAAACGGGAGGCGGGGTCCCTACCAGCCCCAGGCGTAGCCCTCGTCGGGCCACGTGACGACCCCGGCCGCGGCGAGCGCCTCGGCGTCGCCCGACCGGCCGATCTCGGCCAGGATCTCGAGCGTGTGCTCGCCCACCCGCGGCGGCGGGCCGAACACCCGGGCCGGGGTGTCGGAAAAGTTGATCAGCTCCCCGAACTGGCGCATCCGGCCGACGATCGGGTGGTCGTACTGCACCACCAGGCCGAGGCGCTCGGCGTCGGTGTCGTACAGCGGCCGGTGCCCCCCCTCGGTCTGGATCGGGACCTCGTTGGGCACGCCGGCGTCGTCGAGGGCCCGCGACCACATGATCGAGGTCTTCGTGCGGAACGCCGCCTCGAGCCGACCGGTGAGGGTCCAGTGGTCGTCGTCGCGGGGCACGTCGAGGGTGGCGCACAGCGCCTCCCACTGCTCGGGCTTCAGCGCGGCGACCTGGATCCACCAGTCCTGGGTCTGGTAGAGCCGGTACTCCGGGCCGAACCCGTGCTGGCCCACGTCGACCTTGGGCCGGAACGACGGCGTGCCGTCGGCCTTGAGCAGCACGTCGGACGCGTGCCACGCGCCGCCGTCCATCAGCGAGGTCCACAGCTCCTGCGCTTCGCCGGTGCGGTCGCGGTGCACGATCGCCGCGAGCACGCCCACCACCGAGAGCATCGCGTTGGCGGCGTCGCACATGCCGAACCGGTAGTAGAGCGGCTGGTGCCCGTGCTGCACGCCGCCGACCTCGTACTCGAGCCCGGCCGACGCCTGGTAGAGCGGGTCGAGCCCCCCGAACTCCGACAGCGGCCCGTTGAGCCCGTACGCGTAGGTGTTGCAGTAGATGACGTCGGGGTTGGCCTGCCGGCACGCCTCGTAGTCGAGCCCGAGGCGCGCCGCGGTGCCCTTGGTCATGTTGTGGTGCACGACGTCGGCCTTCGCGACGATCTCCATCGCGAGCGCGAGGCCGTCGGGGTCCTTGAGGTTGATCGCGATGTCGCGCTTGCCCCGCTGGCAGCCGAAGAACGGCGCCCCGCCCATGCGCATGCCGTCGCCGGTGACCGGCTCGACCTTGATGACGTCCATGCCGAGGTCGCCGAGGATCATCGGACCGAACGGACCGGCGAGGTACTGCCCGAAGTCGACGAGGGTGAGCCCGGCGAGCGGGCCCCGCGCCTCGCCCGGCTCCGCCAGCGCCCGCACCTGCACCGACGGGTCGCCCATCGAGCGGATCTTCGCGGGGAACCGAGGGGCCACTCCCGGGTTGGGCACCGCGGTGATCTGCTCGATCTGCGCATGGGTGAGGCCGACCTCGCCCCACACCGCCTGGTCGTGCTCGCCGACGCGCGGCTGGCCGCCGGTGACCGCCCCCGGGGTTCGGAGCAGGTGGACGGGCACGCCGAGCTGGGTGGTGGTCCCGAGCTCGGGGTCCTCGACCGTGACCACCATGTCGTTGGCGATGAGCTGCGGGTGGGAGAACTGGTCCTCGGGCTCGATGATCGCCTCGACCGCGTGGTTGTTGGCCACCAGCACGGCCACGAGCTCGTCGCGCTTCCAGGTGCGGATCGCGTCGCGCTGACGGTTGGCGACGATGGTGTGCGCCTGGATCGGCGTGAGCCCCTCGAAGGTCTCGGGCGGCAGCGGCTCGAGCCCGAGGATCTCGTCGATCGACAACTTGGGCGCGAGCCCGCTCATCACGCTCAGGTGCGCCCACCCGTCGGCGCACTCGAAGATCATGGGCTGGTGCACGCCCGGCGGGTCGGTCTTCGCCATCAGCCCGTAGTACGCGGAGTCGCCGGACTCGGTGTCCTGCCAGATCTGGGTGGTGTAGAGCCACGCGCCCTGGAGCAGGCTCGTCTGCACGTGCTGGCCGGCGCCGCTCGACTCCCGGGCGTGCAGCGCGGCCAGGATCCCCGACGCCACGAGCCAGATCATCCCGCTCGACGGCATCGGCATGGGCAGGAAGATCGGACCGGCCCGCCAGCCCGGCTGCTCCCACTGCTGACCGCTCGCGGCCTGGACGAGCGCGTCGTAGCCGGGGCGGTGCTGCGCCCGGTGCCCCGCCGGGTAGGCGGGCACCGAGCACGTGATCAGCCGGGGGTTGGCCGCCCGCAGCGCCTCCGACCCGATGCCGAGCCGCTCCATCACGCCGGGCGTGAACGAGTCGACGACGACATCGGCCGTCTTCGCGAGCGCGACGAAGGCGTCGCGCCCGGCGTCGGACTTCAGGTCGACGGTGACCGACCGCCGCGACCGCGTCCACACCTTGTACCCCTCGTAGTGGCGGAAGGGGTCGCCGGTGGGTGGCTCCACCTTGATCACGTCGGCGCCCTGCTCGGCGAGCAGCAGCACGCCGAGGGCGGCGGTGCCCCAGGTGAGGTCGAGTACGCGGATTCCGTCGAGTGCTCCGGCCATGGGCCTCGTTCTACTACGAGGCGATGCCCGACCGCCCGGTCCCGCGCGCGGCGGCCGCGGCGGTGCTACGAGAAGGTGACCGGCACCTCGGTGACGTCCTGGGGCGACCCGTCCTTGGGTGAGTCCCAGAACACGACGACCTTGCCCGACGTCTGCGATCCCCTGGCGAAGGGCACCGACGCGGAGAACGTGCCCCAGGTGCCGGTGCCGCTGGTCGCGGTGGTGAACGTGTCGGCGAGCACGGTGCCGTCGGCGCCGAGGATCCGGATCCGCACCGTTGCCTCGAACGTGTTGGAGTCGCCGGCGACTTTGACCGGGCTCGACACCCGGTCGCCGGGCGCGACGCTCTCGAGGAACACCAGCGGGGTGACGTCGCGGAATTCGGCGCGGCTCACCGCCGGGCCCGAGGCCCCGAACCGCACCTTCTCCACCGTGGGGAACTGCGTGAGGGTGTAGACGATCTGGGCCTGGCCCGCGTGGTCGGTGACGGCGGGCGCGAGGTCGACGGTGGCCACCCCGCCGGCGATGTCGATCTCGTTCACCTTGGTGGTTGCCGGCACGGCCGACGTGAAGCCGACGCCCTGCTCGGTGGCGTTGGGTCCGGCGATGAGCTGCTCGAGCGCGGCGCGGGCCACGGCCTGGGTGGGGGCGACCCGCCGGTGCCCGGTGGCGACCTTGCCGCCGTCGAGGAACACCACGTCGAGCGCCACGCCGGCGGCGTCGGGTGCGACGGTGCCCGACGGCGTTGCCGCGCCCGTGGTCCCGGTCGTGCCCCCCGCGGCCGTCGAGGTGGGGGTGGACTCGGACGACGAGGT
This sequence comes from Actinomycetota bacterium, assembly GCA_016870245.1. Classification (GTDB taxonomy): domain Bacteria; phylum Actinomycetota; class Acidimicrobiia; order IMCC26256; family PALSA-555; genus CAIUKV01. The sequence continues at coordinate 1,765 of VGCA01000030.1, read as the reverse complement.
CTCCACCCCGTCGTCGCCGCCACCGCAGCCGGCGAGGATGGCCAGCGCGATCACCGCGCCGGCGAGCAGGACGGGCCGGCGCCGGTGCATCACCCGAGTATGGCGGATCCGGGCGTCGATGCGGCGACAGGGTCGGGATCGGGGATCCGGTCCGCCGTGGTGGGCGGGGGGAGGGTGCCCAGCGCCTTGCGCGTGGCGACCCTCGCCTTGGCCGCCGCGATCTTGGCGGCCCGGTCGTCGGGCCCGGCCTCGGGTGGCGGTCCGTCGGCGGCGGGGACGAGGTCGCGGGTGGCCGGCCGGGCCGAGGGGGCGTCGCCCCGGGCGCCGAGCACCCGAAGCACGGTGAGCACGACGACGACCGTCACGCCCGCCACCGCGAGCGCCTGCACCAGCGGGTTGGCCCGGTCGGCGCCCGCGAGCGCGCCGTGGACCGTGGCGGCGACGAACACGGCGTAGCTGGAGAAGTGGATCCCGTGCCAGACCTTCCGGGGCAGGCGCTTCATTCCCCACGACGTCACCTGGACGACGGCGATCCCGTACATGGCGAACACGCCCCAGGTCACCGCGCCCGGCCGCCAGGTCGAGCCCATCGGCACGAAGATCTCCCTCGGGCCGAAGTGCACGTAGCCGTCGGCCACCAGCGCGAGCAGATGCACGACGAGGAACGCGACCGTCAGGGTGCCGAGGTAGCGGTGCAGGTCGAGGATCCAGGCGGGGAGTCGCCGGCGCCGCCCGAGCCGGCCCGACAGCGCGAGCCCCCAGGCCACCGCGGCCGTCGCGAACGCCCAGGCCACGATGCCGGTGGCGCGCGCCACCCACCACCAGAACTGGGAGGGGAGGCTGCTCACGTCGGGCTCCCCACGGCCGTAGGCGTGTCGGCCGCGAACCAGGTCTCCACCCCGAACCGGTCGCACAGCGCCCGCCCGGCGTCGGGCCCGGCGACGAACGCCGCCTTGGCCAGCACCTCGGCGTCGGCGCACGACGGCGCCGCGACGACGACCGCCGCGAGCCCCGTGCGGGCCGAGCTCCCGGTGGTGGGATCGACGAGGTGGTGCACGGCGCGCCCGGCGCGCTCCCAGCGGCGGATGCGGTCGGTCGAGGTGACGACGGCGGCGTCGTCGATCACGTGGGTGAACCAGGCGCGGCTGGGGTCGAGGGGGTCGTCGACGGTGATGGCCCAACCCTGCCCGGCGGGGCCGTTGCCGGGCCCGAAGGCGCGGATGTCGCCCCCCATGCCGATGCAGGCGGACGTGACGCCGCGGGCGCGGAGGCCGTCGGCCACCCGGTCGGCGGCGGCGCCCTTCCCGATGCCGCCGAGGTCGAGGCCGACCCCTGCGGGCAGGGCGATCGTGGCGGCGGCGCGGTCGACGACGATGCCGGCACAGCCGGGCGCCGGCCGGAGGTCGGGGGCGGTGCTGACCGCCGGGATGCGCAGCTCGGGGTGACCGGGCGGCGCGCTGCGCACCACCGGACGGTCGACCCGTCGCGCGCGCACCTCCGCGAATGGCGCGTCGTAGCCCAGGGCCTCGAGCGCGTGCAGCACGGTCGGGTCGAACCGGCCGTCGGTGCGGTGCCACCAGGCGATCGCGGCGGCCACGAGGTCGACGGTCTCGGGCGCCACCTCGACCGGTCCGTGTCCGGAGGCGCGGTTGCACCGGGTCACGTCGCTGTCGGGGAGGAAGCGGCTCCACCGCGCCTCGAGGCGCTCGATCTCGGCCTGGGCCCAGGCGGCGTCGGCCGGGGTGCCCCACAGCACCAGGTGCGC
>VGCA01000029.1 GCA_016870245.1 Actinomycetota bacterium | reverse complement strand
GGTTCCCTGCCAGCAGCCGGCCCGGGCCGCACCGCGGTTGAGGGCCTCCACCGCGCGGCCGCTGAGCGAGCCGAAGCTCATGCTGGAGATGTTGACGGCCGACGGGGGGCGGAAGGCCTCGCGTCGGCCCCGCGCGGCGCCGAGCACCTTGGCCATCGGCAGCGCGGCGCTCGGGTCGTCGCCGGGGTCGCCGCGGTGCGGCTCGTCGAGTGGGAAGGGCGCGTGCTTGATGATCAGGTAGTGATTGGATCCTTCGAGGTCGTTGTCGGTGCCGAACCCGTAGTAGGTGTTGACCTGCTTGGCCGACGTGTAGACCCATCGGCGCTGGTCGCGGCTGAAGGGCTTGTCGGAGTCGTTGTCGGTGACGATGTACTGGCGCAGCTCCGGGCCGATGGCCTCGAGGAGGAAGCGCAGGTGGCCGATGACCGGGAAGTTGCGCAGGATCGCGTGCTTGCGCTGCACGAGGTCGTAGACGGCGACGATCGCGAGCAGCGCGACGATCGCCAGCAACGTCCACTGCCACCAGCTCACGACCGAGGCTCCGTGCTCACCCGCGGGGGAGCCCGAGCACACGCTGGGCGATGATGTTCTTGTTGATCTGGGTGGTGCCGCCCGCGATCGTGGCCTGGCGGCTGCCGACCCGGTCACGGCCCCAGCGGCCCGTGGTGGCGTCGGGCCCGAGCACCGCGGCCGCGACCTCGCCGATGTGCTGGTCGGTCTCGCTCCAGACGAGCTTCGCGATCGACGACTCCGGTCCGAGGGCCCGCCCGTGCAGCTCGCCCGAGATGGCCCGGTCGGCGATCAGCTTCAGCAGCTCGGCCTCGAGGTAGACACGCGCGAGGAGCTGGCGCAGGGCGGGGTCCTGGGCCGCCGGCCGTCCGTCGCGCCCCGGGGCGGCCTGGGCGGCGGCGATCAGGTCGGCGACCTTCTTGCGGGTGCCGAGGTGCAGCCGGGCGACACCGCTGCGCTCGTGGGTGAGGGTGGTCATCGCGACCCGCCACCCCTCGTCGACCGGTCCGAGGATCGCGTCGGCCGGCACGCGCGCGTCGTCGAAGAACACCTCGTTGAAGTCGTGCTCGCCGGTGATCGTGATCAGCGGGCGGATCTCGATGCCGGGGGTCGACATGTCGACGAGCAGGCAGCTGATGCCCTTGTGCTTGGGCGCCTCGGGGTTGGTGCGCACCAGGAGCTCGCACCAGTGCGCGTGGTGGCCGAGGCTGGTCCAGACCTTCTGGCCGTTGATCACCCATTCGTCGCCGTCGCGCACGGCGGCGGTCGAGAGGGCCGCGAGGTCGGAGCCGGCGTCGGGCTCCGAGAACCCCTGGCACCACACGTCGTCGCCCCGCAGCATCGGGGGGAGCAACCGCGTCTTCTGGTCCTCGGTGCCGTAGGTCATGATCGCGGGGGCGACGTTGGGGATGCCGAGCACGTTGACCGGCCCGGGGGCGCCCGCCCGGTGGAGCTCCTCGGCCCAGACCACCTGTTCCATCACGCCGGCGCCCCGACCGCCGTACTCGACGGGCCAGGCGATCGCCGCGTAGCCGGCGTCGGCGAGGAGGCGGTTCCACGCCTGGGCCCGCTCGAGCTGGCCGGGGGTGTCGTAGCCGAGGCCGCCCGATCCGATCGATCGCACCGCGTCGTCGACGTGGGCGTCGAGCCAGGCCCGGAACTCGGCCCGGAACGCCTCGGCTTCGGCGGGATACGTGAAGTCCATGGCGACCCGCACTGTACGCAACCGGCGGCCGGTGCGGCGGCTCGAGCCTCAGGTCACGCCGAGGCGGTGGGCGGCGTCGTCGGCCACCGCGGGACCGGCGATCTGGCGCAGGAGCAGCAGTCCGTCGACCGTGGCGATCGCCGCGGTGGCCTCGGAGCGCCGGGTGGCCTCGGGGGCGTCGATCATGGTGGCGGCCCAGTCGATCCAGGCCTCGACCAGCAGGGGGACCAGGTCGGCGTAGGGGGTGCTCCCCGCCGCGGCGAGCCCCATCGCCTCGAAGAACCGGGCGAACACCGGGTCGACCTCGGGTCGGGCGAGGTGGGGCCACAGCGCCCGGACCAGGGCCCGATGGTCGGGCAGTGGCGCGGTGACGGCGGGTGCGAGCGATGCCTGGAGTCGCAGTCCGATCTCCACGAGCACGGCGCCCACCAGGTCGGCCTTGGTGGGGAAGTAGTAGACGACCATGCGGTCGGAGGTCCCGAGGCGCCGGGCGACCCGTCCGTAGGTCAGGCGGTGGAGTCCGTCGGCGAACGCGGTGGCGACGGCGGCCTCGAGGATCTCGTCGCGGGTGTGGCGGGGACCCATGGGGGTTGACTGTAGTGATCGCTACACCTAGAGTGTTGTAGTAGTCACTACAACACTCCTGCGAGGTGCCCCATGACCACGTTGACCCGGGCCGAGGCCACCGACGCGTTCCGACGCGATCCCGACCGGTTCCTCGACGTCGGTGCCGGCGAGGTCGCGTACCGGCGGTTCGGCACCGGTCCCGATGTGCTGTTCGTGCACGGTTGGCCGGTGAGCGGCGCGACGTTCCGCGCGCTGCTGCCCCATCTGGTCGAGCACGTCACGTGCCATGTCATCGACTTCCCCGGAGCGGGCTCGAGCCGCTTCGACGCCACGACGCCGATCACGATCGACCGACACATCCAGACGGTGCGGACGGTGGTCGACCTCCTCGGCCTGGAGTCGTTCGCGGTGGTGGGGCACGACAGCGGCGGGATGATCGCCCGCCACGCCCTGGCCGGCGACCCGCGGGTGCGGGCGTGGGGGCTCGTCGACACCGAGCAGCCCCAGGGGTTGTCCTGGCGGTTCCGCTCGTTCCTCCTCATGAAGCACGCACCCGGCCTCCCTGCGATCCTCGGCTGGCTGGTCGGCAACCGGACCGTCCGGCGCACGAAGCTCGCGCTCGGCGACGCCTTCGTCGACCGGTCGCTCCTCGACGGCGAGTTCGACGAGCTGTTCCTCGCTCCGATCCACGACATCCCCGCCCGGCGCGCCGCCGCGGCCGCGCTGCTGCGCTCGTTCGACCCGCGCTACGTGGCGGCGCTCGGCGACCTCCACCGACGCATCGAGGTCCCGGTGCACCTGGTGTGGGGGGAGTGCGACCCGTTCTTCCCGCTGGCCTGGACCCGCGAGATGGTCCACACCTTCCCCGACGCGCGTCTGACGGTGATCGAGGACGCCACCCTGTTCGTGCACGAGGAGCGCCCGGCCGAGGTCGCCGCGGCGCTGCTGCCGCAGCTGCGAGGCGGGTGACCGACCGAACCGGGACGCGCCGGGCGGAGGGGTTGACAGCGAGAAGATATCTTCCTATAAATGTCCCATGGTCAGACGCAAGCCCGGAACCCTCCTCCCGCTCGAGGTCGCGATCCTCGACGCGGCGACCACGGCGGCCCGCGACGGCGAACCCGAGTTCCACGGGTTCGCCATCGCCCAGCGGATGCAGGCGCGCGACGGCGCCCGCCGGCTCACCGCCCACGGGACCCTCTACAAGGCGCTCGCCCGCATGGAGGCCGACGGGCTGCTGGAGAGCCGCTGGGAGGACGCCGACGTCGCGGTGGCGGAGGGGCGGCCCCGCCGTCGCCTCTACCGGGTCACGCCGCTCGGCGCGACCGCCCGGACCCGTGCGCTCGCCCAGTCGGGTCCGACGGCGGCGACGCCGCGACCGGGGTTGGTCACGTGATGGGCGCCGACGGGGCGGGGTTCGCCCGGTGGTGGGCGGCCCGGTACACCCGGGGGCTGCCCGACGAGGTCGGCGCGCGGCGCCGGGCCGAGATCGAGTGCGACGTGTTCGAGCACTGCCAGGCGACCAACGGTCGGTCGGCCGCGGTGGCGTGGCGGACCGTGCGGGGCGTCCACGCGGACCTTGCGTGGCGCCGAGAGGAGCGACGCCTGATGCAGGGCTCCCACCGAACCCCGACCCGACTCCGCACGACGTGGAGCGTCGTCACCCAGAACTGGTTCGCACCCCTCGCGGTGCTGGTCGCGATCTTCGACGTGCTCTTGGCGATCGGTATCGCGACCGAGAAGGACGGGAAGCTGCCCGGCCAGGCGATCGGCCCAGTGGTCCTGATCGCGCTCGCGGCCCTGCTCGTCGCCGGGCTGTGGTTGCGGTGGCGGGCCGGGGAGGCCCGGGCGCAACGCACGGGGTCGGTGGCGGCCGCGGTGCCGACCCGGTGGATCGCCGGCCTGGTCGCGGTGCTCGTGGTGAGCCTGGCCTTGCTCGTCGTCGGCGTGTCGACCGGCTCGCTCGTCTTCTTCTTCGTGGCCGTGAGCGTGCTCAAGGTCGTCGTGCTGGTCCTGGCGACCGTGGGTATCACCCGCGCCGTGCGCTCGGCGGACCCGGGCGCACGGGTCACGCTCGCCAACGGCATGATCATCGCCGGCGTGCTGCCGGCCCTGTTGTTCTTCTGGATGATCGTGCCGGCCCTGATCGCGCTCGCCGTCATCGTCGGCGTGCTGACCACCAACCCGAGGGTCCGGCCGGCGGTCTGAGCGCGTCTCAGTCCTCGATGCCGCCGCGGGCGAGCTGCGCGTCGAGCTCGGCGGCCTTACGCACGTTCTCGGCGTGCAGCTCCTCGGTGGTGCGGATGACGCCGTCGGCCTTGAGCTCGCCCATGAGGTGCACCTCGCCGAGGGTCGACGACAGGTAGTCGGGACCCTCGCCCGTCGGGATGAACCACCCGGTCGGGCACATCGTGAGGATCTCGACGAACGAGAAGCCCGCGCGGTTACGCTGGGTCTCGAACGCCCGCCGCAGCATCTTCTTCGTGCGGGCCACCGACCCCGCGTTGTGCACCGACCCGCGCGCGACGTACGCCGCGCCCTCGAGGCGGGCGATGAGATCGCCGATGAGGATCGGGTAGCCGTGGTAAGCGGCGTCGCGGCCGTCGATCGTGTTCTTCGTCCGCTGGCCGATGACGCTCGTCGCGGTCATGTGCCCGCCGGTCTCGCCGAACACCCCGTTGTTGAGCAGCACGCACGTGACCGACTCGCCCCGCGCCGCGGTGTGGAGCACCTCCTGGAGGCCCTCGTTGACCATGTCGCCGTCGCCCTGGAGGGTGAAGACGGTGGCGTCGGGCCGCATCCGCTTGATGCCGGTGGCCAGCGACGGGGCGCGTCCGTGGAGCGCCTGCACGATCTCGACGTCGACCGTGCCGCCGAAGCTCGTGTAGCAGCCGATCCCGAGCGCGCAGATGGCGGTGTGCACGAGGCCGAGGTCCTCGAGGGCCTCCGCGAGCGAGCGGATGGCGAGCGGCTCGCCGCAGCCCGGGCACAGGTGGTGGGTGTTGGTGAACAGCAGCTGCGGGAGCTGCGGCTCCACCACGCGGGCGCCGCTCGCGGGCGCCCTCGACGTGTCGATGACCGGTCCGAGGGGGATGGTGCTCACGGGGTGACCTCCGGGGTCGCGGCCAGCTGGTGGGGCAGCGGCTCGTAGGCGAACTCCTCGTAGCCGGGGACGGGCGGCTGGGGCCGGCCCTCGTGCAGCGCCCGGATGCGCTCCCGCACCTCGTCGACGTCGAGCAGCCGGCCGAGGCCGAAGCCCGAGTGGTCGCTCGACACCCCGCCGATGAACTCGACCGGTGCCGCGCCCGCGACCGCGATGCGGACGTCGTCGACCATCTGCCCCGACGAGATCTCGAACGAGCCCACGACTCGCGCGCCCTGGGCCGCGGCGTGCACCGCTTCCGTCGGGAACGGCCACAGCGTGATGGGCCGGACGTAGCCGACCCTCAGGCCTTCGTCGCGGAGCTGGGCGATTGCGTACTTCACGAACTTGGCCGGCGATCCGAACGCGACGATGACCGTCTCGGCGTCGTCGCAGTACCCCGACTCCGATCGGACCTCGCGCTCGAGGTACGCCATCTTCGTGGCGATGTACTGCGCCTTGCCCTCCTGGCCGAACGGGCGGGCGCCGGGCTTCGCCACGCCGAGCGACGTGACGGTGCGTGATCGGCCCGTGCCCGACGTGGTCCCGTCGACGCCCCAGTCCTTGGGTGGCAGGGGTGGCAGGTCGACCTTCTCGACGGTGACGGCCTCCTGGGTGTGCGCGAGCAGGTAGTCGCCGTAGAGCATCACCGGGTTGCGCCACTTGTCGGCGAGGTGGAACGCGAGCTGCACGAGCCGCACGCCTTCTCGCACATCCTGGGGAGCGAGGACGAGGTGGCGGTAGTCGCCGTGGCCGCCCCCGCGGGTGGCCTGGAAGTAGTCGCCCTGGCTGCGGCTCATGTTGAAGATCACCAGCGGCAGCTCGGCCAGGGTGGCTTCGGAGAACGACTCCTGCATGAGGGCGATGCCCTGCCCGGTGGAGCCGGTCGCGGCCCGCTCGCCGGTGGCGACCGCGCCCCAGGCCATGCCGACGGCCTCGAGCTCGGACTCGGCGTTGATGCACACCCCGCCCACGTCGGGCAGCAGCGCGGCGAAGTGCTCGAGCACCTCGGTGAACGGCGTCATCGGGTAGCCGGCGAAGAACTTGCAGTCGGCCAGGATCGCGGCGCGCACGAGGGCCTCGGAGCCCTCCATGAGCGCCCGGGTGGGCGTGGCCGTCGTCATGCCTCGACCTCCGTCTCGACGGGGACCTCGAAGCGGAACACCTCGAAGCAGTAGTCGGGGCACACCATCAGGCACGCGGCGCATCCGGTGCACCCTGGGTGCAGCTCGGGGTAGTGGTAGCCCTTCTTGTTGACCGGCGTGGACATGGTCAGCACCGCCGGCGGGCATGCGGGGACGCACAGCTCGCACCCCTTGCACGCCTCGACGTCGATGGTGACCGTCCCCCGGGATCTCACGATCGTGTTCATCCGGGGACCTCCGCGGTGGCCCAGCGGGCCTGGGGCGCGCCGGTGTCGGTGGGGGCTGCGTCGAACCCGGCGCGCAGCGCGCGCTCGTTGGACTCGATGTGCTGGCGCCGGTACGAGGGGATCGACTCGTGCATGCCCTCGATCAGCGAGTCGAGTGACACCAGGCCGGTCAGGGCGCTGAGCGCGCCGGCCATCACCATCGTCCCGCCCATCGGGTTGCCGACCCCGGCCGCGAGCTCCGTCGCGGGGAGCCGGATGACGGTGACCGGCGCGGTGATCTCGTGGGGGAACGTGGAGTCGTTGACCAGGACCAGGCCGCCGGGTCGCAGCTTGGGCTCGATCGGTGCCCAGAACTCGTCGTGCATGGCGATGGCCGCCCACGCGCGTGACACCACCGGCGGCGCGGTGATCGGCGCGTCGGCCACCACGACGGTGCTGTCGGTGTTGCCGCCGCGCATCATCCCGCCGTAGATGCCGAAGAACATCACTTCCCGGCCCTCCCGGGTGGCGGCCCGGGCCACGACCTGCGCGGCGAGCTGCACCCCCTGGCCGCCGATCCCGGTGAGCATCAGCTCATGCTCCGCCACGGTCCACTCCTCTCAGTGCGAACGCGATCAGGTGGTCGACGTCGGCGCGGGTCGGCGGCTCCCGCCGCACCAGCGCCGACTCCATCACCCCGAAGGCGAGGTCGTACAGCCATTCGGGGTCGCGGCCTGGGTCGCCGCCCGCGGCGGCGACGGCGTCGCGCAGGGGGGTGAGGAGCGCGTCGCGCGACGCCTGCCACTCGGCGGGGAACCGGTCGGCGATGCGGGCGCCGTGGACCGCGAACGGGCGGGTGTTGGCAGCCGCCTCGGCGTTGCGGGCCTGGGCCAGCACCCCCTCGATCCACGCGGCGATCCGGGGCGCGCCGTCGTCGACCTTGGCCATCCGGGCGCGCAACGTCGCGACCAGCCGGTGGCGGCCGTCGGTGAGCACCGCCAGGAGCAGCGCGTCCTTCGACGGGAAGTGCCGGTAGAAGGCCTGGTTCGACAGCCCCGACGCCTTGACCACGTCGCCCACCCGCGGCTCGAGGTCGCCGCTCGCCCGCATGACCGTGTAGGCGGCGTCGATGAGGCGGCGGATCTCGTCGGCGTGGGCGGCCCGGCGCTCATCGAGCCCGCGGGCCGCCAGGGTCTCCGCGACCGAAGGCGGCCCCTCGCTGGTGAGAACGTTGTTCCTGATCTTGGGAATGCTATTCCGGTTGTTGCGGGTCCGCAAGGGGGGTCCGGGCCGGTCGCCGCGCCTAGCCTCCGGCTCTGTGGAGGGCCAGGCATCGGGGAGCGGGGCGCCGCGCATCGGCGTGCTGGTCGTGGCGTACAACGCCGAGACGACCATCGCCCAGGTGCTCGACCGCATCCCCCGCGACTTCGTCCCGCGCATCGAGTCGGTGCTCGTGGCCGACGACGCCAGCTCGGACGGCACGTTCGAGGCGGGCATCGCCTACCAGCAGCAGAACTCCCACCTGCCGCTGATCGTCATCAAGCGGCCCGAGAACCTCGGGTACGGGGGCAACCAGAAGGCCGGGTACCAGTGGGCGGTGGAGCACGGGCTCGACATCGTCGTCCTCCTGCACGGCGACGGGCAGTACGCCCCGGAGTACCTCCCGCAGATGGTCGAGCCGCTCGTCGACGGCCGGGCCGACGCCGTGTTCGGGTCGCGCATGATCATCCGGGGTGGCGCCCGGGGCGGCGGCATGCCGCTCTACAAGTTCGTCGGCAACAAGATCCTCACGTTCACGGAGAACCTGCTCGTGGGTGCACGCTTGAGCGAGTGGCACAGCGGCTACCGCGCGTACTCGGTGGCCGCGCTGCGCGACATCCCGTTCGAGCGCAACTCCGACGACTACGACTTCGACACCCAGATCATCGTGCAGATGCTCCACGCAGGGAAGCACATCGAGGAGATCCCGATCCCGACCTTCTACGGCGACGAGATCTCCTACGTGAACGGCACCCGCTACGCGAAGGACATCACCCGGTACGTGCTGCGGTACCGGCTGTGGCGCTGGGGAGTCGGGAAGGACCCCGGCGTCGAGACCGCGCGCGGGGGGTAGCCGTCAGCTGCCGGCGCGCTGCGCGCGCCGGCACTGCTCCAGGTGCCGGTCCGACGACACGGTGAGCCCGCCGTCGAAGCGGTCGACGTCGGCGTCGGCCGCGTTCCGACCCCACCGGAGCCCTCCCGACTCGCGATCCGGTGCGCCGCTCGCACCGAGGAGCACCTGTCCGTCGCGCATGACGTTGATCTCGCCGACGAAGGGATCGGCGAGCACCGAGTAGGTCCGGCGCTCGCCGGCGGGGGCCGAGAACGCCCGCCCGGTGGCCTTCGTGCCGTCGGGGGTGCGCCACAGGAACCGGACCCGGTCGCCCCCGAGCCGCTCCAGCGCGAGCGTCCACGCCCCGGTGGACTCGGGGTCGGCGGCCCGGGCGAGCAGCCCGACCTCGGTGCCCACCGGCGCCGGCGTGAGCGTGACCGACCACTGGCCCGCACGACGCGAGCGCTCCACCCCGGTCCACTGCGTGCCGTCCGACTGGTACAGGGCCGTGCAGTCGCCGAGCACGAGCAGGGTGCCGAGCGACGCCACCTCCGGCAGCGCGTCACCCGAGAGCACGGCGGGGCCCCGGGCGCCCGGGAGACCCGCGGCGTCGAGCTGCCAGCCCACGTACTGAGCGCGCTCGTCGGGGGGTGCGAACGGGACGAGCACCCGCTGGTACTCCAGGGCGAGGGCGATCCCCGACCACACGCCCAGCGCGGCGGCGAGCGCGACCACCACGGCGACGGTGCGGCGCATGCCGGTGCGCCAGGCCGGCGCCGCACGCAGGGAGATCTCGAGCCCGACCGCGGCGCTCAGCAGAAGTGGGATCAGGACGTCGCCGACGTAGCGCTGGGCGACGTACACGATCGAGAGCGTCACCGGCACCACCAGGACCGACGCGAGCACGAGCAGCCGTAGCGGCGCGGTCTCTCGGTGTCGGATCAGCGCCACCACCCCGATCGCCGCGCCCACCGCGATCAGCGTCATCGCCGCGGTGACGCTTGCGGTGAGGTTCCGCTGGTCGAAGACGACGGAGCCCACGATGCGCGGCGGTGTGCGGGGGAATCCGACGAACGGGAACACGCGGCCGATCGACAGGCCGTCGGGTCGGAGGAGCGCGAGGAGGTGGGTGGGGATCGCCTTCAGGTTGAACAGCGAGTTGTCGTTGGCGGCGAGCACGTCGCGGAACCGCTGGGTGTGGATGTCCTGGCGGTCGTACGGGACCGAGAAGAAGGTGCGGAACTTCAGGTAGTTGAAGGTCGCGTAGACGACGGCCGGGATCGCGACCGCCGCCACGAGCCCGGGGAGCCACCGGCGCGGGTGGCAGACCGCGGGATCGAGCCCGGCGACGCCTCCGAGGCCCCGCGCCCGCGGCCACACCCGCACCACCACCACGACGGCGCCGACCAGCACCAGCGCGAGGAGTGGGCCGGCGCCGATGGTGGCCCGGCTCAGCACGGAGCAGCCGGCGAAGATCCCGGCCCGGGCCAGCCTCCATCCGGTGGGTCGACGGAGGAAGGCGAGGATCTGGTCGTAGGCGCACAGCGCGAACGCCAGGGCCCACAGGGCCGCTTCGTGGTAGATCCACGACCGGCTGCCCATGAACAGCAGCGGCGTGCCGAGACCGACGAGGATCGCCACGGCGGCGTACAGCGCCTGCTGCGGGCGACCGACCTCGGCGTCGGGGCGCAGCAACGCGCGGACTCGCCAGAGCAGGAACCCGGCGCCGGTCATGGCGATCACGAACGCGATCGTCATCAGCAGGGGCGCCGTGCGGCCGTCGAACCGGTGGGTGAGCGCGACGATCGGCAGGCGGGGGAACGCCGGACCCGGTGGGAAGTACGTGTACGTCGTCCCGTTGCTGCGGAACGCCTCGAGGTTGAGGATCTCGGGTGAGATCGCGAGCTCGCCGCGCAGCAGCGAGCGGGCCTGGGCGTCGTAGAAGTCGCCGTTGAGTCGGGTGCGGCGCAGAAGGTCGAACGAACCGGCAGTCACCAACCAGACGAAGACGAGGGTGGCGATCGCCGATCCCGCGGTCCAGGCCCGAACGAACGCGCGGTGCGGGCCCACGGGGCGCGCCGCGGCGTCGGGCGCGGTCACGCCAGCGTGCCGGTGAGCTCGCGTGCGGGCTCACCGTTGCCGCCCCCGTCGCCGTCGTCGGGTCCGGGCTCCGCGGCGTCGGCCGCACCCGCGGCGCCCCGGCGCGTCCGCTCGACGCGGCGCACGATCGCGTCGATCGTGACCGCGGCGAGGAGGCAGATCGCGGGCTCTGCGCTGGCGCGGTAGCGGTTCTGGTGGAAGGTGATCGTCGCGGTGACGAAGGTGGCGAAGATCGGTGCGCACGCGATGTAGAAGGGGATCCGACGCCGTCGGAGCACGACGGCGCCGACCAACGCGAGTGGGGCGAGCGCGAACCACATGTAGACCGACGTCCAGGCGACGTAGGGCTCGCGGCCCTCGGGGTTCATGTCCTTGTAGACCTGGTCGAAGCGGTGGGTGAGGTCCCACAGCCCGGTGTAGCGCGCCCAGCGCACCAGCGTCACGTACGCGAAGCGACCCTTGTGCTCCTTGATGTAGTCGAGAGCCGCGTCGCGGTACCCCTTCTCTGCGACCGACTGGTCGATCTCGAGCGCGCGAATGCTGTCGCCCACGGGCAGCGCGCAGTCCATCCGCCAGTACCCGATGTCGTTGCCGTAGTACGTGCCGTCGCAGTTGGCCGACAGCAGGGTGAGGCCGAAGTTGGTGGAGAGCGTGACGGGCTCCTCGAACCGCACGAGGTTCCAAGCGACCCACGGGCCGACGATCGCGAGAACCATGAGTCCCGCGGCGACCAGTCGCTTCCAACGCTCCTTCCACGAGGCGCCGCGGGTGGCGAGGAGGAGTGGGATGACCATGAAGGGGATGAGCATCGCCATCTCGGAGCGAGCGAAGACCGCGAGGGCCACGGCGAGACCGAGGGCCAGCGCGCGCTTCATGGACGGCGCCCGCCAGTAGCGGTAGCCCATCCAGACCGTCACGGTGGTGGTGAAGATGGCCATCGTCTCGCTCGTGATCAGCGCATCGTGCGACCACACGTTGGGATAGACCGCGACCAGGGCCGCGGCGATCAGGCCGGTGCGGCGGCCGATCATGTCCTTGCCGCAGTACCCAACGGTCGCGATCGTCGCCACCCCGATCGGAATCGTCCACAGCTGGTGCGCGGTCGTGGTGGACCACCCGAACACCGACGGGATCGCGAGCCAGAGGATGTACAGCGGTGGGTGCGAGGCGTCCTGGATCGTCTTGCCGAACACGTCGTAGCTGAACGTGCTGATGAAGCCCTTGCCGTCGGCGAGCAGCTGCGCACCACGGTGGTAGAAGTTCGCGTCGCCGATGACGCCGACCTCGTCGAACTGTGGGCGACGCTCGAACCACGCGTAGGCGAAGCGGATGACGAAGCCCGCGAACATGATGAACAGCAACGTCTTCTCGAAGCTGCCCCAGGTGGCCGTGCGGCGACGGAGGAACTCGGGCTGGAGCCGCACGCCCTTGAGCCGCATGGCCGGCTTCTCGATCGCGTGGTAGCTGACCGTGGCGATCAGGATCGTGGTGACGAGCACGAACACGAGCAGGTTCAGCATGTTCGGCTGGAAGATGACCAGGTCACGCCACTGGAGGTAGGCGTCGATCATTCCCTCGTGCCAGAGGTAGATGCCGTACGACACGAGACCGAGGGCGACCATCACCCGCGCGCTCAAGAAGCGGTGGATGACCCCGGGGCGGGCTGCGGCGAACACGGCGGGCAGCACGAGCGCGAACGCGAAGACGCCGCGCAGGAACTGCTCGACCATGAACTGCACGTCGCTGCGGGGCTCGGTCGGGATCAGTGGGAGGCCGATCCCCTCCGCCAGCAGCGCGTAGCAGACGAAGGCGACACCCCACGCAGCGCCGGCCGACCAACGGGGAACGGTGACGCGCCGGCCCTCGCGGGTGAACCACGCGCTCAACACCGCGAGGAGCATGCCGAGCGCCAGGGTGTCGAGGAACCCGGGCAGGAAGATGCGCCACTGCGAGTAGCGCGGCACGCTGAGGTCGAGGCCGAGCAGGATCAGGCGGTACGCGCAGCTGAACACGTAGAGAGCCGCGATGCCGACCAGCTCGACGGTCAGGACCGACCAGCGCTTCGGCCGGATCCGCCGGATGGCCAAGGCGTAGAACGGCAGGAACGCGTAGAACGCCACCTCGACGGCCAGGGTCCAGGACTGCTGGATCGGGCCACCGATGACGCGATCGCTCGTGTACACCTGGAGCAGCAGCGCGTGGGTGATGAAGTCCTTGGCGTTCTCGATGGGGAGTGGGCCCTCGTAGAAGAACGCGCTGATGATGATCAGGGCGATCCAGTACGCGGGGAAGATCCTCAGGACCCTGCGCTTCCAGAACACTGCCGTCGACTGCTGGTCGCGGTCGGCGAGCCGCGCGGCCACGAAGGGCCGGTAGAGCAGGAAGCCCGAGATCACGAAGAAGACGGGCACACCGACGTCGAGCTGGGTGAGCCAGGTGGAGCCCGGGCCCCGATACGAGCTCGCGAGCCAGACGTGGGTGACGAGCACCGCGAGCGCCGCGATGGCCCGCAGGCCGTCGAAGCCCGAGAAGAACGTGGTGGCGGAACCCTTGTGGGCAGCGGCCTCGGCCCGCTCGCCGGGTTCGAGCGAGTGCCCGTCGAGCACCTCGACCGGCTCGACCGACGGGCTCACGGTGCCTCGTCCGGCGCCGGGTCGGGCCGGCCCGTCCCGACCGGCCGGTCGTCGATCGAGGCGCGGAGGAGCGCGTTGTCCTCGGCGAGAGTCCGCAGCCGCATCTCGAGCCGCGACACCTCCCAGGTGAGGTGGCCGATCAGCAGGGCCAACAGGCCGACGGCAAGGAGCAGGAACAGGGTGGGGGCGTACTCGACGCCGGCGAGGTCGGCGAGCTCGTCGAGCAGCCCGGGGAACGCGGCCACGACGATCATCGCCATGGCGATGCCGAGCCAGAGCAGCGCGTACTTGCTCCGGAGCTGGCGCGTCGCGACCAGCCGGAGCACCAGGAGGGCAGCCACCACTGCCACCACCACGATGAACACGTGGGTGCGGGTGCTCACGCGTCCGCGTCCTCCTCCCGGGGAACCCCACCGCTCACGGCGACCTGGTCGTGACGCTTCCGGAACACCGCGGCCCCGGACAGACCGACGAGGACGCGAAGGTAGTTCGCCACGAGCCGGAAGCGGCGGTTCGACGGCTGCCCGGCGGTCCGGACCCGCATCGAGCTCGGGACCTCCTCGATGGTCAACCCCGCCGCCGACACGATCAGCAGCACCTCGACGGTGTCGGCGAGGTACTCGACCGGGTAGGCGCGGGCGAGGAGGCGGATCGCGGGCGCGCCGAAGGCCCGGTACCCCGAGGTGGGGTCGGTGAAGCGCTGGCCGGTGAGGTGGTGCACGAAGCGGGCGAGGAAGCGCATCGCGGACTTGCGGACCCGGCCCACGGGGTACGCCTCGGTGCCCGCGCCGAACCGGCTGGCCAGCGCGACGTCGGCACCGCCGTCGAGCGCCTCGAGCAGCACGTCGATCGAGCGGGCGTCGTGCTGGCCGTCGGCGTCGAAGACCACCGTACGGTCGTACTGGTGGTCGAGGGCGTAGCGCAGGCCGGTGCGCACGGCGCTGCCGACCCCGAGGTTGAACGGGAGGGTGACGACGACTGCACCGCCGGCCCGGGCGACGGCGGAGGTGCGATCGGCAGAACCGTCGTCGACCACCACGACGTCGAGGTCGGGTTGCACCAGGGCGAGCTCGGCCAGCGTCGCCGGCAGCGCGTCCTCCTCGTTGTATGCAGGGATGACGACGAGGGTCCGCACGGCGTCCACCCTCAGCGCGATCGGACGCGGGCGAGCAGGCGCCGCGAGCGGTCGCGGACGCCCCACCACGTCACGAGGAGCAGCTCCTCTGCCGCGACCGTGAGCGTCATCTTCGAATAGCCGCGGACCCGATCCGTGAACGCGATCGGCGACTCCACGATGCGACCACCCCGTTGCCACACCCGGTAGGCAGTCTCGATCATGAAGCCGTAGCCCTTCGAGCGGGTCGAGGCGTAGTCCATCTTCTGGAGCATCTCGGCCCGGTAGACGCGATACCCCGTGGTGTTGTCGCGCACGGAGGTGCCGAGCACGAGCCCCGCGTAGAAGTTGCCCACCTTGGAGAGCATCCGGCGGAACCACGGCCAATGCGGGATGGAGCCCCCCGGGATGTAGCGGGAGCCGATGACGAGATCGGCGTCGTCCTCGTCGAGCCGGGCGAGCATCACCGGGAGCGCCGCCGGATCGTGCGAGAGGTCGGAGTCCATGTGGCAGATGATGTCGTAGCCCTGGTCGAGCCCCCAGCCGATGCCGGCCCGGTAGGCGACCCCCAGGCCCTCCTTCGCGGGTCGGCGCAGGACGTGGATCTGTCCCAGCTCGGCGGCGACCGCCTCGGCGAGGTCGCCGGTGCCGTCGGGGCTGTTGTCGTCGACCACCAGCACATCGGCGTGGGGCACCGCAGCGCGGGTGCGCCGCAGGAACTCGTCGATGTTCTCGACCTCGTCGTAGGTCGGCGTGATGACCAGCGTGCGCACTCGGGAATCCTAGGGTTCGGCGCGGCTGCACCGTTGATACACCTCGAACCACGGCTCGAAGGTGTCGACCGGGCAGAAGCGCCGCTCCAGGATCCGGTTGGGGGTCGGGTCGCCGAGCTTCGCCGAGTCGTTCGCCTCGTCCCAGTTCTGCCAGATGCGCGACAGCACGACGACGTCCGCGCGGCGCAGGTCGTCGGCGAGCCGCGAGCCCTTGGCGTTCGCGATCCCGGGGTCCATCTCGATGTAGTAGGTGCCCGGGACCGCCTCGGGGTAGAGGGCGTAGATCCAGGCCTCGCTGGTGACGGTCTTGCGCAGGTCGGACGGACCCACGAGGAGTCGGTCGCCCGGACGCACGATCCGGTCGAGCGTCGGGATCATCGCGTTGGCTGCGGCGGCGACAGTGGGGTCGCCGTAGTAGAAGCGCACGCCGTCGCGCTCGATGAGGAACGACGTGCGGTGCGTTCCGAAGGTCTGCGCGGTGAAGTCGGCGTACGAGCGGAACGTAAACGTCGGTACCAGCAGGAGCAGCCCGACGGCCGGGATGCCGCAGGCGAGGAGCCACCCGTGACGGGCCATCGGGACGCGCCGCTCGGGCGCTCGCGCCCGCCAGGCGGCGAGCACCTCCATGAGCGCGATCGGGACGAGCCCGATCGAGACGCAGCTGACCCACGCGATGTGGGTCGAGTCGGGCCGCTGGAGCGTCTGGGACACCATCCCGAGGGCGAGCAGGCCCGACGCGAGGACCGCCCGGGCGCGGATGGACGTGGGGTCGCGGCGCAGCGCCCAGACCCCCACCCCGACGAGGGTCGCGATCGCCGCGAGGTTGGCGAAGAACCAGAGGAACAGCTGGTTGGAGGCCGGGGGCACGGGCAGCGGCCACCACAGCGGGTTGGGGATGTCGCCGACCTTCTGGAGGAACCCGTCGAGCGTCCCCCACGAGGGCGGCACCGGCAGGCGCCGGCCGGGCCGCAGGTCGAACACCGGCTGCAGCACCATCCCCCGGAAGGCGTTCCCGAACCCGGCCATCACGAACTGGACGAGCACGAGCGAGGAGGTCGCGACCGTCGCCCCGAGCAGGGCGAGCACCCGCCGGCGCGGCGCGCCCCACACCAGCGTGAGCGCGGCGAGCCCGCACGCGACCACGAGGTCGAGCCGGAACAGGAAGGCCAGCCCGAAGAGGATGCCCGAGACGACGGCGAGGCGGACGCCGCGCCGGTCGTCGGGGGTCGCCCGGGCGTGCAGCCCCACGGCGAGGCCGAGCAGCGCCAGCGCCACGCCGCCCGTCCAGGCGAAGGCGGTGAGGCCGGCGGGCGGCAGCATGATCACCATCGCGATCAGGGCGCACGCCACCGCGACCTTGCGGCCCCACCACCGGGCGATGAAGTAGGCCCCGTACGCGACGCCCGCCTGTTGGAGCAGGCCGAACAGCCGCTCCACCTCCAGCTTGGCCCCGAGGACCTTGTAGACCCCGGCGAGCACCCACAGGCTCCCCGGCCCGTAGAGGTGCAGGAAGTCCCGGTTCGGGATCTCGCCCCGCAGCAGCCGCTCGGGGAAGGTGAGCATGAAGCCCTCCTCCATCGGCGGTCCCGGGTTGCGCAGGAGGCCCCGCAGCGGGATCAGGAGGGCGAGGGCGATGATCCCCAGGGCGATGACGTCGCGCGTGCGGGGGCGGAGCCGCCGGCGGGCCGGGGCCTCGGGAGCGTCCTCGGTGCCGGGCGACCGGGCGACGCCGGCCGAGTCTGCGCGGGTCGTCGCCACCGACCGGAGGATAATCCTGTCCCGTGCGCGGTCTCGGGCACGGGGCGCGTCGAGATGCGCGTTGAGATGCGGGCCGAGATGCGCGCCAAGATGACGGGCGTGGAGCACGGCGGTCGCACCTTCCCGGGTCGGGTCACGGTCCGCCTCGGCGACGTGACCGGGACCGGCCGCGTGCGCCTCGACGCCATGGCCCGGTACCTCCAGGACGTCGCGACCGACGACGCCGCCGAGGCCGGGCTCGCCGACGGCTGGGTGCTGCGCCGGGTGGCGTTGCGGATCGACGGGTTCCCGGCCTTCCGGCAACCGGTCGACCTGGTGACGTGGTGCTCCGGGGTCGCTGCCAGCGCCGCCGAGCGCTGCACCACGCTCGCGGTCGGCGGGCGGGTGCTGGCCGACGCGGTCGCGCTGTGGGTGTTCGTGGGGCCCGACGGCCGCCCGGCCCGTCTCGACCGGGAGCGCATGGCGGTCTACGGGATCCCCACCGGTCGGCGGCTCAGCACCCGCCTCCGCCATGACGACGGGCCCCTGCCCGGGGTCCCTTCGGACCGGGCTCGGCCCTGGCCGTTGCGGGCCGCCGACGTCGACGTGCTGGCGCACGTGAACAACGCGGTCACCCTCGCCGCGGTGGAGGACGTGCTGGCCGAGGAGGGGCTGGCCGAGGCGGGCCCGCCCTGGCAGGTGGAGGTGGAGTACCGGGCCCCGATCGAAGCGGGTGACGCACCCGAGCTCGTGTGGGCCCGCGCGGCCGACGGGACCGTGGTGGGGCAGCTCCGCTGCGACGGTGTCGCCCGGTCCACGTTCCGGCTGCAGGTCCCGGGGCCCTCGGCGCCCCGAACCTAGAATCCCTCCCCTGAGCACTCCGATCGCGTCCGTGGCGGGCCGCCGCTGTCTCGTGACCGGGGGGTTGGGCTTCATCGGCGCCAACCTCGCGCTGGCCCTCGCGCGGGCCGACGCCGACGTCACCGTGGTCGACGCGTGCTACCCGCGCCACGGTGCGAACCCGTTCAACCTCGAGGCCGAGGGGGGCGCGGCCGTCCGGCGGGTGACCGCCGACCTCGCCGACCCGGCCGCGCGGGCTGCGCTCGACGGCGCCGAGCTGGTGTTCAACCTGGCCGGGCAGGTGAGTCACGTCGACTCGATGAACGACCCGGTCTTCGACCTCGACGTGAACACCCGCAGCCAGGTGGCGTTCCTCGAGGCGCTGCGCTGGGCGGCGCCCGGCGCCACGGTGGTGTTCACCTCCACCCGCCAGCTCTTCGGCCGGCCGAAGTACCTGCCCGTCGACGAGGAGCACCCGGTCAACCCGGTCGACGTCAACGGCATCACCAAGCACGCGGCCGAGCAGTTCCACCGCCTCTACCATGATGTGCACGGGCTGCGGACGTCGGTCGTGCGGCTCACCAACGTGTTCGGCCCACGCCAGCGCCTGCGCGACGACTTCCAGGGGTTCCTCCCCATCTTCATCCGCCGGGCGCTGCTCGGCCAGCCGATCAGCCTCTTCGGCGACGGATCCCAGGAGCGCGACTGCCTCTACGTCGACGACGTCGTCGACTGCCTCGTGCGCGCCGCGACGTGCGGCGACGCCGTCGGCGAGGTGTTCAACGTCGGCAACGACGAGCACCTCCCGCTGAAGACGATCGCCGACCTGATCGTGGGTGCGGCGGGCTCGGGCTCGGTCGAGATGGTGCCGTGGCCACCCGACCGCGACGCGATCGACATCGGCTCCTACTTCGGCGACTCGTCGAAGGCGAAGCGCACGCTCGGGTGGACCCCTGCGACCACGTTTGCCGAGGGCATCGAGCGCACGGTCGCGTTCTACCGTGCGCACCTGGACCGGTACCTGTAGCCCGAGGATCCCCGATGCCTCCCGTCCCCGTCGTCGATCTTGCCCGCCGCGCCGCGGCCCTCGAGCCCGACCTCTCGGCCGCCATCGCCGAGGTGCTCGCCGCGGGCGTCTTCCTCCTCGGCCCGCAGACTGCGGCCTTCGAGGCGGAGTTCGCGACCTTCTGCGGCCGGCGCCACGCGGTGGCGGTCGCGACGGGCACCGAGGCGCTTCGCCTCGCCCTGGTGGGCATGGGGATCGGGACCGGCGACGAGGTGATCGTGCCGGCCATGACCGCGGTGCCCACCGCGGCGGCGGTCGTCGCCGCCGGGGCGACGCCGGTGTTCGCCGACGTGCGTCGGGAGACCGCGGGGCTCGATCCCGACGCGGCGGCCGCCGCGGTCACCGACCGCACGCGGGCGGTGATCCCCGTCCATCTCTACGGGCGCCCGGCCGAGCTCCCCGACCTGGGCCTGCCCGTCCTGGAGGACGCCGCCCAGGCCCACGGGGCGCTCGACCCGGCCGCTCCGAGCGTGGCGGCGGCCTACTCGTTCTATCCGACCAAGAACCTCGGGGGGATCGGCGACGGCGGCGCGGTGGTCACCGACGACGACGACCTGGCCGCGCTCCTGCGTGAGCTGCGGAACCACGCTCGCGGGGCCGACTACGACCACCCGTACATCACCGGGAACTCGCGCCTGTCGGAGATCGAGGCCGCCGCGCTGCGCGTCGGGCTGCGGCGCCTCGCGGCCGACAACGCCCGGCGGCGGGCGGTGGCCGCGGCCTACCGGGCCGCGGCGCCGGACCTCGCGTGGCACCCCGACCACCCCCGCCACGTGTACCACCTGTGCGTGGCGCGGGTGTCGGATCGCGACGCGTACCGCGCGGGTCGCCCGTTCGACACGGCGATCCACTACGAGCGCGCGCTCACGCAGCAGTCGGGCTACGCAGGGTTCGTGCGCGCCGCGTGCCCAGAAGCCGAGGGCTGGGCCGCGGAGACCGTATCGTTCCCGTGCTTTCCCGAGATCACCGACGACGAGATCGAGGCAGTGTGTCGCGGACTCCTGTGAACCCGGCGGTCGCGTCGATCTCCGCGTTCTTCCCTTGCTACAACGACGAGGCGACGATCGCGTCGATGGTCAACCTCGCGCTCGTCACCATCGACAAGGTGGGGGCCGAGGGCGAGGTCATCGTGATCGACGACGGGTCGAGCGACGGGTCCCCGCAGGTGCTGCAGGAGCTGCAGGCCGAGCAGCCCCGGCTGCGGGTGATCACCCACGAGCAGAACCGCGGCTACGGGGGCGCGCTGCTCTCGGGGTTCGCCGCCGCCGGGTTCGAGTGGGTCTTCTACACCGACGGCGACGCCCAGTTCGACCCCGCCGAGCTCGAGCAGCTCGTGGAGCGGGCCGGCCCCGATGTCGACGTCGTGCAGGGCTGGAAGATCCGGCGCGCCGACCACCTCGTGCGTCGGGTGATCGGGCGGGTGTACCACCGGTCGGTCTCGCTGATGTTCGGTCTGAGGATCCGCGACACCGACTGCGACTTCCGGCTGATCCGCCGGGAGATCCTCGACCGCATCTCCCTCGAGCACACCTCGGGCGTGATCTGCGTGGAGCTGGTGCGCAAGCTGCAGGACGCCGGCGCCCGCTTCGTCGAGGTGCCGGTGCACCACTACCCGCGTCTGCACGGGCAGTCCCAGTTCTTCCGGGTGCCGGCGGTCGCCTCCACCGCGAAGGACCTGCTGTCGCTGTGGTTCTCGCTGGTGGTGCTGAAGGGCCGCCGGAAGGGCTGAGCGGCGACGGCGCCTCGGCCTCACCCGGGTCGTGTCGCCACCACCGCGACCGTCGATCCGAAGGGCAGGTCGCGCCGGCGCAGCCAGGCGCGCTCGGACCGGCCGAGGCGCGCGAAGACCGGGTCGAGCCCGCCGCGCTCCACGTCGGAGCCGGCCTCGGCCGTCGCGTGGGGGCGGAGTCGCTCGGCGCCCGCGAGCAGCGCCGCCGGGGGGACGAGGAACGCGTACACGTAGGTGGCCCGGGTCACGGTGAGCCCGGCCATGCGGGCCCGTTCGACCAGTCCGGGCCTGGTGTAGCGACGGCGGGAGTGCACCGTCTTGTCGTGGGCTCGGGTGAGCCACGAGAACGCGGGCTCCATCAGCAGGACCGCGCCGCCCGGCCGCACGACACGTGCGAGCTCGCGGGTGGCCGCGCGGTCGTCGTCGACGCAGTAGAGCACGGTGATCGCGGCGACGACGTCGAACGACGCGTCGGCGAACGGCAGGCGTTCGAGGGTCGAGCGCACCGGCGCCGTCTCGGGGCGGCGCGCGCGGACGAACTCCAGCGCGTCGAGCGACAGGTCGGCACCGACGACCGCGCCGTGGGCCGCGAGCCACGCGCCGTTGCCGCCGGGCCCGCAGCCGGCGTCGAGGACGCGGCCGCCGCCGAGGTCGCTGCGCAGCCACGGGTCGAGGAGATCGGCCATGACCGCCCGGGTGTTGCGGTACCACCAGTGGTCGTCCTCGGCCGCGGCGATGCGGGCGTACTCCTCGATCTCCATCGCGGCCGACGCTACCGGCCGACCGCCGACCCTTCGGGGGTCACCGCGGGCGCGCGATCGGTCCGTGCCGACCCGCGCAGCGGAGGCGTCAGTGGCGGGCGACGAGGAGCTTGTCGACCGTGACCTCGGTGGTCGACCACGCCTGCACGCCGATGCGCCCGCCGCGGCAGGGCTCGTGCCCCGCGTCGAGCGAGCACCGGCTCAGCTGGGGCACGTGCAGCACCGGCTCGCCGTCGATGCTGGCGGTGAGCGTGTCGTTGCGCAGCGCGACCTCGAGCAGGTGGGTGCCGAACAGGCGGGTCGGGTCGGCGACGGGCGAGTGCGCCAGCGGCTTCCAGTGCTGGCGACTGTCGTTCCACTGGCGGACGAGGAAGCCCCCGCCCGAGTAGATCGGGTCCACGTCGAACGAGTAGCCCGTGATCCGCTCGGTGTCGTCGGTCGAGACCCGGAACAGGATCCCGAAGCCCGCGCCGGAGGTGAACACCACGTCGGCCCGCACGGTGAAGTCGCCCTCGGCGGACACGTCGGCCAGGGCCCACCGGACGTCGGCCCGACGCAGCGCGAGCGTGCCGTCGTCGGCCATCGCGGTGGCGGGGAAGATCCCGCCCACCTGCCAGTCGGCGCCGGCGGCCACGAACTCACCGGTGGACGGGGCGTCGGAGGGGTCTGGCGCGGCGGCGCCGGCGACCGGTGCGCCGGTCGCGGCGCCGAGCGACCAGGCGATCGGCGCCAGGTCCGGCTCGCCCGGCTCGCCCAGCTCG